>NZ_JAFEJT020000006.1 GCF_018555435.2 Bifidobacterium amazonense
ACCCGCTGTTCAGCGGCGAGGTCGCGTTCGGCGGCGAGGAGAGCTCCGGCATGAGCTTCCTGCGCCGCGACGGCCGCGTGTGGACCACCGACAAGGACGGCCTGATCCCCGACCTGCTGGCCGCCGAGATCACCGCCAAGACCGGCAAGAACCCGGCCCAGCTGCATCAGGAGCAGGTCGAGCGCTTCGGCGAAAGCTGGTACAAGCGCGTCGACACGCCGACCACGCTCGAGCAGAAGCAGAAGTTCGCCAAGCTGTCCGGCGACGACGTGACCGCCACCCAGCTCGCCGGCGAGGACATCACCGCCAAGCTGACCGAGGCGCCGGGCAACCACGCCAAGATCGGCGGCCTGAAGGTCACCACCAAGGACAACTGGTTCGCGGCCCGCCCGTCCGGCACCGAGAACATCTACAAGGTGTACGCCGAGTCCTTCGAGTCCCCCGAGGCGCTCGACAAGGTGCTCGCCGAGGCCACCGAGGTCGTCGACAAGGCCCTGTCCGAGTGATATGGCGTGTCATCGGCCCAAGTGACGAAGTCAGGCCGATGACACGTCTCGGGTGACGCGGCCGTGTCCCGGAACATAGATCATGTCTCGGAACACGGCCTTATCATCACCTCATCACCGGCGCATATCCGTACACATAACGACACGATCCCCGTCACCGCATCCCACGGTGGCGGGGATCATCGTATTCTCCGGGTGTCCAACATTCATAAGGCCTCGACCGACACCCGACCGCCCATCCAAAGCCCCAATCCGGTTGTGGGCATAGACCTACCATGAACGGACCTTCCGGAGGCTCTACATGACCGGTCTATGCCCACAACGTCCGTAATCACCCACGATCCAACGAACGTTATATACCGTTCATACCCACAATCCGGTGAATTATCCGGATTCTTCGGACTCTACACCGCCAGCAGCATCCGCAAAGGTCCCGTCTATACCCACAACGTCAAATCCCGTCCCCCTTCCGCCGTTCCTCTCCACACCTATCGTGGGCATAACCCGTACATTTCAGGTATTTCGGCAGATTCCAGGACATCCCACAAAGACATTCCACAAGACACTTCACGGCACAACCCGTATCCGGCCTGTCACAGGCATCGGCCTGTCACAGGCATCCGTCACCAGCAACCAATCATCAACAACCCCGCGGAACCCGGGCCTTGTCCATCTTCCTCAGCAGCGGATCACGACGCAGCGCATCACCGAACGAAAACCGGAACATGTCATCGGCAACCAGCCGAATCCTCTCCTCACGCTGCTTCTCCGCAATGACCGTATCAGGAAGGCTGCCGTTACGATACATCGCGGGATCACGGTATTTCACCTGTCCGTCAAGCTCGCCGACGATAAGACGTCCGTCCTCGGTACGCCAAGCAAAATCCACCCGGTATACGCGAGACAGGTCGCACTGATCGATGATCTCCTCCTGCAGAAGAGGCACCATATACCGTTCCTCAATCATCACGCCCAGCGAATACGCCTCGCCACCGTTCTCCGTCCTTCCGGATGCGTATCGAAGCACCTTCCGAGCCGCGGCACGACGATATCCGAGCATTGAAGCGAACGACTCCTCCAGATCGGGTTTTCCGCGCAGGCCAAGACGCAATACGGCTTCAATCACGGCGAGACCATCCGGGAACGGCAGCCTACGCGCACAGTCGAACGCACTGCGCTCCAGTGGCGTGACGCGCACACCATCGGCCAACTCGTACGCATCGTCCTTGACATAGTGATGCCGTACTTGACCATAGTCGTGAACATGCCGCTCCCGGCTCGTAACGATATGCACCGTGTCCAGGTGCCTTGTCGAATCACTGATGCCCTGCATCACCGCGGCCGTCATATCGCAAAAGACCCAATTCGGATGCATGACGGCCAACGAACGGACGATGCGCCGATACCGTTCCACACGGTCAAGGGCATTCCATTGATCGGCCCGAGCGAAGCAACGGCCGAACACCCGAACCAGCTCCCCGGCCTCCGACCGCCGACGAAGCATACGCCGATCGGCGTCGTTCGCGGCCCATATGCAAAGCCGTTGGCGTTCCGCGGCCTTGCAACGATCATTCAGCGCAATGCTCCGTTTCATAGCGATGATCATAATGAATATCCCGTCGCCGATGGGCATTATTCGACCCCTGTGGTCGAACACTCCGCGACGGTGCCTCGCACGCCTTGATTTTCTTGGGAAACGCGGCGTTCGGCGATGTCACCGTCCATGACACGATTGTGGATAACTCGGCCATCATCGGGGCCATGTCGATCAGACCATGTTGATCCGGCCATGTCGATCCGGCCACGCCAATCAGGCCACGCCATCCACATCGATCAAACCACGCCGCCCACGCCGCCCACGCCGATCAGTAACCACCCCATCACGGTCCATCATCGTCGGCCCGCCGCCGATACGGCACCACCGGCCTGCCCGTTGTTGTGCGACCTCGGCGACCATCGACCATCGACCATCCGTCAACCGAGACGGCGCTCGAGCAGCTCCTGCTGGCGGCCTTCGGCGATCAGACGCTGGCAGGCCGGGCAGATCGCGCCGTAGTCGGCGGTGCGGGACAATGCGGCGAACCGGTGGCAGATCCGGCATTCACGCAGCGAACACAGGCCGACGACGATCGCGACGGCCGTCATCATCGCCGCCGCGGCGAAATGGGCGAACACGCACAGTACGGCCGCCGACGCAAGCAGTACGGTCCCGGCGATCACGCAACGGGAGCGGGATTGCAGTCTATTGCCCATGTTTCCACCCCTTTTCGCCCTCGAGCGTAGCGCGCCAGTCCTACACGGCCCCGCTCCCCGTGTCGTGAGCGCGCACATGCGGGCCTCAACCGTCGGCGGAGCCCCGTTCCGAACGTGCGCGGCAGCACGCACGGCGGCGCGCGCAACGGCACGCACGGCAACGTGACCGGCAGCATGACCGACCGGCATCCGGCAAGCCGGCTAAGGTGGGGCGCATGACCATCACAGTTTCCACGGACGGATCCGCACTCGGCAACCCGAACGGCCCGATGGGCTGGGCCTGGGCCGACCACGTGCCGCACGCGGGCGGACGCCCCGGCCACGAGCACGGCAGCGACTGCGACGCGGGCGGCGCCACGAACGGCACGAACCAGATCGGCGAGCTGTGCGCGGTGCTCGAGGCGCTGCGCGCGCACCCCGGCTCCGAGCCGCTGGTGATCGAGACCGATTCGCAGTACGCGATCAACTGCTCGACCAAGTGGGTGCACGGCTGGAAGAAGAACGGCTGGAAGAACTCGCAGAAGAAGCCGGTGAAGAACGCGGCGCTCATCAAGGCGATCGACGCGGAGCTGTCCGCCCGCGCCGGTTCGGTGCGGTTCGTGTGGGTCAAGGGCCATGCGGGCAACGCCGGCAACGAGAAGGTCGACGAGCTGGCGCGCACGTATGCGGGCGACTGCCGTTCGCATGTGCGCGACGGCTACCTGCCGAAGGAGGGCTGGGAGTCGCTGCTCGCGTCCGAGTACGCGAAGGGCACGGACGTGCCGGCCGATGCGCGGATGCTGATGGACGGGCTGATCTCCGCGAAGGACTATCACCTGGCCCGCGGCGAGGAGTCCGGATACGACGACGCGGACGAACCGCGCACGTCGCTGGCCGATCGCCTGTCCGAACCGGAGGGCGTGCCGGACGATCTGGCCGACTTCGACGCGGCGACGACCGAGTTCTCCCGTACGGACGACGCGTCGGACGGCACGACGTCGTCCTCCGCCGAACGGCACGACGATCCCGAACGCGACGCGTCGACGGTACCGGATGACGGATCGGCGCAAGACGTAACACGCGGATCGTCCCGTCCGATCCGGCCGACGCAGCCGGGCCGGACGGCCCAGTCGCCGGCCGTCACGCAGCCCGCGCCACGGCCGTCGGGACTGACCGTGTCGGGCGAGCTGCGGTTCTCTCCCCCGCCGTCGTCGAGCCCGACGTTCGACGGGCGTCCACGGCTCATCCGCGGCAGCATCGTCGTCGAGGGCTGGGTGGACGGCGACGGCAATCTCACGCTCACGGACGCGCCGTTCGTCATCCGGCAATCATGAACACCGTGAAACTCTCCATGAAACATCGCATGGACACACCCGGGCAGCCGGCCGCATCTCGGATAGTATAGGAGTCGAGCTTGGCGCGACGAGCGCGAAGCGACGTTTCCGTGGAAGGAGAGCCATATGGATAAGGCACAGCAGGATGCACTGAAGAAGGCGGCCGGCATCGAGGCCGCCAAGCTGGTCACCGACGGCATGATCGCGGGTCTGGGCACCGGTTCGACCGTGCGGTTCCTGGTCGACGAGCTCGGCCGCCGCGTCAAGGAGGAGGGCCTGCAGTTCACCGGCGTGACCACCTCCCGCCGCACGCAGGAGCAGGCCGAGGGCTACGGCATCAAGATCGTCGACATCGACGACGTGGACCACATCGACGTGACCATCGACGGCGCGGACGAGGTCGACAAGAACTTCAACGGCATCAAGGGCGGCGGCGCGGCCCTCCTGTGGGAGAAGATCGTGGCCACCAACTCCAACCAGATCGTGTGGATCGTCGACGAGTCCAAGGTCGTCGACACCATCGGCAAGTTCCCGCTGCCGGTCGAGGTCATCCCGTTCGGCGCCGGCCATGTCATCAAGAAGTTCGAGGACAAGGGCTACAAGCCGGTGCTGCGTCTCGACGCCGAAGGCAAGCCGGTGCGCACCGACGAGAACAACTACGTCGTCGACCTGCACCTCGAGCGCATCGACCACCCGCAGGATCTGGCCGAGGACCTCATCACCACGGTCGGCGTGGTGGAGCACGGCCTGTTCCTCAACATGGTCGACAAGGTCATCGTCGGCGACCCGAACGGCCCGCGCGTCATGACCAACGGCAACAAGTGATCTGATTCCCGGACGCATTCCGGAACACGTAAAAGCCCCTTGCGGAACGATCCGTAAGGGGCTTTCGTGTTGCTCACCGAGTGAGCGAGAAGACTACTTGCGCTGGTGGCGAGTCTTACGCAGCAGTTTGCGGTGCTTCTTCTTGCTCATCCGCTTGCGGCGCTTCTTGATGACCGAACCCATCTCAGCCTCCGTTCCTAAAGTATCGAAAAGATGTCAACTTGCCCAATAGTACACGCATTCGCAGACGAATGGTACCGGCGTTCCTCACACGGGCCGTCAGCGGGCTCCCGTGCGGGTCCCGACGGGGTGCGGGGAGGGGCGTCGCACGACCCCATGCACGTGTCGCCGCACAGGTCGCGGCACTCGGCACGCCGGCCGTCGCCGCCGCGCCGCACCGCCGGATCACAGCGGGAACTTCGGGTAGAACCGCTCCACGCCGGCCTTCACGCCGGTCGCCTGGAAGACCACCGTATCGTTGCGCCACACCGCGACGGCCTTGGTGTCGTCGTTCGCATCGGTCTTGGCCACGTAGTTGCCGGTCGCCTGACCGGACACCTTCACGGTGCCGCTACCCAGTTCGGTGCCGGTGAGCGCGCCGGAGAGCGCATCGTACTGCTTCTTGGCGCTGTCGGCGGTGGACCACTGCGCGACGATCAGCGTCACGTCCTTGGCCTCGTCGCCGGTCGAATACGTGAGCGTGTACTCCTCAAGCGGCGACGCGGCGGTCCACGTGGTGCTCGCGGCGGCCGCGGTGCGCGCGTAGTTGAGCACGCTGTCGGGCATCGCCTTGAGCAGCTCGCTCGCGTTGTCCGGCAGGGCCGTGGCCTTGATGCTCGGCGTGGTCGGCTCTTCCTCTTCCTTCTTCGAGTCCGTGCCCGACGACGAGGACTGCGAATTCGTGCCCGACGACTGCGCGGTCGACTGGCTTCCGCCCTTGTTCAACGCCCAACCCGGCCACACGAAGGCGGACAGCAGGGCGAGGACGATCACCAATGCGGCGGCCACCACCACGGCGATCAGCTTGCCGTGGGACGGCGAAACGGAAGATGTTTGAGTGTTCGACATGGTTCGCATTCTCTCACAGCCGCATGACTCGTTATCCGACTTGCCGCCTGATTCGACGCGGGACTCGTTACGCGATTCGCCTGATGCCGGTATCGCCGTCCCGCCGCAGTTCCATCGTCTCCAGTCCGCCGCCGGCTCGCCCCGCTCCCGGCTCGCTCTGTCTTATCGCCGGCTCGCCGCCCCCCGTCGCCGCTATCTCGCCACCCGTCTTGTCTCCGAAGCTCGATAGCGTCGAAGCCATGGCAAAGACGACCACGCAATACCTGTGCTCGGAATGCGGCTGGAGCGGCACGAAATGGTACGGCCGCTGCCCCGAATGCGGCCAATGGGGCACGATTGAGGAGTTCCGCGAGTCGAAGCCGGCCGTCTCGGCGCAGTCTCGCACCGCCGCGCCCGGCCACACCGCGCGCACCACGGCCGGCGACATCCCCGAACGCAGTCAGGCGCGGCCGATCACGCAGGTCGACACGGACGCCGTCACGCGCATGCCGACCGGCTTCGGCGAATTCGACCGCGTGCTCGGAGGCGGCATCGTCCCCGGCTCGGTCGTGCTGGTCGCCGGCGAACCGGGCGTCGGCAAGTCGACGCTGTTGCTGGAGACGGCCGGCAACATCGCGCGGCTCGTCGCGCACGGCATCCCAAACGACGGTTCCGTCGCGACCGGAGACCATGCTGCAAACGCGCGTTCGCACCAGAGCCCGGCGCGCATCGGTCTCACGCACGCCAATCCCGTCGTCCTCTACATCTCCGGCGAAGAGTCCTCCGCACAGGTACGTCTGCGCGCCGCGCGCATCAACGCGGTCGAAGACAACCTGCTGCTCGCCTCCACCACCGATCTGGCGACCGTGCTCGGGCTCATCGAACAGGAACGGCCGGCGCTGGCGATCGTCGATTCGGCGCAGACGATCGTCTCGCAGAACGTCGACGGCATCTCCGGCGGTTCCACGCAGGTGCGCGAGGTGGCGAGCGCCCTGATCGACTCGGCGAAGAGCCTCGACGTGCCGATCCTGCTGGTCGGCCATGTCACCAAGGACGGTTCGATCGCCGGCCCGCGCACGCTGGAGCATCTCGTGGACGTGGTCTGCCAGTTCGAGGGCGATCCGGACACGGCGCTGCGTATGCTGCGCGCGGTGAAGAACCGTTTCGGCCCCACCGATGAGGTGGGCTGCTTCGACATGAGCGGCGAGGGCATCGAGGAGGTGACCGACCCGTCGGGCCTGTTCCTGTCCGCGTCCGCGCCGGGCGGCGACACTGCCGACGCGCCGGTGGAGGGCACATGCGTCACGTTCACCGTGGACGGCCATCGCAGCCTGCCGATCGAGATCCAGTCGCTGGTCACCGCTTCGGTGCTGCCGACGCCGCGGCGCGCGGTCAACGGCGTGGATTCCAACCGCATCGCGATGCTGACGGCCGTGCTGTACCGGCACGGCAAGGTGAATCTGCTGGCGAACGACCTGTATGTGTCGACGATCGCGGGCGGGCTCGCCAAGGAGCCGGCGTGCGATCTGGCGATCGTGGCCGCGCTGACGAGCGCCGCGAAGTCGCGGCCGATCCCGCGTACGACGTGCGCGATCGGCGAGATCTCGCTCACCGGTCAGGTGCGGCCGGTGCCGAGGCTGGAATACCGGCTGCGCGAGGCGGCCCGGCTCGGGTTCACGACCGCCGTGTGCCCGTCGCCGCGCAGACCGGTCAACGTGCCCGGTCTGCGCCTGGTCGAGGTGTCCACGCTGGCCGATGCGATGGCCACGCTGGGGCTGGGCCGGTGAAGCATGGTACCGCAGGTTGTTTCGCTCGATGACGCAGCCGGTTTCGGCCTGTTGTCGGGCACATCTTGCAGTTCTAGGTCGTCACGGCGAGTATCGGCACCGCTGTGGAATTCGCAATCATTGGAAAATAGCGGTTTTGGGAATACCGAAAACGGGTTTTTCGACGTCGTATCCACGCAGACGACCTAGAACTGCAAGATACGTCTCGTACCATAAGGGTTTTCGACATGATCAGGACGACCTGAAGGAGGTTTGGGCATGACCGGGCATGATTGTGCGGGATTCGCCGAGTGGGCGGCATGGTATTCGCAGCGGACGAACCGATCGTTGGCCGGCATGACGGTCTCTGTGCCGAGCGTTCAGCCAACCGACGTGGCGGATGCGGCGGACGGTACGGTAGATAATGCTACGGCCGGTGCGGCGCACGGCACGGCCGACAATGCAATGCACGCTTCGGCGCAATCGTTGCGTTTCGCCGATGCGGCCGCGCAGTGGGGCATGATCGTCGCTCACGACGATATGGATGCCATCGGCAACGCGTCCGACGTGTCCGACGCGGACGACGCGGCCGGGACCCGTCCCATCCGCCCCGGCGACGACGTGCCGGACGCGCGCGAACTGAGCGGCGGGGATGCGATCGACTACGCCGAGTCGCATATGGCCGTGCTGCGCGCACTGATGTCGCAGCTGCGGCAAACCGTTGATTTCACTGGGATTCGCATCGCCGTATGCCTGGTGCTGGAGCCGAAGACCGCGGTGCTGCTGCGTACGCTGCGCGCGGCCGGCGCGACGGTCGGAGTGTTCGCGGACCCGTCGGAGACGGATCAGCGCGTCGCCGACCAGCTGCGCCGCGAAGGCATCGCCGTGGAGGCGGACGTCCGTTGGACGCCCGAGGAGACGCAGGCCGGTGCGCTACGGCTGTTGGATACGATCCGCCCGCAGATCATCATCGATGACGGTGCAAGCTTCGCTCGTCTGGCCGCGGATCGCCGCCCCGCACTGCTGGCCGACGATTTCATCGGCGTGGCCGAGGAGACGACGAGCGGCGTGCGCGCATTCCAGGCCATGCAGGACGCGGGGGCGCTCACGTTCCCGGTGATCGCGGTCAATGACAGCGTGCTCAAAACCGGGTTCGACAACGTGCACGGCACCGGCGAGACCTGCGTGACGACGATGCAGGAGCTGCTCGGCGCGCACTGTTTCGACGGTCGGCGCGTGGCCGTGGTCGGCTATGGTCCGGTGGGCCGCGGTTTCGCGATGCGTGTGCGCGCGCTCGGCGCGACGGTGACCGTATGCGACACGGATCCGGTGGCCGCGCTCAGAGCCGTGTTCGACGGATTCGCCGCGCGGGACATCGACGACGCCGTGGCCGCGGCGGACTTCGTCATATCGGCGACCGGCGTACGGCATACGATCGCGTTGGAGCATATGCGTCTGATGCGCGAGGGGACCGTGCTGTCGGTGATCGGCGGCATCGCGAACGAGATCGCGCTCGACGACATCCCCGACTTCCGTCACGACAACGCGCGCAGCATCGGCACGATCGCCGTGCCGGACGGTCCGACGCTCACCCTGCTGGCGGAGGGCGACGGCGTCAACTACACGGCCGGCGGCGGCAATCCGATCGAGATCATGGACTTGAGTTTTGCCGTGCAGGCGAGCGCGGTCGCCTATCTGCTCGCCCATCGCGGCATGGCGGTCGCCCCGCTCTCCCCCGGCCTGCACCGGCTCGATGCGGAATCCGATCGACGCATCGCGCGCATCGCGCTTGCGGTGCGCGGCCAGTCGGCCAGCCACGCCGTCGCGGACAACGGCTACGACTGGCGGCTCACCCGCTTCGCCGACGCCAACTGACACCGGATCCGAACCCAGCGTCTCCGCTCATACCGTGTCCAGCGCGCCCGGCAGGCCCATCAGGCCCGGCCGATCCTCGCCGAGAGCGCCCGCACGACACGGCCACGCCCCGCCATTCGAGACGGCCACCACCAACCGGTATAAAGGAACCATGACCACAACCGACGATTTCGACCCGCTGTATGCGGCCGCGCATCCGGCGCCATTGACCGAGGTGACGCTGTACAGCGCCCCGCTCATCATCCCCGTGACCGGCCCGGTGATCCTGGACGGCGCGATCGCCGTGTCCGGCAGCCGCGTGGTGCATGTCGGCACGCGACGCTGGGTGCTCGACACGCTCAGGCAGGACATGGCCGCGAACGCCCGCATTGAGGAGCATCACTGGCATGGCGTGATCACGCCCGGCCTGATCAATGCGCACACGCACCTGCAGTACACGAACATGTCCGAGGTGGGCCGCGGCACGTACCAGAGCTTCCGCGACTGGGAGCTCGGCTTCAACCCGGTGTACGAGCGGCTGTGCGAGGAGGGCGACTGGAAGGCGTCGGCCGAAGAGGGCGCGCGCATGATGGTCGAGGCGGGCACCACCGCCGCGGCCGACATCGTCACCGACCCGGAGGCGGCCGGCGCGCTCGCCTCGCAGGGCATGCACGGCGTGGCCTACTGGGAGGTGATGGACTGGCGCAACGACGAGTGGCGCAAGGTCGGCGTGCGCGAGCTCGTGCGTCACTTGGGCCGTATGCGCGCGGAGGACCTGCCGAGCGTGGGCATCAGCCCGCACGCGCCGTACACGCTGGAGACCGCGCCGTTCGTGGATCTGCCGGACATCGCGCGCCAGCTCGACATGCGTCTGCACATCCACTTGGCGGAAACGCCGATGGAGGCCGGCGCACACGGCGCGGAAGGCACGTTGTCCACGTATTCGGCGGCGTCGTGGCGCGACGAGAACTGGACCAGCTACCAGCAGCTCAAGGATGCGGGCCAGGGCGCGTCCGCGATCCAGTTCCTCGACCAGTTGGGTTCGCTCGGCCCGGACGTGCATATCGCGCACGGCGTGTGGGCCGACGCGGAGGATCGTCGCATCCTGCGCCAGCGCGGGGTCGGCGTCGCGCTGTGTCCGCGGTCGAATAGGATCACCGTGACCGGCCGCGATGCGCCGATCCGCGAGTATCTGGAGGAAGGCAATCTGCTGGCGGTCGGCACGGATTCGCTGTCGAGCTCGCCGAGCCTGGATGTGCTCGACGATGTGGCGATGCTGTACGATCTGGCCCGCGAGCAAGGGTATGCCGGCGACGATCTGTCGCACCGGCTGATCCGCATGATGACGCTCGGCGGCGCGCAGGAGCTCGGCATGCACGTCGGCGCGGGCCGTATCGGCCAGATCAACGCGGGCGCGATGGCCGACCTCGCGTTCTTCGACGTGCCCGTGTACGTGGCCACGCCGCGCGGCATCGAGGACACGCTCGAGGAGCTCGTCCGCCACGGCGCCGGCACCAACCGCGCCACCGTCATCTCCGGCCGCGTCGTCTACAACGACGGCGCGTTCTAGTGGCCGGTCGCACCATCCTCTGTTGGCCAGGAACCAACGCAAAATGTCACCATGGCGTTGGTTTCTGTCCAGTAACCCCGGCGGCTCTCCATAAACCAACGCTCATACGCCGCTTCGTGTTGGTTTATGGCCAGCAGCCCCGGCAAGCTCCCACGAACCAACGCTTATACGCCGTTTTGCGTTGGTTTCCGACCAGTAATGCCCGTACTCTCCACAGACAAACGCTTATACGCCGTTTCGTGTTGGTTTGTGGAGAGTACGGAGCCGTGGCGGTTTCGGCGGCTTCCATCAATCACAAGGAGTTTTCGATATGAGCATCGCATTGGAGAACATGAGCGAATACGCACGTTCCGTCGTGGAACGGCTCGGACTCGAGGCGCATCCGGAGGGCGGCTGGTACGTGCGCGACTGGCAGTCGCCGATCGGCGCGCCCGAGCCGGCCGCCGACCGTCCGCTCGCCTCGCTGATCTACTTCCTGCTGCCGGAGGGCGACGCAAGCGCCTGGCACAAGGTCGACGCGGACGAACTGTGGCTGTGGCACGGCCCGGCGACCGTCACGCTGGAACTCGGCGGCAGCGGCGACCAGCCGGCCGACGATCCGGCCGGAATCAAGACGATCGTGCTCGGTTCCGGTATCGCGGACGCCGGTGCGACTGATACAGCCGATCAGGCACACGATGATTCGGCTCATGCATCGGCCGACCTCGCTTCCGGCGGTCCGGTGCCGACCGCAACTCCGGTCGGTCACGAGGTCGTCCCCGCCGGCGTGTGGCAGCGCACCGTTCCCGGCCCCGGCGACGCGCTCGTCTCCTGCGTCGTCTCCCCCGGATTCACGTTCGCCGGCTTCACCCTGCAGTGACGCCGATCCGGCGCCGATCCGATAACGCGCCATAGCCAAAGGCGATGGCCTTCGGCGCGCGTCCGTAATGGGCTGGCCGTAGAATTGGCGCGATGCGCCAAACCGCAGGCCGCCGATTCCCATATGCCGTGCAGATCCCGCATAGTCGATCCCGCATGGTCAGGCCGCGAACGCGCAGATCAGATTCAGGAATAGAGAGGAAAACCATCATGTTCACCAAGAAGGGCCTTGTCCGCGCGGCCGTCGCCACGGTCAGCACCGTCGCGCTCGCGTTCTCCGCGGCGTGCGGTTCGTCCAACAACAACAGCGACGCCAACGCAAGCTCCAACGCCGACAGCTCCGATATCACGCAGCAGACCGTCACCCCGGGCAAGCTCACCATCGCCACCGGCGACCCGGCGTACGAGCCGTGGGTCATGAACGACAAGCCGGAGTCCGGCGAGGGCTTCGAGGCCGCGCTCGCGTACGACGTGGCCGAAAAGCTCGGCTTCGACAAGTCCGACGTCGTCTGGACGCGCACCACGTTCGACTCGGCCATCGCCCCGGGCGCCAAGGACTGGGATCTCAACATCCAGCAGTTCGGCATCACCGACGAGCGCAAGCAGGCCGTCGACTTCTCGTCCGGCTACTACAAGGACACGCAGTCGGTCGTCGTCAAGAAGGACGGCAAGTTCGCGTCCGCCACGTCGCTCGCCGATCTTAAGGATGCGGTGATCGGCGTCATGGTCGGCACGCAGGCGTACACGATCGTCAAGGACAAGATCAAGGACGACATCCAGACCTTCAACGACGACGCCTCGCTCGCGCAGGCGCTTGAGGCCGGCCAGATCGACGCGCTGGTGACCAACACGGTCGAGAGCGTGTACATGGTCCAGTCCGAGCAGGTCAAGGACGCCAAGGTGCTCGGCCGCATCGCCGGCTCCGAGGACAAGGACGGCCTGGGCATCGTGCTGCCGAAGGATTCCAAGCTCACGTCGGCCGTCACCAAGGCCGTGGACGATCTGAACGCGGACGGCACGCTCAAGCAGCTGCAGGACAAGTGGCTGGCCGAGTACACGACCGATCTGACCGAACTCAAGTAGTCGGCCGCATCCCGACATCCGATATACAGACGGCCGAACCGGCCCGGGTCGCTTCCGCGACGCACGTTCGCATTGTACGTTCGCATCGCGGAGGCGGCCGGGCGAACCGGTTCGGCCTTCGCAATAGAATCCTTGATTATGGTCGATTCGCAATCCACGCATGATCCCGCCGTCGCGGCCGCGCAGCCGCCGGTGAGCGAGGTCGAACTCTCCCGTCGTGCCTACCGGCGCACGCAACAGCTCAAGTCGGTGGTCACGAGTCTCGTCAGCACGATCGTGCTGGCCGTCATCATCGTCACCGGACTCCAGCTCTCCCCCGGCTGGCCGCGCGTCAAGCAGACGTTCTTCTCCGCCGAATACTTCGCGAAATCGTTCCCGGACGTGCTCGACGGCCTGTGGCTCAACATCAAGGTGCTCGTCATCGCGGTGATCGGCGTCGCGATCTTCGCCACGATCATCGCGCTCGTGCGCACCAGCAAAAGCCCGGTCATGTTCCCGCTGCGAGCGTTGGCGGCGCTGTACACGACCGTCATGCGCGGCATCCCGATGATCGTCATCCTGTATCTGATCGGCTTCGGCATCCCCGGACTCCAGCTCACCAAGCAGCGCATCGACCCGTCGCTGCTCGGCACGATCGCCGTGATCATGGGCTACAGCGCGTACGTGGCCGAGGTGCTGCGCGCCGGTTTCAACGACGTGCACCCGTCGCAGCGCGCGTCCGCGCGTTCGCTGGGACTTACGGCCGGGCAGACGACGTGGCTGGTGGTCGTGCCGCAGGCGCTGCGCAAGGTCGCGCCCGCGCTGATGAACGACTTCATCTCGATGCAGAAGGACGTCGGCCTCATCTCCGTGCTGGGCGCGGTGGATGCGGTGCGCGCGGCGCAGATCGAAGTGGCCAGCTCGTACAACTTCACGCCGTATGTGGTGGCGAGCCTGCTGTTCATTCTGATGAGCGTGCCGTTCATTCTGTTGAACGACTGGTATTCGGAGCGTCTGCGCAGGCGCGAACAGAGCGGAGGCACGGTATGAGCGGCATCGCGAACAACGGAGCGAACGGTACGAACGTCCAGGTGCGGAACGCCCGAAACGCCGCCGTCGAGCTCGGCGAGGGACTGGTCACCTCGGCCGAGCTGCCGGTGTTGCGTCTCGACAACATTCGCAAGTCCTTCGGTTCCACGCAGGTGCTGCGCGGCATCTCGTTCGAGGTCAGGCAGCATGAGGTCGTGGCGCTGCTCGGCCCGTCCGGTTCGGGCAAGTCCACGCTGATGAAGTGCGTGAACCTGCTCGAACAGGTCGACGACGGCCAGATCTGGCTCGGCGACACGGACATCACCGACCCGCGGGCGAATCAGGACAAGATCCGCGCGCGCATCGGCGTCGTGTTCCAGCAGTTCAACCTGTTCCCACACATGTCGGTGCTCAGGAACGTCACGCTCGCCGCGATCAAGGTGCATTACTGGAAGCGCGACCGCGCCGAGGCCCGTGCGCTGGAGCTGCTGGATCGTATCGGCATGCGCGCGAAGGCGAACTCGTATCCCGACCAGCTGTCCGGCGGCCAGCAGCAGCGTGTGGCGATCGCCCGCGCGCTGATGACCGACCCGGAACTGCTGCTGCTCGACGAGATCACGTCCGCGCTCGACCCGATGCTCGTCGGCGAGGTGCTCAACATGGTCGCCGAACTCAAGTCGCAGGGCACGACGATTCTGATGGCCACGCACGAGATGAGCTTCGCGCACGACGCGGCCGATCGCGTGGTGCTGATGCGTCACGGCGTCATCGCCGAGAACGGCACCCCGCAGCAGGTGATGGACGAATCCGAGGATCCGGAGACCCGCGAGTTCTTCGCCCACTTCCGCCACTAAGGAATCGCGCTTCGCGCGATACTGTTTATTGGCGGCGCATCCGCGCCGCGGAGCTCCCCCACCCGGCTCCGCCGGGAGCCCCCCTCAGTGAGGGGCCTGCGAGGCGTATCACGGCTGTCATGGCCTTCGTTAGCTCTAAGCTTAAATTGTTGGCATAGTGAAGCTGGCAGTAGCCTCGGCTCCCTCACTGAGGGAGCTGTCAGCCGCAGGCTGACTGAGGGAGCTCCGCGGCCGAAGGCCGCCAGTAACGCAGCATCGCGCTTCGCGCGATCCCTTTACTCCGTCACTCGGCGGTCAGCCGCTTGGTCTCCTCGACGTTGCGGCCGAGTTCGGCGACGAGGTCGTCGGCCGAATCGAACTTGACCTGCGGGCGCAGGAAGCCAGCGAATTCGACGCGCACGCGGTGGCCGTACAGTTCCAGCCAGTCGTCGGTGATCGCATACGATTCGACCACGCGCTCGTGCAGACCCGTCTTCTCACTGAACGTCGGCTTGGTGCCGATCGAAATCGCCGCCGGCCAACGCCACGGCGAGCCGTCCGCGATGCGCGCGCGATCGTCGGAGGCGACGCGGTCGGTCGCGGCATTGTCCGCACCGTTCGCGTCGGCGGTGCCGTTCGTGCCGCCGGTCCCGGCATCATCCCCGGCGGCAGCGGACGACTCCCCGGCCCCGGCCGGCCCCATGTCGACCAGCCATCCCGCGTACACGCCGTCCACCGGCAGATAGCCGACGATCGATCCTTCGTCCAGATTCGCGGTCGGGAAGCCGATCGTGCGGCCGCGTTCCTCGCCGTGCACCACGACGCCCTCCACCGCATGACGGTGGCCGAGGATCCCGTTCGCGTCCACAATGCGCCCCTGCGACAGCAGGTAGCGCACGTTCGTGGAACTCCAGATGCGGTGCAGCCTGGCCTGATGCTTCTTGCTCCACGCTCGCAGCTCCGCCTTCGTCAGACCGGCGAGCGGGTCGGCCGGCTCGCCCCATTCAACCGGCATGTGCGGCTGGGCGTCGACCGGAATGCGCACGTTGCCGGGACCGGCATCGTCGACGACCTCCAGTTCGAACACGCCTGTCGCGGCGGCGAGGTTGGCGATCGCCTTCACATCGCCGGCGCGGTCCTTGCCCATCGCCGCGTCGGAGCCGAGCACGAGCGCGCGCATGCCGAGCTTGCCGACCATCTGACCGAGGAAGAAACGGTAGGATTTCGCGGCGAACGCCATCGTGTAGCGCACCACCAGCACATGGTCGACGCCCATGTCGCGCATCATGCGGATGCGATCGTTCGCGCCGGTAAGCGCCTGCGTGTCCGGCGTGCCCTCCGGCACATCCATGCCGTCATGTTCGGCGGCGTACCGATGCGCCATGCCGGGGCGCGGGTCGAACAGCACCACCACGGAAAACGCGCCGAAACGCCGTGCGATCTCCACCGTACGCGCGATCACGGCCTGATGACCGCGGTGCATGCCGTCGAAGACGCCGATGGTGACCACGGACTTCTTGCTTGTGCTCAGCGTGGGCCAAGCGACCAGTCCGGTCGGATCGGGGGTAAGTCGAGTGATGTTCATGCCGTTCCTCGTATATCTTGTGTCGTGATTGTTCATGCGCGTATGGCAGCACGCATCCGATGCGATCCAATAACCGCGTCCACTCTAGCAGTTTTCACCGCTGCCGTCAGCGCCGGCTTGCTCCCCTCCTGGCAGGCATGCCCGCCATGCGGTTCCTCGCCGTCTGGCATGGTCATCCCATCGATGACCCACCCGCAACCATCGATCACCAATCAGAACGATTATCTCGCTTACGTGTAGCGGTTTTTCACCGCGCATAATGCTATCTGGCTTACGTGTAGCGGCTCAGCCGCATGAGACATGGTATCAACGCCGGATTTGTAACGTTCATACTCGGCCTTCGCCTCCCTGACCGCTACACGTAAGCCAGATAGATGCAGGCAGGAAGCAAAAACCGCTACACGTAAGCCAGATAGGCTCATGCCGAGGCGAACACGACCACCGGTGTGGCCTCGCCGCGTTTGGCGCGCCTGACGATCGCCGCCACATCGCCGCCACGGGGGTCGGAGCCGGCTCCGAAGCCGCCCGCAGCGGGCACGACGGCCGCGCTCACTTCACGGATGTCGTACGGGATGCGCCTGCCGAACCGCAGGTTCGTGGCATCCTCCTCGGTGATGTCGATCACCGGCATGGTCGCGCGCACCGCAGCTTCCATGCTCAACGTCCGCGCGAGCAGTTCGTCGCCGGTCTGGTCGAGTACGGCCCGGTTGCGCGTCACCGTTTCACCGGTGCGGTTGACGAACGTGCGCATTTCGACGTGCGCGGTCGCGACATGCGCCGCGACGTCCGGAGACGCGAGGTCGAACCGGCCGACGCGCGTGCGCCGCAGCCGGGTCAGGTAGCCGCCGCATCCGAGGATCATGCCGAGATCACGGCCGAGTGCACGGATGTACGTGCCGGCCGAACAGTTCACACGCACGTCGAGGTCGATCACCGGCACCGTTCCCGGTTCGGGCCCGGCAGCCGACAGTCCGCTGATCAGAGGCCCGTCGGTACGACCCGCGTCCGTGTATCCGGCGCGCATGTCGAGCACGTCGAACGAATCGACGGTGACCGGCCGAGCCTCGAGCGCGACCTCCTTGCCGTCGCGCGCGAGATCGTAGGCGCGTTGTCCGTTGATCTTGATCGCCGAATACGCGTTCGGCACCTGTTCGATCGTGCCGGTGAGCCGTTCGGCGATGGTGCGTTCGATGGTGTCGCGGTCCAGCGACGCGACGCGCGACGTGATCGTGTCCGCGGCCGAGGAGTCCGGCTCGATGAACGCGCCGTCCGCGTCGTCGGTTTCGGTGGCGCGGCCGAGCCGGATCGTCGCCTCGTACGTCTTGTCGTGGTCGACGATGTAGCTGAGCAGTTTCGTCGCGTTGCCGAAGCCGATGACGAGCACGCCGGTGGCCATCGGGTCGAGCGTGCCCGCATGGCCGACTTTTTTGGTGTGCAGACCGGCGCGCACGGCGGCGACCAGATCGTGGCTGGTCACGCCGCGCGGCTTGTCGACGACAAGCAGTCCGGACGGTTGGGCTTGCTGCGATTGCGCGGCCATGAATCACCTCGATGCTGGGTTGGGATCGGTTCCGGATTGTTCCGGATCGGGTTGTTGCGCGGGGAGACTTACGGATGGCCCGGTCAGGCTTCGGCGTCGCCGTCCTCGACCGTCACCTCGTCGTCATCCCCGAAATCCTCATCCTCGTCGTACTCGTCGTCGAAATCGTCGTCATCCGCGAAATCGTCCGCATCCTCACGCTCCTCGGGATGCTTGTACGGATCCGCGTCGCCCGCGTACTGCGCGGTTTCGCGCGCGCGGGCCAGCTCCTCGTCGCGCTTGCGCGCCACGGCGAGGATGTCCTCGATTTCGGTGGCCTCGCCGGGCACCTCGTCGAAGACGAACTGCAGCTGCGGGGTCAGGCGCAGGCCGGCCTTGGAGCCGACGAGCGAGCGCAGACGGCCCTTGGCCTGGTCGAGCGCCTGCTTGGCGCGCTTGCGTTCGCCGTCCTCCTTGCCTTCGTGGCCGAGCTGCGTCCAGTAGATCTTGGCGATCTGCAGATCGTTGGTGACGCGCACTTCGGTGATGGTCACGTTCGCGAGCCGCTTGTCGTGCAGCTGGGCCTCCATCGAGGAGGCGATGACGCGCTGGATGAGCGCGGCGATGCGTGCCGCGCGCGGATTCGTTCCTGCCATGGGACAGTCCTTTCCTATGCCGATTCCCTAATGCTGATGCACATACCGGTCCGATGCCGGTGCCAAACGCAAACGGCCCCCTCGGCTGAGGGCTGAGGGGGCCGGATGATATGGGGTTGCGCTACTTGCGCTCGACCTCGCGCATTTCGAAGGTCTCGATGATGTCGCCCACTTCGATGTCGTTGAAGGAGCCGAGGTTGATGCCGGCCTCGTAGCCTTCCGCCACCGAGTTGACGTCGTCCTTGAAGCGACGCAGCGAGGAGATCTCGAGATCGTTGACCGTGGCGACGCCGTTGCGCAGGATACGGCACTTCGTGCCGCGCTTGACCTCGCCGTCCTGCACCATGACGCCGGCGATGTTGCCGAACTTGGAGGAGCGGAAGATCTCGCGGATCTCGGAGTGGGAGGTGACGACCTCCTCGTATTCCGGCTTGAGCATGCCCTTGAGCGCGGCCTCGATGTCCTCGATCGCCTTGTAGATGATCGAGTAGTACTTGATCTCGACGCCCTCGCGGTCGGCCAGATCCTGCACCTGACGGTTCGGGCGCACGTTGAAGCCGATGATGACGGCCTTGTCGACCGTGGCGAGGTTGACGTCGTTCTGCGTGATCGCGCCGACGCCGCGGTGGATGACCTGGATGCCGACCTCGTCGGAGACCTCGATCTTCATCAGGGAGTCCTCCAGCGCCTCGACGGAGCCGGACGAATCGCCCTTGATGACGATGTTGAGCATGTCCACCTCGGACTTGGCGAACTGCTCCTTGAGGGATTCGAGCGAGACGATCTTGCGGCGCTTGGCGAGCTGCGCGGCGCGTTCGGTGGCCTGGCGCTTCTCGGCGATCTGGCGGGCCGTGCGGTCGTCCGGGGCGACGAGGAACAGGTCGCCTGCGGTCGGCACGGAGGTCAGGCCGAGCACCTGCACCGGCGTGGACGGGCCGGCTTCCTTCATGTGGTTGCCGTTCTCGTCGAGCATCGCGCGGACGCGACCGTACGACGTGCCGGCGACGATCGCGTCGCCGATGTGCAGCGTACCCTGCTGGACGAGCACGGTCGCCACCGCACCGCGGCCCTTGTCGAGTCGCGCTTCGATGGTCGCGCCGCGGGCGTCCATGTTCGGGTTCGCACGCAGGTCGAGGTCGGCGTCGGCGGTGAGCAGCACCGCTTCGAGCAGCTTGTCGACGTTCGTGCCCTGCTTGGCCGAGATGTCGACGAACATGGTGTCGCCGCCGTAGTCCTCGGCCACGAGACCGAACTCGGTGAGCTGGCCGCGCACCTTGTCGGGGTTCGCGCCCGGCTTGTCGATCTTGTTGACGGCCACGACGATCGGCACGTTGGCGGCCTTCGCGTGGTTGATGGCCTCGACGGTCTGCGGCATGACGCCGTCGTCCGCGGCCACGACGATGATCGCGACGTCGGTGATCTCCGCACCGCGGGCACGCATGGCGGTGAACGCCTCGTGGCCCGGGGTATCGAGGAACGTGATCTTGCGCTTCTCGCCGTCAAGGTCGACGGTCACCTGGTAGGCGCCGATGCGCTGCGTGATGCCGCCGGCCTCGCGCGCCACGACGTTGGTCTGGCGGATGCGGTCGAGCAGCTTGGTCTTACCGTGATCGACATGGCCCATGACGGTGACGACCGGCGGACGCGGCTGAAGATCCTCGTCCTCCTGCAGCTCTTCCTCGTCGAGGTCGATGTCGAACTGCTGGAGCAGCTCCTTGTCCTCTTCCTCGGCGGAGACGATCTTGATGTTCCAGCCGATCTCCTCGCCGAGGATCTGGAAGGTGGACTCGTCGAGCGACTGCGTGGCCGTGGCCATTTCGCCGAGGTGGAACAGCACGGTGACGAGGGCCGCCGGATTGACGTTGATCTTCTCCGCGAGATCGGCGAGGGACGCGCCCTGACGCAGACGGACGGTCTGTCCGTTGCCGGTCGGGATGCGCACGCCGCCGATGACCGGGGCCTTCATCTCCTGGAATTCCTGACGCTTCGCCAGACGGTTCTTACGCGCCTTCGAGGACTTGCCACCCTGACGGCCGAATGCGCCCGCGGCACCGCCGCGACCGCGGCCGCCGCCGCGGGACGGACCGCTGTTGCTCGGCGAGGAGCCGCCGCCCTGATAGCCGCCCTGGCCGCCGCCGAAACGGCTGCCGCCGGCGTTCTGGCCGGGACGCGGAGCGCCCTGCGCGCCGCCCTGACCCGGACGGTTGTGGCCCCACTGGCCCGGACGCGGAGCGCCCTGCGCGCCGCCCTGACCCGGACGACCGCCACGGAAGCCGCCACGGCCGCCGCCCTGGCCCGGACGGCCGCCGCGACCGCGGCCTTCGTTGTTGTTCGCGGTGGGACGCGCCATCGGATGCGGGCGCGGAATGTCGCCCGGCGTGGGCGTATGCATGCCCTGCTTGCGGCTGAACGGATTGTTGCCCGGACGCGGACCCGGAGTCGGGACGGCGCCGTTGGCCTGCGGCTGGCCGGCCGGACGCGGCGCATGCGGCGTCGGCGCGGCCGGACGTGCGCCGTTCGCGTTGCCGCGCGGCTGATGATTGCCGCCGTTCATACGCTGCTGGCCGTCGCGGCCATGACCGCCCTCGCGGCGGCCGTCACGGCCGTCACGGCGATCATCGCGACGTCCGTCGCGCTCGCGCATCGGACGACCGTCGCGGCCGCCGTCACGACGGGAGTCGCGGCGATCCTCACGGCCTTCGCCGGGACGTCCCGGACGGGCCGCGGACGGACCCGGCTTGTGGGCGCCCATCGCGCCCGGGGTCGGCATGCCCGGCCGGGGCGCGGCCGGGGCCGGCTTGGCGGTCTCGGCGTGCGGGGCCGGCACCGCGGCCGGAGCGGCCGGGGTCGCCGAAGCCGCGTGCGGGGCCGGGGACGGAACATGCGCATTGGAAGTATTGGAGGCCTGCGGCGCCTTGGGCGCGGGCTTGGCCGGGGACGGTGCGGACTTGGCCGCGCTGGCGGCCGGCGCCTTGGCGCCCGACTGCTCCTTGAACGCGGACCTCAGACGACGGACCACCGGCGCCTCGACGGTTGAAGATGCGGACTTGACGAATTCTCCCATGTCCTTGAGCTTTGCCAGGACATCCTTGCTTTCCACGCCAAGTTCCTTGGCCAAATCATACACGCGTGCTTTCGCCACTAAAATTTCTCCTATCCGAACCGCGCGTATGACGGCGCGGTCAATGTTTGGTTCTCGAGAGCCCACCCTGTTTCATCGTGCGACGTCTCATCGTGCGACCATGATCGTGCTACCTCGTTCTTCGCAATCAAGGCATGACCGTGCGGCACGACCATGCTTGGATTCCGTGACAAGCATACTCGCGCCGTTGGATGTGCGCGCATGTCGCGACACACCCGAAAGTTGCGGTGCCGCACCGACCGTCGCGGTGCGGCTCGACCCGTGTTACTCCGCGGACTGCTGCTTCTTGGCGTGCGCCTCGGCGGACTCGATGCCGATCTTCCAGCCGGTGAGCTTGGCGGCCAGACGCGCGTTCTGGCCCTCCTTGCCGATGGCCAGCGACAGCTGGTCGTCGTGGATGAACGCGATCGCCGTCTTGTTCTTCTCGCTGATCACCTGCACGCCGGTCGCCACGGCCGGGGACAGCGCGGAGGCGACGAACTTCGCCGGATCGGCGGACCAGTCGACGATGTCGATCTTCTCGGGGCCGAGGTTCTCCATGACCGCACGCACACGCGCGCCGCCGGGGCCGATCAGCGCGCCCTTCGGGTTGACGCCGTCGGTGTTGGCGCGCACCGCGATCTTGGTGCGGGCGCCGGCCTCGCGGGCGATCGCCATGATCGACACGGCGCCGGAGACCAGTTCCGGCACCTCGCGTTCGAACAGCTGACGCACGAGCTCCGGATGGGAGCGGGAGACGACGATCTCCGGCCCCTTGAGTCCGCGGGCCACGTTCACGACGTACACGCGCAGACGCTCGCCGTGACGGTAGCGCTCGCCCGGCACCTGCTCGCGACGGGGCAGGATCGCCTCGACGTCGCCGATGGCGATGTGCACGTTGGTCGGATCCTTGACGTCCTGCTGGACGATGCCGGTGACCAGCTTGCCCTTCTGGCCGGAGAACGCGCCGAAGACGCGGTCGTCCTCGGCCTTGCGGAACAGCTGGGTGAACACCTGGCGCGCGGTGGCGGCGGCCAGTCGGCCGAAGTCGCGCGGGGTGTCGTCGTATTCCTCGCCGAGCGTCGGGGCGGGATGCGGGTTCTCTTCGGTGGGCTCGCCGGGGATCTCGTCCTGGGCCCAGACGGTGAAGGTGCCGGCGCGGTTGTCGAGTGCCACTCGGGCGTGCTTGGCGGCGTGGGGGGTTTTCATGTATGCGAGGCGCAGCGCCTCGGACAACGCCTCATCCAGCGCTTCGGGATCGATTCCCTGCTCTGCGGCGAGTTGATGCATTCCTGACAGGTCAAGTTCCATGGTTCAAGACCTCCTATATGAAGTTATTCCGAGCGCAGGGGCCCTATGGTCACAGTCAGATATTAGTGTAAGGGCTTATGCAGACACGTCAGGAGGATCGTTTGGCCTGTTCGCCGCTCGTTGCGCGCCTTGTCGCGACGGCCGTCACGCTTGCGGCGACGTTGTCGCTGTCCTCCTGCGCAGCCCCGCGTTTCGTCGGACGCGCCGAATCCGAACAGGCTCCGAGCGCCTGCGAAAGCGCATATTACAGCGCCTCCGACGCGACCGCCGTATCCTCCGCCGGCAGCGGCTGGCCGGCGGTCCGGCGGTATCTGGCCGCGCGTTCGGCCGCCTCCGCATGGATCGAGGTCGCCGCGCAGTGCACGGAACGCTTCTCCGAGGGCGTGATCCGCGCCGCGCAGTCGCAGCATACGGCCGCCGTGCTCGGCGATCGGCTCGGTCTGGACGACGGCGGGACGAGTGAGACGCATACGGACGACGCGCAGGCGGACGATACGGTACAGTCCGACGACGATGCCGGCGTCACGTCGGCCGATCTCGCACCGGCCGACATCACGTCGACCGCCGCGAACGCCGCGCATGACCTGACCGGCGTCGACGATCTGTCCGTCGACGCGTCCGTGCTGTCGTCGATGGCGCTGGCCGAGGACCGCGCCGGTTTCGTCGTCGAGATACTGACGGCCCGCGGCAACGACGACGACGCGACGCTCGCGCTGTCGTCGATGCACAAGTCCGCCGGCGAACGTCTCGTCTCGCTGTCCGGCGTCGCGCCGGCCGACGATCCACGGCAGAAGACGTACGACGTCAGCCAGCTGGTCGCGCATCCCGACGGCATCGCCGATCCGGCGACCGGCCTGGCCGCGCCGACGCTGGCCGTGGCCGAGATCAACTGCGCGCGCGAGGAGCTGGCCGCCCTCTCCCCCGGCGGCGTTGCGGGAACGTCCGCGTCGTCATCGGCCTCATCGAGCGCGTCTGGAGCGTCCGCGTCCTCGTCCCTCAACGGCGAAGCGCGCGAACAGACCGCATCGCTGCGTCTGCTCGCGCGCTTCGTCGCATCCCGCGCCGCCCGCGCCTTCTCGTACGGCTATCCCGCCTTCGATCAGGCCCTGTTCGGCTGAGATCGCGTCACTTGACGCGGATCGCGGTCCAGGAGACCGGCGGCAGGGTCACGCGCACGGTGCCGGCGGCCGCGTCGAACGCGACGGAATCGTTGGCGTGCAGGGTGACGCGGTTCTGATCGTCGAGCGTGTTCTTCGCGTCGATGTCGTCCTCGTGCAGCGTCTGAGCCTCGGCCGCCGCGTACGATGCGCCCTTCGGCAGCGCGATCTCGAACTCGTTGGACTCGTCGAGCGAACGGTTGACGACGAACACGTTGATCGAGCCGTCCGCGCCGCGCACGGCCACGGAGTTGACGGTCGGCACCTCGCCGTACTTGGCGGTCTCGTAGGTGCCGGAGGCGAGCTTCGGCTCGAGCACGGTGCCGCCCTTGGCGAGCTTGGCGGTGAGCGAGAACGGGTAGAACGTGGTCTGGCGCCAGGCCGGGCCGCCCGGTTCGGTCATGATCGGCGCGATCACGTTGACGAGCTGCGCGAGGCTGGCGGCGTGCACGCGGTCGGCGTTCTTGAGCAGCGTGATCATGAGGTCGCCGAAGACGACGGCGTCGGCCGCGGAGTAGATGTCCTCGAGCAGGCGCGGGGCGACCGGCCAGTTGCCGATGCCGGCGGGGTTCCTGCTCTGCTCCTCCTGCTGGTACCACACGTTCCACTCGTCGAAGGAGATGTACACCTCGTGCTTGCTCTTCAGGCGCGCCTTGGTGGCGTCGATCGCGGCGGCGACGTCCTTGATGAAGCCGTCCATGTCGACGCCGGAGGCGAGGAAGCTGGCCATGTCGCGCGTGCCGTCTGCCTTGCGGCCGGGGAAGTAGTAGGCGTGGCAGGAGACGAAGTTGACGTTGTCGTACGTCTTCTGCAGCACGGTCTCCTCCCACGTGCCGAAGGTCGGCATGGAGTGGGCGGAGGAGCCGCACACGACGAGTTCGACGTCCGGGTCCATCTGACGCATGCCGGCGGCGACGGACGCGGCGAGCGTGCCGTAGTCCTCGGCGGTCTTGTGGCCGAGCTGCCACGGGCCGTCCATCTCGTTGCCGAGGCACCACATGCGGATGTCGAACGGCTTGTCGGCGCCGTTCGCGCGGCGCTCCTCGGACAGCTTGGTGCCGCCGGGGATGTTCGCGTATTCGAGCAGGTCGAGGGCCTCCTCGAGGCCGCGCGTGCCGAGGTTCACGGCTTCCATCAGCTCGTTGCCGCCGGTCTTCTCGAGCCACGAGGCCATCTCGTGCAGACCGAACTGGTTGGTTTCGGTGGAGTGCCAGGCCAGGTCGAGGCGACGCGGACGCTCCTCCTTCGGGCCGACGCCGTCCTCCCAGCGGTAGCCGGAGACGAAGTTGCCGCCCGGGTAGCGGATGGTGGTCGCGCCGAGCTCCTTGACCAGGTCGATGACGTCCTGGCGGAAGCCGTCCTGATCGGCCGTGGGATGGCCGGGCTCGTAGATGCCGGTGTAGACGCAACGTCCGAGATGTTCGACGAACGAGCCGAAGATGCGGTCGCTGACGGGGGCGACTTCGAAGTCGTTGTCGACGACGAGGCGGGATTCGCCCGCCGATGCCTGCTGGGTCATGCTGCTCCTTTGCCTGTGCCGCCCACGTGCTGGCACGCCGGCGCGGCTGGTTGTTCCTTATCGGCATATCGCCGCACTGCACCCCGTCGGCAATATGTACCGATACATATTCTATAGCGGCCAACACCACGACACACGGCGTTTTTACAACGATGTACCGGTCATGTCGGCAAGCACTGCAGACGCATCCGACTCACACGAATCGCACTGGCAGAAACCGCCACGAAGGACCCCGGCCGAGCCCATGGCCACGGAGACGAAAAAGGCCCGGAACCGAAGTTCCGGGCCTCAAGGGCGGATAGGGCGAGATTCGAACTCGCGGAGGGGTTAGCCTCACACGCTTTCGAGGCGTGCTCCTTAGACCGCTCGGACACCTATCCATTCGCTGCATAAGCAACTTGTCTATTATAAGGCGATTCGCCATTTACGCAAACGCAACCGGCCGCCGGGCGTGTCGGGCAAATCGCAGCAATCGTACCGCCGGCTTCGCGCCCACCGTCACCGCATCGCACCGCGCGCAATCGCACTGCGGTCATCATCACAGCACGCATCAGGCACCGCGGCCGTCGACGTGTACGTTAACGCGCCCCCGCCGCGAGCCCGTCCATCGTCACAGCCGCTGCTCGTGCACCGAGGCGTTCACCCACTGGCTCTGCTTGACGTTGTATCCGGAGAAGATGCCGATGTCGAGCATGCAGTCGCGGTAGTCGCGACCGTGCGCGATCGTGATGTAGTTGTCGTCGACCATGCGGTTGTGCGTCGGATCAAGGCCGATCCAACGGCTGTCGTGGTAGATCTCGACCCACGCGTGCGTCGCGCCCTCGCCGCCGAGCAGGCCGGCGATGTAGCGCGCGGTGAGTCCCACGTGACGGCACACCGAGAGCATCACATGCGCGTAGTCCTGGCACACGCCCTTGCGCTGGGCGAGCGCCTCCTCGGCCGTGGTGCGGATCGTGGTGGAGGCCGGCGTATACGTGAACGCGTGGAACACCTCGTCCATCACCTCGCGCGCCTGGTCGATCGGCGTCGCGTCGATCGGCAGCGCGGACAGGCGGATCCGGCACATCTCGATCATCTTCTCGATGCACGGGCCGGGGATCGTCAGCGCGGAGTTGAACCGGTACAGCGGCTTGTAGATCTCCGGCTTGATGTGCTCGTTGTCGACGAATGCGATGCCTTTGACGGAATAGCTGAACAGGTCATGCGGTTCGGGGATGAACCCGGTCATCACCACGGAGTCGAAGGAGTCGATGGTGGTCTCCAGTTCGATCTCCGGCTCGATCTTCACCTCCACGTCGACGACCTGCTGGCGCGGGCCGGTGGCGGGGATGCAGCGGAGCTGGAATCGGTGGTCGGTGACCGGCGAGCTGAACGACAGTTTCATCTCGTAGTCGAACACCAGTTTCTTCATGAATACACGACTCCTCACATGGACGCCTCAAACGGACGAGCTTGCCTCTGCTCACAAAGTCCACTCCAGTCTAGCAGAGGCAAGCCGTTTACGCCGGGCGCCCGCCGTCACGGCCGCTTCGCGTCCATGTTCATCGAGCTGAGCGCGTTCGTGTCCTTGAGTTCGCCGGTTGCGGCGCGCTCGTTGAAGTCGTCGAGGAACGCCTGCAGACGCGCGGTGAGTTCCGGGTAGCCGCGGTCGGGCAGCTGGCCGAGCAGCCAGCTGATGCCCGAGCCGAAGCACTGCGGCAGCGGCATCCCGTCGAGCGCCTTGGAATACGTCTCCAGCTTGGCCAGCGGCGCCTCGAGCTCGTCGGAGGACAGGTGGAAGCGCGTGTACAGGTCGATGCGTTCGAGGTACTTGCCGATGAAGATGAACGCCTTGAGCGTGATGTCGACGGTCGAGTTCTCGACGCCGCCCCAGAACGCGAGCATGTCGTCGGCGATGTCGCGCTGCGAGTAGATGTCCTCCGCGCTGTCGAACTGTTCCGACGCCTCGGTGATGTTGGTCACGGCGAGCTCGATGTACTGCAGCAGGCGCGACGTGAGTTCCGGCCGCAGCACCACCGCGTTGTTGAACGCGGCGACGATCGCGCTGCGCACGGAGTCCGGGTTCGTGCCGTCGTACAGGAACGAGTGGATGAAGCCGTCGAAGTCCTCGAAGTCCTCGGGCAGGTCGAGCGCCTTGGCGAACGGACGGAACGCGTCCACATCGGTGTCCATCACGCGGTCGTAGAACGGGAAGAACTGGACGAGCGTGGTGAACGCACGTTCGGTGTAGCGGCCGAGCCAGTACAGGTTGTCGGCCTTCGATGCGGTGACGAGCGAGAGCGTGTGCTTGCGCGAGTGCGGGATCAGGTTCACCGAGGCGACCGACTCGCTGCGCTGCACGGTATGCGCGTGCGATTCGCTGCCGTTCTCGGGCGCGAGCACCCACGTGTCCTTGAAGCCGCCGCCCTGCGACGAGTTGACGATCATCTGGCCGGGCACCGACGAGTAGCGGGTGAGGCCCGAATACCACACGTGCGTGTTCTGGCCGGTCACGACGAACGCGCGCAGGTCGGCCTTGCGCGGGCTCGCCTCGCCGGTCTTCGGGTCGATCACGTCGATGTCGCGGAACTGGATGACCTCCTGCGCGATGAACCGGCGCGGCTCGGCCTTGATCCGGTCGGCCAGCTCCTCGCGGGCGGCGTGGTCGAGCGAGGAGCCGAACACGACGCCGTAGCCGCCGGCCTCGGCCACGTCCTTGATGACCAGTTCGCCGATGCGGTCGAGCACCTCCTTGCGATCCTTCTCGAACATCGGCATGTACGTGGGCGCGTTGTGCAGGATCGGCTCCTCGCCGAGATAGTACTTGATCATCTGCGGCACGAAGTAGTAGATCGCCTTGTCGTCGGCCGCGCCGTTGCCGGGCGCGTTGATGATCGCGACGTTGCCGGAGCGGTACGCGCTCAGCAGTCCGGGCACGCCGATCACCGAGTCCGGATTGAACGCGAACGGGTCGAGATACTCGTCCGACAGCCTGCGGTAGACCGCGCCGACGCGATGCTTGCGGCCGGCGTAGTCGAGGAAGTACAGCTTGTTGTCGACGACCTCGAGATCCTCGGGGAACGCCAGCGCCGCGCCGGTCTTCTCGGCCAGGTACGCATGCTCGAAGAACGCCGAGTTGTAGCGGCCCGGGGTGAGCACCACGGCGATGCCCTCGGTGGAGACGAAATCCATCGCCTTGCGCAGCAGGCGCGGATAGTCGCGGTTGTCGCGCACGTGCACCTCGCGGAACAGCTTCGGGTTGGTGCGGCGTTCGATGTCGCGGGCGAACAGCGGGTAGCTCGCGCCGGACGGGATGCGCAGGTTGTCCTCGAGCACCCACCAGCGGCCGTCCTCGCCCTGCACGAGGTCCTCGCCGGCGATGTGCGCGAAGATGCCGCCGGGAGGGGTCACGCCGTTGACCTGCGGGAAGTAGCCGGCCGACGTGTACACGTATTCCTCGGGGATGACGCCGTCGTGGATGATGCGCTTGTCGGAGTAGATGTCCTTGAGATACGCGTTGAGCGCGTTGACGCGCTGCTTGAGGCCCGCTTCGAGCCGGTCGAATTCGTCGGATTCGATGATGCGCGGAATCGGGTCGTACGGGAACAGGCGGTCGTGGTATTCGCCGTTCTTGTACACGCCGAACCGCACGCCGTTGCGGCTCAGCTCGCGGTTGATCGCCTCGCGCCGGTTGACCAGTTCGCCCGCCAGTTGTAACGCCGATTCGACCATGTCGCACTCCTCGTCTCGTCCGTCCGTTCCCGGGCCGCTCGCCGCGGCACGGGTCGGCGGCAGGCCGTTTCTCGTTGCAAGCGCGCGCTTGCGCCACGGCTGCCGCCATTCATAGGGGTTACGGTAACCCCGCGCGGTTACCGTCCGAAAGCGGGATTGTTACGGCTGTGTTTTATCCAGCGGATGATGCCTACAGCGTGCGTTTGGCGCGGATGGCCTCGGCCCGGGCGGCGAGTTGGTCGTCGGCGGGATATTCGATGTGCTCGAGCGTGAGCCCCTGCGGGGCGATCGGTCCGGTGGAGCCTTCGCGCAACGGCGTCGCCATCTTGCCGGCGAACCAGTCGAGCGAACGTTTGCCGGTGCCGACCTGCACGCAGCCGCCGACCAGCGACCGCACCATGTTGCGGGCGAACGCGTCGGCCACGATCGTGAAGCACAGCAGTCCCGACTCGACGGCCGGCGTGCGGTACCGCTCCCCCATCGCCGCGTCGTCGCCGATGAGCGGACGCGACGGAACGCGACGCCAGTACGCGGTCTTGACCTCGCGGATCGTCGTGCCGCCCGGGTTGGGGGTGGCGAACGAACCGAAGTCGTGCAGACCGATCGTCGTCGCGGCGGCCGCGTTCATCGCGTCGACGTCGAGATCGTCGTCGATGTGCAGCACGAAACCGCGCGTGCGCGGGTCGACTTCGCTCCCGCGGTCGGCGATGCGGTAGACGTACGTGCGTTCCAGCGCGGAGAAGCGCGCGTCGAATCCGTCCGGCGCGGGCGCGATCGAGCGGATCGCGATGTCCGCGGGCAGCAGCCGCTGCAGACGGCGGGTGAGCGCGACGGTCGGCGGCACGTCCATGTGGCCGACCGCGCGTTCCAGGATCTCCGGCGACACGTCGACGTGACAGACCTGATGGCTGGCGTGCACGCCGGTGTCGGTGCGACCGGCGACGACCAGCCGCAGTGGTTCGGCCTGAGCTTCGGGCGCGGACGGGTCGTCGGGCACGCGCAGGATCTTGTGCAGAGCGGCCTCGATCTCCCCCTGCACGGTGCGCAGTGCGGGCTGCTTCGCCCAGCCGTAGAATCCGCCGCCGTCGTATGCCAAGTCAATCCGCAGTCTCATGAGGCACCATCATACATAATGGGCACTTTGCATTTTGGCGTATATGCGGCCGTCGTTGGCGTGTCCGTGCAGTCCCGGAATCGCGCCGCTGCGAGTTTTCCAGGTCCTCATACGACGAGGGGTCGGGAACCCTTGCGGATTCCCGACCCCTCGTATCGTGGTCTAGCGGAACGCTAAGCTCACTCGGCGTTCTCGGCCGGAGCCTCGGTGGCCTCGGCGGCGGCCTCAACCGGCGCGGCGGTCTCCTCGGCAACCTTGGTCGCGGCTTCGGCTTCCTTCACGACGGCCTTCTTGGCGACCGGCTCGGTGACGAGCTCGATGATCGCGGCCGGAGCGGAATCGCCCTTGCGCGGGGCGATCTTCACGATGCGGGTGTAGCCGCCCTCGCGCTGCTCCATCTGCTCGGCGATCTGCGTGAACAGCACGTGCACGACGGACTTGTTGCGGATGACGCGCATCACGCGACGGCGGGAGTGCAGATCACCGCGCTTCGCGAAGGTGATCAGGCGCTCGGCCAGCGGACGGAGGCGCTTGGCCTTCGGCAGCGTGGTGACGATGCGGCCGTTCTGGAACAGGCTGGTGGCCATGTTCGCGAGCATCAGGCGCTCGTGAGCCGGGCTGGACGCCAGACGCGGGCCCTTCTTGGGTGTAGGCATGTTAACTCCTTGATTGCTTTGCCGGACTCAGGTGGGCATCGGCCCGAACGTCCGGGTCCGGCAAGGCGGTTGGTCAAAAAACGGCGATCACTCGTCTTCGGGCGAGTAGAAGGTGCCGCCTTCGAGGTTGGTGGTGTCGAAGCCCAGCGGGGAGGCCTTGAGCGACAGACCCAGGGCCTGCAGCTTCTCCTTGACCTCGTCGATCGACTTCATACCGAAATTGCGGATGTCGAGCAGATCCTGCTCGGTGTGGTTGACCAGTTCGCCGATGGTGTGGATGCCCTCGCGCTTGAGGCAGTTGTAGCTGCGCTGCGTGAGGTTGAGATCCTCGATCGGCACGGCCATCTCGGGGTTGCTCTCCTCGGCGACGGGCGCCGGGCCAACCTCGACGCCTTCGGCCTGCGTGTTGAGCTCGCGGCACAGGCCGAAGAGCTCCACGAGGGTCGAACCGGCGGAAGCCACCGCGTCACGCGGCGAGATGGCGGGCTTGGTCTCCACGTCCAGGATGAGCTTGTCGAAGTCCGTGCGCTGTTCCACACGGGTGGCCTCGACCTTGTAGCTCACCTTGAGCACCGGGGAGTAGATCGAATCAACCGGGATACGGCCGATTTCGCCGTTGTCCTGCTTGTTCATCTGCGCGGTGACGTAGCCGCGGCCGCGTTCGACCGTGAACTCGATCTCGAGTTCGCCGTCCTCGGCCAGGGTCGCGATGTGCAGATCCGGGTTGGCGATGGTCACGCCGGCAGGCGGGGTGATGTCACCCGCGACTGCTTCTCCTTCGCCGCTCTTGCGCAGATACATGACGACCGGCTCATCGTACTCGCTGGTGAGCACGATGCCCTTGATGTTGAGCAGGATCTCGGTGACGTCCTCCACGACGCCCGGCAGAGTGGTGAACTCATGCAGGGCACCGGAGATGCGCACCGAGGTCACGGCTGCGCCCGGGATCGAGCTCAGGAGCGTGCGGCGCAGGGAGTTGCCCAGCGTGTAGCCGAAACCAGGCTCAAGAGGCTCGATCGTGAAACGGGAGCGCTGCGGGTTGATGACTTCCTCAGTCAGTGTCGGACGCTGTGCGATAAGCACTATGTTATCCTTTCAGCTTCTGGTCGGTGGTGCACTCACCGACCGAGCAAGCGACTTTGGATTGGTTGCTTCGCCTGACTGGAATCAGACGCGGCGGCGCTTCGGAGGACGAACGCCGTTGTGAGCCTGCGGGGTGACGTCGGTGATGGAACCGACCTCGAGACCGGCGGACTGCAGGGAGCGGATGGCGGTTTCACGACCGGAACCCGGGCCCTTGACGAACACGTCGACCTTCTTCAGACCGTGCTCCATCGCCTTGCGGGCGGCGGACTCAGCGGCCATGCCAGCGGCGTACGGCGTGGACTTACGGGAGCCCTTGAAGCCGACATCGCCACCGGACGCCCAGGACACGACGGCGCCGGACGGGTCGGTGATCGAGATGATCGTGTTGTTGAAAGTGGACTTGATGTGAGCCTGGCCAACCGGGATCGACTTGCGGTCGCGGCGACGGACAGGCTTACGAGCGGCTTGCTTTGCAGCTGCCATTGATCCTCGTTTCCTAGTACGAACTTGTTTGACAGCCCGGACGATGGGGCCCGCGAGGGGCTCCCGTGGCCCGGGTCAAGCCACCCTATTACTTGGTGGCCTTCTTCTTTCCGGCAACCGTGCGCTTCGGGCCCTTGCGGGTGCGGGCGTTGGTCTTGGTGCGCTGGCCACGCACGGGCAGGCCACGGCGGTGGCGGATGCCCTGGTAGCAGTTGATCTGGATCTTGCGACGGATATCCGCATCGATTTCACGACGCAGATCGCCCTCGATCTTGTAGTTGCCCTCGAGATAGTCACGCAGCGTGATGAGCTGCTCATCCGTCAGATCCTTGACGCGGGTGTCCGGATTGATACCGGTCGCGGCAAGCGTTTCCTTCGCACGGGTGCGACCCACACCGAAGATGTAGGTGAGGGCGATCTCGATGCGCTTCTCATTGGGGATGTCGACTCCGGCAAGACGTGCCATTGCGATTCCTTCTGTGTTCCGCAGGTCGTGCACCGAGTCGTCCGGTCTCCCGGCCCGGGCCTGCGTACCCGGGGTTCAGACGTTGTTCTCGGGAGAACATCGCCTGTGACTCAGCGCCTGTATTCCTTGTGTGCCGCTGGAATCTGCTCTCAGCCCTGACGCTGCTTGTGGCGCGGGTTCGTGCAGATCACCATGACGCGGCCGTGACGACGAATCACGCGGCAGTTTTCGCAGATTCGCTTGACACTAGGGCTGACCTTCATGGTTTTCCTTTGCTTGTACCTTTACTTGTAGCGGTACGTAATACGTCCGCGGTTCAGATCGTACGGGCTCATTTCGAGCACCACGCGATCCTGCGGCAGGATGCGGATGTAGTTCTTACGCATCTTGCCGGAAATCGTGGCGAGCACGATGTGCTTGTTCTCGAGCTGGACGCGAAACATCGCGTTCGGCAGCGCTTCCACTACCTGACCTTCGACTTCAATCACACCGTCTTTTGCCATGAGCCTCGTGATCCGTTCCTTGGGACAATTACCGTTGACGTGCCCGAAGGCACACCAACGATCAACTATACACGAAAACGGGAATCGCAACAATCGGCGTGTCGCAATCCCCGTTTTGGTGAGTCTATGCTATTTCGGCTATTGCGGCTATTCCGCTCAGGCCTCGAGCGCCTTGACGATGTTCGCCTGGATCACATCGATCTCGCCGACGCCGTCGATGGCGACCAGCTGGCCACGCTGCTTGTAGATGTCGAGCAGCGGGGCGGTCTCCTTCGCGTAGGTGGCGAGGCGCTTGGCGATGGCCTCCGGGGTGTCGTCGGAACGGCCCTGCTCCTGGGCGCGCTTGGCGATGCGCTCCATGAGCACGTCGTGGTCGGCGTCGAGGGCGACGACCTTGTCGAGCGGGGTGCCGAGCTCCTCGAGCATGGCGTCCAGCGCCTCGACCTGGGAGGCGTTGCGCGGGTAGCCGTCGAGGATCCAGCCGTTCTTGGCGTCGTCCATGGCCAGACGGTCCTTGACGATCTTGTTGGTCAGCTCGTCCGGGACCAGTTCGCCCTTGTCGGTGTACTTGAGCGCCTCGAGGCCGAGCTCGGTCTTGTTCTTGATGTTGTAGCGGAAGATGTCGCCGGTGGAGATCGCCGGAATGCCGAAGTGCTCGGCGAGCAGCGCGGCCTGGGTGCCCTTGCCGACGCCCTGCGGGCCCATGATGAGAAGACGCATGTCTTTGTTCCTTTCGTGATTGTCGGGTATGGGAACCCCCTCAGTCCGCTGCACGCTGACAGAGGGGGTTCAATGCAGATTGTTGGTAGGAAGTCGAAAACGGATGGCTCCGTCGTCGGACAGTCCAGTGGACTGTCCGACTCCTCGCGCGGCCGCCTGCCAAGCGGGCGGCCGCGAGCCGAAACAATCCTTACTTGCCTTCGACGTGATCCACGTTCTCGAGCAGGAAGCCGGTGTACTGGAACTGCTCGGTCTGGGCCTTGGCCTGACGCAGCGTGTCAAGGCCGACGCCCGCGATGATCAGGATCGTGGTGCCGCCGAACGGCAGCTTGGTGTTCAGCTCGAGCGCCATGATGAGCACGGTCGGGATGAGCGCCACGAACAGCAGGTAGACGGCGCCGACGGTGTTCAGACGGTTCATCACGTAGCTCAGGTAGCGGCTGGTGGCGCTGCCGGCGCGGATGCCCGGGATGAAGCCGCCGTACTGCTTCATGTTGTCGGCGGTCTCGTCCGGGTTGAACGTGATCTCCGTGTAGAAGAAGCAGAAGAACACGATCATCAGCGCGTACAGCGCGATGTACCACACGGACGTCGTGTTGGCGAGGTTGGAGTTGATCCACTTGACCCAGCTCTGGTCCGAGTTGCCGAACTGCGCGATCAGCGTCGGGATGGCGAGGATCGAAGAGGCGAAGATCGGCGGGATGACGCCGGACATGTTGATCTTGAGCGGCAGGTAGGTCGACGATCCGCCGTACATCTTGCGGCCGATCATGCGGCGCGTGTACTGGACCGGGATACGGCGCTGGCACAGCTCGACGAAGTCGACGAAGATCAGGATGACGAGCAGGACGCCGGCGACCACGCCGAACTTCCACCACTCGCCGTCGGTGCCGTTGGTGCCCCAGCCGATCTCCCACAGCTGCGGCAGGAAGCCGGAGCAGATGGACATGAAGATGAGGATGGACATGCCCTGACCGATGCCCTTGTCGGTGATGAGCTCGGCCATCCACATGATCAGGCCGGTGCCGCCGGTCATGATGAGCACCATGACGATGAGGTTCCACACGGAGCCGTCCGGGATGACCTGCGAGCACTGGTAGTTGAACAGCGCGCCGGAACGGGCGGTCACGAGGATCGTGGTGGACTGCAGCACGGCCAGGCCGATGGTCAGATAACGGGTGTACTGGGTCAGCTTGGCCTCGCCGGACTGGCCCTCCTTGTGCAGCGCCTCGAAGCGCGGGATGACGACGCGCAGCAGCTGCACGACGATGGATGCGGTGATGTACGGCATGACGCCCAGCGCGAAGATCGACAGCTGGAGCATGGCGCCGCCGGAGAACAGGTTCACCAGGCCGATGAAGTTTTCGGAAGCGGTCTGCATCTTGCCGACGCATTCCTGGACGACCGAGTACTTGACACCCGGGGTCGGAATGAACGAGCCGATGCGATAAATGATGATCATGCCGAGAACAAACAGGATTTTGTTCCTCAGCTCCTTGGTACGGAAGGCCTGGATTAACGTCCTCACCTGGGTTCCTTTCCTTGTGTGCGCTCCCTGCGCACCCATCCGGACAGACTCTAGTCGTCGAGTCTAGCGTACAGCGTCTACCTCGGCCCCATATCCGAGGGTCCGATGTCCATTATTGATCGTGATCGATCGTGAAATTCGCCGATTGCCGTGACGCTCCCCTGCGCGCCTCCCCGCGCGCGGCGTCGGAGCGTGGATACGAAAACGACCCTCGCCGCACAAGCGGTCGAGGGTCGTTTATCGTATCGCACTGCGGTCGTTTCCCTAGCGGGTAAGGACTACTCCTCGGAAACGGAACCGCCGGCGGCCTCGATCTTGGCCTTGGCGGAAGCCGAGGCCTTGACGCCCTTGATGGTCAGGGCGACGGACAGTTCGCCGTCACCGAGGACCTTGACGGGCTGGTTGGCGCGGACGGCACCCTTGGCGACCAGATCCGCGACGGTGATCTCGCCACCGTTCGGGAACAGCTCGCCGAGCGCGGCCACGTTCACAACCTGGAACTCCTTCTTGAAGGGGCTCTTGAAGCCGCGGAGCTTCGGCAGGCGCATGTACAGCGGCAGCTGGCCACCTTCGAAGCCCGGGCGAACCTGGTAGCGCTTCTTGGTGCCCTTGTCGCCACGGCCCGAGGTCTTACCCTTGGAGCCTTCACCGCGGCCGACGCGGATGCGGTCCTTCTTGGCGCCCGGAGCCGGACGCAGGTCGTGCATCTGCAGGACAGTGGTTTCTTCTTCAGCCATAATCAGTCGACCTCCTCGACGGTGACCAGGTGGCGCACCGTCAGGATCATGCCACGAGTGCTCTTGTTGTCCTCGAGGACAACGCTCTGGCCGATCTTGCGCAGACCGAGGGTCTGGGCGGTGGCGCGCTGCTTGGGCGTGCGGTTAACAAGACCGTGATGCAGGGTGATCTTCAGGTTAGCCATCTATCACTCACCATCCTTCTGCTGGGCCTGAGCGGCTGCGGCGGCTTCCTCGCGGGCCTTGCGGGCCTCGTCGATGCCGGCGGCGCGAGCGCGCAGGAGGGCGTCCGGAGCGACCTCGTTGAGGGACAGACCACGGCGGGCCGCGATCTCCTCCGGATCCTCGAGCTGCTTGAGGGCGGCCACGGTGGCGCGAACCATGTTCACGGCGGTGGCGGAGCCCATCGACTTGGTCAGGATGTCGGTGATGCCGGCGCACTCCATGACGGCGCGGACCGGGCCACCGGCGATAACGCCGGTACCGGGGGCGGCCGGACGCAGGAGCACGGTGCCGGCGGCGTCGTGGCCGATCACCGGGTGGGTGACGGTGCCGCGGACGCGCGGAACGGTGAACATGTGCTTCTTGGCATCCAGCTGGCCCTTGGCGATGGCGGCAGGAACCTCACGGGACTTGCCGTAGCCGACGCCGACGGTGCCGTTGCCGTCACCGACCACCACGAGGGCGGCGAAGCTGAACGTACGACCACCCTTGTGGGTCTTGGAGACACGGTTGATGGTCACCACGCGGTCGAGCAGCTCATCGCCCTGCTTCTCTTCGCGACGGTTGCGACGCTCGCCACGGCGGCCTTCGCCGCGCTGGCCACGACGGGACTTGCGGTCCTCGTTGTTGTTGGTCTCAGCCGCCTCAGTGTTCTGAGTTTCTTCAGCCACTTGGGTTTCCTTCTGAGTTTCGTCGCTCACAGTGCCAGACCTCCCTCGCGGGCGCCCTCAGCGACAGCTGCGACGCGACCAGTGTACTTGTTGCCACCACGATCGAAGACGACGGCCTCGATGCCCGCGGCCTTGGCCTTCTCGGCCACCAGCTCGCCGACCTTCTTGGCGGCTTCGGTCTTGGTGCCCTCGAAACCGGCGAAGTCGGCGGTCAGGGTCGAGGCGGACACGAGGGTGATGCCCTTCGTGTCGTCGACGATCTGCGCGACCATGTGACGGTTGGAGCGGGAGACAACGAGACGCGGCATTTCCGGGGTGCCGGAGATGCGCTTGCGGATGCGAGCGTGACGACGCTTGAGCGAGACCTTCTTGCCCTTACCGAGAATCTGAACGCTCATATCACTTACCAGCCTTTCCAGCCTTGCGCAGGATATGCTCGTCAGCGTACTTGATGCCCTTGCCCTTGTAGGGTTCCGGAGCACGCAGCTTGCGGATGTTAGCCGCAGCCTGGCCGACGGCCTGCTTGTCGGTGCCCTTGACGATCACCGTGTTCGCGTTCGGAACCTCGAACTCGATGCCTTCCGGCGGGTTGACGGTGATGGTGTGGGAGTAGCCGAGCGCGAACTCGATGCTCTTGCCCTTGAGGGTGGCGCGGTAACCGGTGCCGACGATCTGCAGGGTCTTGGCGTAGCCTTCGTGCACGCCCTTGACGATGCTGGCGACGAGAGCGCGGCTCAGGCCGTGCTTCGCGCGGGTCGGACGCAGGTCATCGGCCGGGGTGAGAACAACCTCGTTGTTCTCGACGACGGCGGAGATGCCTTCCGGCATGACGAAGGAGTCGGTGCCCTTCGGGCCCTTGGCGGCCACGGTCTGGCCGTCGATCGTGACTTCCACGCCGGCCGGGATGGCGACGGGGAGCTTACCAATATGCGATGCCATGTGTCAGCTCTCCTTTCTCACCACACGTAGGCGACGATCTCGCCGCCGATGCCACGGTCGAGGCATTCCTTCTGGGTCATCAGTCCCGAGGAAGTCGAGATGATGGCGATGCCGAGGCCGCCGAGCGGCATCGGCAGGGCGTCGGACTTCGCGTAGCGACGCAGGCCCGGCTTGGAAATGCGCTTGATGCCCTGGATGGAACGCTCGCCGTTCGGGCCGTACTTGAGGGTGACCTCAAGAGTCTGGCCGACCTTGGCGTCCTTGGCGGCGAAGTCCTTGATGTAGCCTTCGCGCTTCAGGATCTCGGCGATGTTCTTCTTGAACTTGGAGTACGGCATATCCACGGTTTCGTGCTTAGCCGCGCTCGCGTTACGCAGACGGGTAAGCATGTCTGCGATAGGATCTGTCATTGTCATTTGGGCTTGTTGCCCTTTCTCGCTATGGTTTCCGCCGCCCTCACGCCTGCCGGAGCAGGCGATCGGGCCGCGGACCTTCAGCGTCGATGTTTACCAACTGGACTTCGTGACGCCGGGCAGCTCGCCGCGGTGCGCCTTCTCGCGAAGGCAGACACGGCACAGGCCGAACTTGCGGTAGACGGAGTGGGGACGACCACAAACCTGGCAGCGCGTGTAGGCGCGCACCTTGAACTTCGGCTTGGCGGCCGCCTTGTTCTTCAGAGCGGTTTTTGCCATATCAGTTCTCCTTGAAGGGGAAGCCGAGGTGCTTGAGGAGCACGGAAGCTTCCTTGTCGTCCTTGGTGGAGGTCACCACGGTGATGTCCATGCCGCGCTGGTGATCGATCGAATCCGGATCGATCTCGTGGAACATGGACTGCTCGGTGAGACCAAAGTTGTAGTTGCCCTGGCCGTCGAACTGCTTGCCGTTGATGCCGCGGAAATCGCGGATACGCGGCAGGGCGAGGGTCAGGAGGCGATCCAGGAACTCCCACATGCGGTCGCCACGCAGGGTGACGTACGCACCGATGGCCTGGCCCTCACGCAGGTGGAACTGCGCGACGGACTTCTTGGCCTTCGTGATCTTCGGCTTCTGGCCGGTGATCAGCGTGAGATCCTTGACAGCGCCCTCGATGAGCTTGGAGTCACGCGCAGCGGCGCCGACGCCCATGGAGACGACGACCTTCTCGATGCGGGCCACCTGCATCGGGTTGGAGTAGTTGAACTCCTTCTCGAGCTCGGGGATGATGACGTCCTTGTACTGCTGCTTCAAGCGCGGAGTTGCCGGCGCTTCGACGGTAGCATCGGTCATGCCAGCTCCTTTCCGGACTTCTTGGCGACGCGCACGCGCACGGTCTTCACCTTGCCGTCACGAGCCTCTTCCTTCACCACAATGCCGACGCGGGTCGGCTTCTTGGTCTCCGGGTCGATGACCATCACGTTGGAGCGATGGATCGGAGCCTCGACGGAGACGATGCCGGCCTGCTGGCCCTGCTGCGTGGCGCGAACGTGCTTCTTGACGATCTGCACGCCCTCGACGATCAGGCGATCGTCGGCCAGCACGCGGGTGACCTTGCCTTCCTTGCCCTTGTCCTTGCCGCGGATGACCTTGACCAGGTCGCCGCTCTTAATCTTGGCTGCCATGTCAGATCACCTCCGGGGCGAGGGACACGATGCGCATGAAGCGCTTGTCGCGCAGCTCACGAGCGATCGGTCCGAAGATACGAGTGCCCTTCGGTTCACGGCCGGAGCCGAGAATGACGGCGGCGTTCTCGTCGAACTTGATGTAGGAGCCGTCCACGCGACGGTTCTCCTTGACGGTGCGGACGACGACGGCCTTGACCACGTCACCCTTCTTGACCGACCCGCCAGGGATCGCATCCTTGACGGAGGCGACGATCACGTCGCCGAGGCCGGCATAGCGTCGCTTCGATCCGCCGAGCACTCGGATGCAGAGGAGTTCCTTCGCACCCGTGTTGTCGGCGACATGAAGCCGCGTTTCCTGCTGAATCATTGATTCTCCTTAGCCGAGCTGGTTCTCCCCAAGCACCCCGCCCACCTGTACGAGCATGGGCGGGGTGACTCGCGGAGCCTAGCCGAACTTGTTACTTGGCGCGCTCGATAATGCTCTCGAGACGCCAACGCTTGGTCTTGCTCAGGGGCCGAGTCTCCATAATACTCACGAGGTCGCCAACGTGCGCGTCGTTGTGTTCATCATGGGCCTTGACCTTCTTGGTGGAACGAACGACCTTGCCGTACAGCGGGTGGGTCGAACGCTGCTCGAGCTCGACGGTGATCGTCTTGTCCATAGCCTCGGACACGACGTAACCGCGACGAACCTTGCGGAAGTTACGCTCTTCAGCCATTACTTCTCCTCAGCTTTCGTATCGGATGCCTCGGGCGCCTGGCTGATGCCGAGCTCACGCTCGCGCAGGACGGTGTACATCCTGGCGATGTCGTGCTTGACCGCCTTGAGGCGGGCAGTGTTCTCGAGCTGACCAGTCGCGTGCTGGAAGCGCAGGTTGAACAGCTCTTCCTTGGACTTCTTGAGGAAACCTTCGATCTCCTCGTTGGTCTTCTCGTTCAGATTCTTGATTGCATAATCAGCGGTACCGACTGCCATCAGATATCACCACCTTCACGCGCAATAACGCGGCACTTCATCGGGAGCTTGTCGATGGCGCGGCGCAGGGCCTCGCGAGCGACATCCTCGGAGACGCCACCGATCTCGAACATCACGCGGCCGGGGCGAATGTTGGCGATCCAGAACTCCGGAGTACCCTTACCGGAACCCATTCGGGTGCCCAGCGGCTTCTTGGTCAGCGGGCGATCCGGGAAGATCGTGATCCACACACGGCCACCACGCTTGATGTAACGGGTCATGGCGATACGAGCCGCCTCGATCTGGCGGTTGGTGACGTAGGCCGGAGCCAGCGCCTGAATGCCGTAATCGCCGAAGGCGATCTCGTTGCCGCCCTTGGACATGCCAGAGCGGACCGGACGATGCTGCTTGCGGTACTTAGTCCTCTTCGGGATAAGCATCAGTTCACTCCTTCGTTTCCGTTGCGGCAGGAGCCTCGGCGGCGGCCTCGGCCTTCGGGGCCTCGGTAGCCTGCTGGGCGGCAGCACCACGGTTGCCACGGCGCGGGCGGCGATCGCCACCACGGCGGCCGGGACGGCTGTTGTTCTGCTGAGCCTGCTGCTCTTCGAACTCGCGCTCGGTCATATCGCCCTTGTAGATCCACACCTTGACGCCGATGCGGCCGTAGGTGGTCTTGGCCTCGAAGAAGCCGTAATCGATCAGGGCGCGGAGGGTCTGCAGCGGAACGCGGCCCTCGCGGTAGAACTCGGAACGGCTCATTTCCGCACCGCCGAGGCGGCCGGAGAGCTTGATGCGGATGCCCTTGGCGCCGGCGCGCATCGCGTCCTGCTGAGCCTTGCGCATCGCGCGACGGAAGGTCACGCGGTTGGTCAGCTGTTCGGCGATGCCCTGAGCGACGAGCTGGGCGTCCAGAGCGGCGTTCTTCACCTCGAAGATGTTGAGCTGGACCTGCTTGCCGGTGAGCTTCTCGAGCTTGGCGCGAACCTTCTCGGCTTCGGCGCCACGGCGGCCGATCACGATGCCCGGACGGGCGGTGTGGATGTCCACACGCACGCGGTCGCGGGTGCGCTCGATCACGATGCGGGACACGCCCGCACGCTCGAGGTCCTTGTTCATTTCCTTGCGGATCTTGTCGTCTTCGAGAACGAAGTCGCTGTAGCGTTCGCCGGGCTTGTTGGAATCAGAGAACCACTTGGAGCGGTGGCTCTCGGTGACGCCCAGACGGTAGCCAAAGGGATTGATCTTCTGACCCATCTTTAGCGGGCTCCTTCCTTGGTAGCAACGACGACCGTGATGTGGGAGGTGCGCTTGTTGATACGAGCGGCACGGCCCTGGGCGCGGGCGCGGAAACGCTTGAGCGTCACGCCTTCGTCCACGTAGGTCTCCTTGATGACCAGGTCGTTCTCGCGGAACGGCTCGCCGGCCTTGTCGGCCTTCACGCGAGCGTTCGCGATGGCGCTCTCGAGGACCTTGCGAACCGGCAGGGACGCGTCCTGGGGAGCGAACTTGAGGATGGTGACGGCTTCGGTCGCCTGCTTGCCGCGGATGAGGTCGACCATGCGGCGAGCCTTGCGCGGCGTCACGCGGACGTGACGAGCGATTGCTTTAGCTTCCATGTTCTATTCCTTATCCTTTAGCGGCGGGCCTTCTTGTCGTCCTTCACATGACCCTTGAAGGTCTTGGTCGGGGCGAACTCACCGAGCTTGTGACCGACCATGGCCTCGGTGACGAACACCGGGACATGCTTGCGGCCATCGTGAACAGCGAACGTGTGTCCGATGAAATCAGGGGTGATCATCGAACGGCGGGACCACGTCTTGATGACGTTCTTGGTGCCCTTCTCGTTCTGCTCGTCGACTTTCTTCTGCAGGTGGGCGTCGACGAAGGGGCCCTTCTTGATGCTACGAGTCATCTACTCGACACTCCCTTACTTGCGGTTCTTACCATTCGGACGACGACGAACAATCATCTTGTTCGAAGCCTTCTTCGGACGGCGAGTACGAACTTCGCCCTTGCCCCACGGAGAGACCGGCGGCTTGCCACCGCGGGTACGACCGCCGTGCGGGTGGTCGACCGGGTTCATGGATTCACCACGGGTCCACGGGCGCTTGCCGATCCAACGGGCGCGGCCGGCCTTGCCGAGCTGGATGTTGGCGTGGTCGGAGTTGCCGACCTCACCGACGGTCGCGCGGCAGCGGGCGTCCACGTTGCGGATTTCGCCGGACGGCATACGCAGCTGGGCGTAGGCGCCATCCTTGGCGACGAGCTGGACGGCGGCACCGGCGGAACGCGCGATCTTCGCGCCGCCGAGCGGCTTGAGCTCGATCGCGTGCACGATGGTACCGGTCGGGATGTTCTTGAGCGGCAGGTTGTTGCCCGGCTTGATATCGGCCTTCTCGCCGGTCTCGATGCGGTCGCCCTGCTTGACGCCTTCCGGAGCGATGATGTAGCGCTTCTCGCCGTCGGCGTAGTGCAGCAGCGCGATGCGGGCGGAACGGTTCGGGTCGTACTCGATGTGAGCGACCGTCGCCGGCACGCCGTCCTTGTCCCAACGCTTGAAGTCGATGAGACGGTAGGCGCGCTTGTGGCCGCCGCCGCGATGGCGGGAGGTCATACGGCCGTAGGAGTTACGACCGCCGGTCTTGGTGAGCTTGCGAACCAGCGACTTCTCAGGCGTGGAGCGCGTAAGATCGGAGAAATCCGACACAGACGCGTTGCGGCGGCCAGCAGTCGTCGGCTTATAAACGCGGATAGCCATAATATAGTTCTTCCTTTAACTTTTCTCGGCTAGCCTTCAGTTGCCGAAGATGTCGATCGTCTGGCCCTCGGCGACGGTCACGATCGCGCGCTTCTGGTTGACGCGCTGGCCGAAGCCGAAACGGGTGCGCTTGCGCTTGCCGTCGCGGTTGAGGGTGTTGACGTTCGTCACCTTCACCTTGAAGATCTCTTCGATAGCCTGCTTGATCTGCACCTTGTTCGCGTCCGAGGCCACCACGAAGGTGTACTGGCCGCGGTCGGACAGGGCGTAGCTCTTCTCGGAGACGACGGGCTTCAGGATGACGTCGTGTGCGGGCTTGTGAATAGCGACCATCTAAATCAGGCCTCCTTGGCGGTCGGCTCGGTCTTGCCGGCGAGGAAGGCGTCGAGGCCCTCCTTCGTGAAGACGACGTACTGAGCGGTGACCACATCGTAGGTGTTGAGCTGATCGGCGAAAATCGGGTGCACGGTCGGGATGTTGCGGACCGACAGCCACTCGTTGATGTTTTCGCGGGAGAACACGATCGTGGTGAACTTGTTCTCGGTGACCGGGGTCAGCGCGGCAACGGCGGCCTTGGTGGACGGGGTATCGGTGATGCCGAAGTCCACAACGGCGACGCGACCGGCGTTCGCGCGATCGGAAAGCACGTAGCGCAGGGCGGCGGCCTTCATCTTCTTCGGAGTGCGCTGCGAGTAGTCGCGCGGCTGCGGACCGAACACGGTGCCGCCGTGGTACCACTGCGGGGCGCGGATGGAGCCCTGGCGGGCACGACCGGTGCCCTTCTGCTTCCACGGCTTCTTGCCGCCACCGGACACCATGCCACGGGTCTTGGTGGCGTGGGTGCCGGAACGGGCGGCGGCGAGCTGAGCCACGACGACCTGGTGGATCAGCGGGACGCGGGACTGGACCTCTTCGGCGGTGTGGCCGAAGATCTCGCCCGGAACCTCGACGGTGCCGGTGGACTGGCCCTGGGCGTCAGACACGTTCAGAGTAACGTTTGCCATAATTCAGACTCCCCTTACTTCACGGCCGTGCGGACGAGAACGATGCCGCCCTTCGGGCCCGGAACGGCGCCCTTGATGGCGAGGATGCTGTTCTCGGCATCCGCGGAGACGACGGTCAGGCCCTGCACGGTGGCGGTCACATGACCCATGCGGCCGGCCATGCGCTTGCCCTTGAGGATGCGGCTCGGCGTGGCGCACGCGCCGACGGAACCGGGGCGACGCTCGTTCTTGTGAGAGCCGTGGGAACGACGGTAGGACTTGAAGCCCCAGCGCTTGATGGTGCCGGCGAAGCCCTTGCCCTTGGTGGTGCCGGTGACGTCGACCTCGGAACCCTCCGGGAAGAAGTCGATGGACAGCTCCTGGCCCGGCTCGTACTCGGCGGCGTCCTCGGTGCGCACCTCGACGAGGTGGCGGCGCGGGGTGACGCCGGCCTTGGCGAAGTGGCCGGCGAGCGGCTTGGTCACCTTGGTCGGATCGATCTGGCCGTAGCCGATCTGGACGGCCTTGTAGCCGTCGGATTCCTCGGACTTGACGGCGGTCACCACGTTGGTGGACACGTCAACGAGGGTGACGGGGACAAAGAAACCGTTCTCGTCCCAGACCTGAGTCATGCCGAGCTTCTTGCCCAGCAGAGCCTTGTGGCTACCTCTCTGCGAAGTCATAGTGGTTCCCTCCTCCCTTACAGCTTGATCTCGATGTTGACATCCGCGGGCAGATCAATGTGCATCAGGGAGTCCACGGCCTTGGGGGTCGGGTCCACGATGTCGATGAGGCGCTTATGAGTGCGCATCTCGAAGTGCTCGCGAGAATCCTTGTACTTGTGAGGAGAACGAATAACAACAAAGACGTTCTTCTCGGTCGGGAGCGGAACCGGGCCAACCACAGTTGCGCCCGCGTTCGTCACCGTTTCGACGATCTTCTTCGCCGATTGGTCGATGACCTCATGGTCATAGGACTTAAGCCTGATGCGGATTTTCTGTCCCGCCATTGCCGTCCGCCCTTTCTAGCGATTCGTGTACTGTTTACCAGCCTGCTTCCAAGGGCACCGGCGGACCTGACCGCAACGGGACACACCCCTTACGAGGCATACCCGTGGTCAAACCACATCAGTGCGCGGCATACGGCTTCTCACTCGCGTGATTCCCCGTTCCGCGCTCGCTTTTTTGATTCCAATTTGCGAGCCCTAAATCAGGCAACTTGACAATTAAAGCACTAGGCATGGCCTAAAAGAGTTCGGGCGTGTCGCGCTTTGCGCGACACGCCCTCACACGATTTCCTACCTCACTCCTGCCGTCGCTCGGCGTCGCCTACAAACAGTCCACCGGACTGTTTGCTTCACGGCTCCGCAGGCGTGTCGCGCTACGAGCCGCACTTCGCACGACACGCACGGACCGTCAGTCGTCCGCCCGGTCGCCTTCGGCGGCGGTGATGGCCTCGGCTATCGGATCATGGGAGAAGTCGTGGTTGCGGTATTCGGGATCGTCCACCGGCAGATGCTGCACCAACGTGTCGAACACCTGGCTGTAGATCCTGCCATGGTCCAGCACCGCATCGAGCACGTGGCCGCCGAACGTACGGTCGTCCGACAGAAAATGCTCATGGAATCCGGCCACTGCCGCACCGTGGAACATCACCGGCGAAAAATAGCCGAGCAGCGTGCCCTTCACATCGTGCCGCAGGAACGTCGCCTGCCGGTCGGCGACCTCCACGAGCGTCGGGTACGGGGCCTGCTGCTTGATCACCGCCCGCGTCTTCATGAAGCTGAACGTGCCGCGCACGATCACCGAAAAGAACGTGTTCGCCCGGCCGTTCGCCTCGACGATGCGCCTGTTCAGCTCCTCGAGGCCGATGTCCGCACGCTCGCACTGATACTGGAACGCGGCATGATGCACGTTCGCGAACGGCATCGTGAAATCGTCCGGCACACGCTCGGCCACGCCGCTGGACCCCACCTTGTAGGCCACGCCGTCGAGGATGATGAGCTCGCCGTCGAGTCCCTCCCCCGTGCCGATGCCGGTGTCGCCGTGCGTCAGCAGCTCGCCGATCGTCGTCGTGCCCTCCAGCAGGCCGGGCACGAGCAGCGCGAGCGTGCCGTGCTGGTACAGCTGGTTCGCATGATGTTCGGTGATGGGTTTGATCTGGGATCCGCGCGATTGTGTCACATTACGTACGATAAAAGGCCGTCCTCCGCAATCGCAACCGATATATGCGGCAGCCGGACGTGACCCGCGTCACAGCGGACGCCGCGTCCGCATACGGACCTGCGCGCATCGGCGTTCGTCGGCGCACGTCGCGCCGTGACATCGGCGTCCGTCATCGTACGAATCGTCCGTGCGAATCGTCACGCGGACCGTCCGCGCGAATCATCGTGCGGATTGCCGCGGAGTTCCGTACGACGATCCGTACGACGATCCACACGCCGGTCAGAACGCGACGCTCGTCGCGAAGACCAGCAGGCTGGACGTCAGCTCGGTCATACCGACGGCGATCGGCTTGAGCACGCGGTTGCGTGCGATGATCGGCAGCACGATCGCACGTAGCAGCAGGCAGGCCGCGACGATCGTCGTCATGCAGCCCCTCCAGTCGAACGACGACGGGTCCGACCAGCCGCCGCGCAGCCACGCGAGCCGGCCCGACGGATCGGAGAACAGCCACGCGGCCGCGCACAGGGCCAGCAGCATGCCGTGCCACCCCCACGACGCGCGCAGATACCGGCGGTTGCCACGTTCGCGGATCATCGTCTTGACGAACAGCACCGAACCGAACTGGGTGAGCGCGAACAGCAGCGACGTGACCAGGCCGGCGGACGGCAGCGCGTACGTCGACCACCAGGTGTCCCACGTCGGCAACTGGCCGCGGAACAACGCGGCGCCATGTTCGACGTACCGCACGCAGTCGGCGTGCGAGATCAGGCCGTTCGCGATGGCCGTCGGCACGGCGCATCCGTCGGACAGCCTGGACGGATCGCCGAACGAGGCGATGACCGTGGGCATCGACGACGAGGCGAGCACCGCCGCGCCGTTGCCCCACAGCGACCGTTCGCGGCGCAGGTACGCGGCGGCGAACGAGACGGCGGCCAACACGGCGAAATACGGGGCCCACCGGAGCACGCCCGGGTTGACGGCGAGGAACGGGATGCCGACCGCGGCCAACGACGCCATATATATAAGGACCTGCGGCAGGTATCGGCGGGAGAAACGGGACTTGAGCCAGCGCGCGGCCGTGAACTGGACGCAGTAGCACAGCGTCCATGCGGCCAGCAGCCACAGCGTGTTCGCGGTGACGCCGCCGATCGCCACGCCGGAGATGGCCGGCAGCAGCGCCATCGCCCATGCGCCGGGCTGGTCGGGGATCCAGTCGCGCACGCTCGCGCGGCGGCGGCCACGGCGAGAACCGGCATGCGCACCGGTGCGGAAGGTTGAAGTTCGTGAGGTTTTCGGCATTCCCCCACCGTAAATCATCCATCCCTGACCCGCCAGCATCCGCCGCGGCGAGTTGCACGGCAGGACGTGGCGCGTCGGCCTATCGGCACGACGGCACGAAGGCGGCACGGCGGCGTTCTCGCTGACCATTTGTCTTCCGAATCGCCCTGATGTGGACAACCCGTTGTGGATGATCCGTTGTGGATAACTCCGTACCATTCGACCACATCCCCCGAAACAGACACGGCGTTGCGGAACAATCCGCTACGGTGCACATATGAGAACGAATCCCGCACTGACCGCACGTTGCGAAGAGTCCGAAAGCCAACGGCTCTGCATATGGGGACGCACCCGATCCGAGCAGCAGGTGCTGTCGCGCAGGACGGCAACCGGGGAGATGACCCGCGTGGCGGACGGCTGTTATGCACGTGCCGATCAGTGGAGCAGGCTGGATCCGGTGGAACGGTATCGCAGGATCGTCCGGACGATGGCGGCGCTGCATCCCGATTGGATATTCGGGGACATGACGGCGGCCGCAATGCATGGCATCAACGATTCGATCCGATATCTGGATGAAATACACCTGATGACCGACCGGAGAAGACATTCCCGCGATCACGGTCGGCTTCGATACCATCTGCTGCCGGATGACGAACTCCACGGTTATCAGGTGGTGGATGGGGTACGGACCACCCCGATCGGCAGAACGGTATTCGATTGCGCGCGACGATTGGATTTCCCGGACGGATTGTCCGTCGCGGAAGCCGCGCTCCGGCAAGGACTGATGACGCGGGAGCGCATGATGGATCTATGCCGCGAACTGCCCGGCTATCGGCGGGACAAGGCTCTGCGCGCCGTGCGTCTCGCGCCTGCCGGTACGGAAAACGGCGGCGAAGCATACTCGTATGCGGTGATGCTCGACGAAGGATTCGTTCCGCCGCTGGTCCAGGAGGAGATCATCGATCCGCTCGATCTCAGCCGGCGGTATCGGGTCGACTTCTCGTGGCATACCGAGGATGGAAGATTCATCGTGGCGGAATTGGACGGCCGTGCCAAATACACGGATCCCGAGATGTTCAGGAACGGCAGCCTGTCGGAAACCATCATCGCGGAAAAGGAACGGGAGGAGCGCATTCGGCTGGTGGCGGACGAGGTGGTTCGCTTCTCCTTTTCCGAGGCGTATCGCAGACACGTGCTGGTGGCCAAGCTGGAGGCGGCCCGGGTTCCGCGGGTTCAGGCTTCGTGGACCCGCGATTCATAGGGGCTTGGAGGCCTTGAAAGTTCCGAAAGTCGGTGTTGCCGGCGTATTGTCTCCATTCCCCGCATTTCCCTACGACCGACTTGGAGGGACGTCGACAGGACGGGACAGGACGCCGGCTGGGCGAATAATGGGGCGAATACGGGGGCTAATGTCTGAATTTCCCCACATTCCTGTCCGGTTGGCCCGTCGGCCCGCCGTTGGAGGCCGGGGTGGCGGCGGATGTGGGGAAACAGGCAGCATGAACAGGCCTTGGCGGAACCACGGACATGGCCCGATGACGAAAGTGGGGAAATGGACAGCATCAAGCCCGCCGATGACGGGCGTTCATACTGCCTGTTTCCCCACTTTCGGCTCAATATCCTGAATGTGGGGAACCAAGCAGTACGAACGGGACCGGAAACCGGCGTGTCGCGTCGCAATTTCCCCACTTTCGGATACGGGCGTGCGTAAAAGTCTCATTTTCCCCACATTCGGACGTCACACGCTCATGGACCCGTCAATGGACACCTATCGTCCCCTCGTCAGGAGGGTTGTCGCGGAATGACCACAGGATAGTCACACCCGTCAAGTTAAGACCGACAAAGTGCCGCCAGCGGACATCTGCCCGGCGGCTGGTGCAAACCCCTTCGAATGTGATCCCACCCGCACCGGCCCCAATACGAAAGTGGATGGTTGCCTGCCGTGGAACAACCCGAAACGGGTTTTCACGGTGGGCAGCCACCCACTTATAACCGACGATCGGCCAACCGATCAGGCCAACCGATCAGGCCGACCGATCAGTACAGCCGACCGACTGGCCAATCTGGCCAACAATCAGGCCGACGATCAGGCCGACGATCGGTCAACCGATCAGGCCAACTGACCAACCAGTCAATCAATCGGCAATGAGGCTCAGACGCGCTCGGAGGCTTCCTCCGTGGCAGCCTCGCCTTCGCGCTCGACGCGCAGACGGTGGCCTTCGGCCTGCGGCACGCCGTAGTAGGCGGCGATGGCGATGTCCTTCATGTCCTCGATCTGCGGGATGCGCGGGTTCGCGGGGGCGCACTGGTCCTCGTAGGCGCGCATGCCGATCTGGTCGAGCACGCTCCAGAAGTAGTCTTCGTCCACGCCGCAGTCCTGGAAGCTCTTGTTCATGCCGAGCTTGTTGTCGCGGTAGTCCTCGACGGCCTTCGCCAGGTTCTCGACGGCGTCGGCCGGGGTCTTGCCCGGGTCGATGCCGAGGTTGACGGCGATGTCGCGGTAGCGCTCGTCGGCGATGTACTTGTTGTACTTCGGCCACGAGGTCGGCTCCTCCGGCACCTGGCCGTTGTAGCGGATCACGTACGGCAGCAGGATGGAGTTGGTGCGGCCGTGGGCGACGTGGCACAGCGCGCCGATGGTGTGCGCCATGCCGTGGCACATGCCGAGGAACGCGGAGCCGAACGCCATGCCGGCCATGGTGGCGGCGTTGTGCATCTTCTCCTGCGCCTTGGTCTTCTCCAGGCCCGGCTCGCCGTTGACGGACTCGGCCAGGTTGTCCCAGATGAGCTTGGCCGCGTGCAGCGCCATGCCGTCGGTGAAGTCGTTCGCGTAGACGGACACGTACGCCTCGAACGAGTGGGTCAGCGCGTCGAAGCCGGCGTCGGAGGCGAGCTTGCGCGGCTGGGTGCGGGCGAGCACCGGGTCGACGATGGCGACGGACGGGGTGAGCGCGTAGTCGGTGATCGGGTACTTGTAGCCGGTCTTGTGGTCGGTGATGACAGCGAACGGCGTCACCTCAGAACCGGTGCCGGACGAGGTCGGGATGCACACGAGCTTGGCCTTCTTGCCCAGCGGCGGGATCTTGAAGGCGCGCTTGCGGATGTCGAAGAACTTCTCGCGCACGTCGGAGAAGGCGATTTCCGGGTGCTCGTAGAGCAGCCACATGATCTTGGCCGCGTCCATCGGCGAGCCGCCGCCGACCGCGATGATCGTGTCCGGCTCGAACTCCTCGCGCATCATCTCGGCGCCGCGCTCGACGGTCTCGACGGACGGCTCCGGCTCGACGTAGTCGATGATGCGGAAGGTGACGCGGTTGGAACGGGCGCGCAACTGGTCGATGACCTTGTCGACGATGCCGAGCTGCTCCATGACCTTGTCGCACACGATGACGGCCTTCTCGATGCCGTACATGTCGCGCAGGTACTTGATGGCGTTCGGCTCGAAGTAGGTCTTGGCCGGGATCTTGAACCACTGCATGTTGTTGTTCCTCCGAGCGATGCGCTTGATGTTGAGCAGGTTGACGGCCTGCACGTTGCCGGACACCGAGTTGCCGCCGTACGAGCCGCAGCCGAGGGTGAGCGACGGGGCGATGGCGTTGTAGATGTCGCCGACGCCGCCGAGCGAGCTCGGGGAGTTCCAGATGATGCGGCAGGCGTGCATGCGCAGGCCGTACTCGCGCACGAGCGCCTCGTTGTTGGTGTGGATGGCGGCGGTGTGGCCGGCGCCGAGCTTGAGCATGGCCTCGCACATCTCGAACGCCTGCTCCTTGGAATCGGCCTTGAGCACGGCGTGGACCGGGGCGAGCTTCTCGTGGGTGAGCGGCTCGTTGTCGGAGACCTCGGAGCATTCGGCGGCGAGGATGGTCGCGTCGGCCGGGATCTCGAAGCCGGCGGCCTTGGCGATGTACTGCGGGGACTTGCCCGGCACGACGGAGTTGAGCTTCGGGGTGCCGCCGGAGAACGCGGTGCAGCCGAACATGTACTGCTCGAGCTTGGCCTTCTCCTCGTCGTTGACGAAGTAGGCCTTGCGGCGCTTGAGTTCCTTGACGAGCGACGCGTAGACGTCCTTGTGGGCGATGATGGCCTGCTCGGTGGCGCAGATCATGCCGTAGTCGAAGTGCTTGGACAGGATCAGGTCGTTCGCCGCGCGCACGACGTCGACGTCGGAGTCGACGTACGCCGGGGCGTTGCCCGCGCCGACGCCGAGGGCCGGCTTGCCGGAGGAGTACGCGGCCTTGACCATGCCCGGACCGCCGGTGGCGAGGATCGTCGCGATGCCGTCGTGCTTCATGAGCGCGCCGGTGGCCTCGATGGACGGGTGCTCGATCCACTGGATGCAGTCGGCCGGGGCGCCGGCCTCGATGGCCGCGTCGCGCACGATGCGGGCCGCCTCGGCGGAGCACTTCTGGGCGAACGGGTGGAAGCCGAAGATGATCGGGCAGCGGGTCTTCAGGGCGATGAGCGACTTGAAGATGGTGGTGGAGGTCGGGTTGGTGACCGGGGTGACGCCGGCGACCACGCCGACCGGCTCGGCGATCTCGTCGATGCCCATCACGTCGTCCTCGCGGATGATGCCGACGGTCTTCTGGCCGGCCAGATAGTTGGTGACGTGCTCGCAGGCGAAGATGTTCTTGGTGGCCTTGTCTTCCACGAGGCCACGGCCGGTCTCGTCGACGGCCATCTTCGCGAGCACGAGGTGCTTGTTGAGCGCGGCGATCGAAGCCTTGGCGACGATGCGGTCGACCTGCTTCTGATCGAGCTTCTCGAATTCCTCGAGGGCCTTGAGACCCTTCTTGACGAGGGCGTCGACCTCGGCCTGGGCCGCGGCGGCCTTCTCCTCGGGGGTCGGCTTGGTGGGGGCCTCAGCCTGCGTTGCTTCTGCCATGAATCCTCCTCGACTGTGCACTATCTATATGCCGGTTCCCGCCCGCGTGGGCGGCTGTCGTTGCGCCACAATACGGTGCCGGGGCGTTGCCGGAGCACTGCCGAAGCATCATTGTTTTGTGGCCTAGGTCACAATGTACCGGACGCAGCAAGCCTCTGCATACGCACAAAATCGACGGCGTTTCATGTTGTATTCTGATTTATTTTTGTGAGATATTGTTCGACTTAAGGAAGAATCTCGACCAAAATCCCTGATTTTGATACTTTTTGTTCGATTTATCGTCATTCCTCACACGTTTCAACGAATTTCATTCAAGCCACTTATAGAAATGCTTTTTCTAAAAGTTGCCCCACCATCCGATCTTCTATAAAATACTTTTTTAAAAGTCTCAGTCGTCAACGAGGACACCGCCCATGCACGCACCTTCGATCGCCCCCAACAGCCGGGATCGCAGCCGCATCGCCATCCTGCGGTACCTGTACCGCAACCGGCAGGCCACCAAACAGCAGCTCGCGCACAACCTCTCCCTCAGCTCGCCCACTGTCACGCAGCATCTGCGGGAACTGGCCGGCCTCGGCATCGTCGTCGCAGCCGAACCGCAGGCATCGACCGGCGGGCGCAAGGCCGTGCCGTACGCGTTCAATCCGAGGCATCGCATCGCGGTCGGCGTGTGCGCGGGCGCGACGGAAACGACCCTGATCGCGGTCGACCTGTACGGCGAGATCGTCGCACGGCTCGACCGCACGCTGCCGCGGCGCAACGATGCGGCCTACTATCAGCGCGTCGCCGGCATCGCCGACGAATTCGCGAACGGCGTGGAGCAGTCAGTCCGCGACGCCGCGGCGGGACGGTCCAGAGGCACCGGAACCAGCGCGGCCGGCGACGCGACGGGCGACGACCAACCCGGCAGCGTGACCGGCATCGCGATCTGCTCACGCAATATCATGCCGACCGACGTCACCGGCGGCGCGACCAAGGCGACCGGCCCGGATCACGACGCAGACGGCACCGGCAACGCCGACGGCGCGGACGATACGCCCGACGCCGCAACACGACCCCATCTCGCGTTCGCCGACGCGACCGGAACGCCCGGCTTCCCGGTGCAGGCGATGCGCCAGCTCATGCACCGCCCGATCACGCCGATGCGGGACGCGGACGCCGCCGCGGCCGCCGAACTCTGGTTCGACCATACGCTCCGCGACGCGGCGTGCGTCTATCTGGACCGCCGTCCATGCGGGGCGATCATCGCCGGCGGCCGGGTGCATCAGAACAGGACGTTCCGCAACGGCATGATCGAGCACATGTCGCTCGTGCCGGGCGGCCGGCCGTGCTACTGCGGCCAACGTGGATGCATGGACGTGTACTGTTCGCCGGAGACGCTGCCGGAGGACTACGAGAGCCTGCCGGGCTTCTTCAGCGTGCTCGAGCAGGGCGAGACGCATCATCGCGAGCGCATGAACGAGTGGATGGACCGCGTGGCGCAGGCGATCGTGAACATCCGCGCCGTGATCGCTGGCGACGTGATCGTCGGCGGCGAGGCGGCGCAGTATCTCGACGACGACGACATCGCCGACCTGAAGTCCCGCGTGGCGAAGCTCAGCCCGTTCGGCGGCGGCGACAATCTGCGGCTGCGACGCGGACTGTGCATGGACGGGCAGCCGGCGCTGGGCGCGGCGCTGAGCCTGATCGGGGACTGGCTGGACGACCACGGCTGCCGATAGCCGAAAGCGGCCATGCGACGGCGCGGACCGTGAGCTGACCACACACGAACGGCCTCCGAACGGACCCCCAAACGAGCCCCGAACACCCGGCGACCGCCCGTCGAACCGGTACGACACTCTCACAGGGCGCGCCGTTACAATGGGAGCCATGAAGAACGCTATACCCCAGCGGTATGCGATACCGCACCGATACGCGACGAGGCCGGGCCTGTACTTCACCGAGGACGGCGGCGCGGATGCCGTGGTGCGCTCGGAAACCGCCGATCAGGTATGGCTGTGCGTCTACGAGCCGGTCGACCAGCCGACCGCCTTCTTCAACGAGGCCGTGCGCATCTTCGAGGATTCGCCGTCCCCGTTCATCAACCAGATCCACTCGCACGCGGTGTGCACGCGCATCATCGAGTCGATGTACGTGCGCGAGACGCTGTTCCGCATGGAGGGGCCCAACTACGGCCTGTGGTACGTGCATCTGCCCAAGGCGTGGGACGGCATGCGCTACGCGTACCGCGTGGACGGCGTGTGGAACCCGAAGATCGGCCTGCGGTTCAATCCGTACAAGCTGCTGCTCGACCCGTACGGCAAGGGCATCGACGGCAAGATGCAGCTCGATCCCGCCGCGTTCTCCTACCGTTGCGAGATCGGCGCGGACGGCCACGTGCACGGCGACGCGTTCGGCGAGATGAGCACGGTGGACGCGCTCGGCAAGATGCCGGTGTCGGTGGCGATCGACGACCGCGACGAGACCAAGCACGACGACGATCCGGTGCATCCGCACGTGCCATGGAGCAAGACCGTGCTCTACGAGCTGCACGTCAAGGGCTTCACCGCGAACGCGCCGTGGCTGCCGGAGGAGCTGCGCGGCACGTACGCCGGACTCGCGCACCCGATCACGCTGGCGTATCTGCAGGGGCTCGGCGTCACGTCGATCGAACTGCTGCCGATCCAGGCCAAGCAGGACGAGATCTTCCTGCAGGAGCGCGGCCGGCACAACTATTGGGGATACTCGACGCTCAGCTACTTCTCCCCCGAACCCTCGTACGCCACCGAGGAGGCCCGGCGCAAGGGCGCCGGCGCGGTGCGCGACGAGGTCATCAACATGGTGCGCGCGCTGCACGAGGCCGGCTTCGAGGTCATCATGGACGTGGTGTACAACCACACCTGCGAGGGCGGCGTGGAAGGCCCGACGACCTGCTGGCGCGGCTTCGACCCGCTGTCCTACTACCGCCGGCAGAAGAACGACATCGGCCATCTCGAGGACACGACCGGCTGCGGCAACACGTTCAACTTCACCAACACGCATGTGCTCACGTTCGCGGTCGATTCGCTGCGCTACTGGGCCAAGCGCATCGGCGTGGACGGCTTCCGATTCGATCTGGCCGCCTCGCTCGCCCGCCTCGAAGGCAACTTCACCAAGCATCACCCGTTCCTGTACGCGCTGCGCTCCGACCTGCTGCTCGGCAATCTCAAGCTCATCATGGAGCCATGGGACCTCGGCCCGGAGGGCTGGCGCACCGGCGGCTTCGGCATGCCGTTCAGCGAGTGGAACGACCGCTTCCGCGACACGACGCGCCGGTTCTGGCTCACCAACACGCAGCCGGGCGTCGCCGGCACGATCGGCATGCAGGAGATGGCGACGCGACTGTGCGGCTCGGCCGACCTGTTCGCCACCGACCCGGGCCGCGGCTGCGTCGCGTCGATCAACTACGTGACCGCGCACGACGGCTTCACGCTCGCCGACCTGACCATGTACAACTCGAAGCACAACGAGGCCAACGGCGAGAACAACATGGACGGCTCGAACGTCAACCATTCGTCGAACTTCGGCGTCGAAGGGCCGACGCGCGATCCGGCCATCACGCGGCGGCGCAACCGCGCGGCGATGAACATGCTCGGCACGCTCATGCTCTCGCTCGGCACGCCGATGATGCTCGCCGGCGACGAGTTCGGCAATTCGCAGAAAGGCAACAACAACGCGTACGCGCAGGACAACGACATCACCTGGCTCGACTGGGACTGGCTATACCAGACCAAAAAAACGCCGGAGATGCGCCGTCTGGAAACGGTCTCGCGACTGATCGCGATCCGCAAGTCGCTCGATCTGTACCATCACGAGGAGTTCTTCACGCTGCTCACGCAGCTCGGCCTGTTCAAGCCGTCGAGCCGCGTGCAGTGGTACCTGCCGGACGGCACCACGCCGATGGACCGCGACTGGTTCGACACGAGCGGGCGCAGCTTCCAGATGCGCCTGCTGTCGGCCAACGAGATGGACGTGCTCATCGTCATCAACGGCACCGACCAGGACCTGCACTTCCGTCTGCCGTCCGACTGCGAATGGCAGTGCGAATGGTGCTCGGCCGTGGTCAACGGCGAGCAGCCGGGGCACGGCATGCTGATCAGGCGGCTCAATCCGAAGCATTTCGACGACCGCAACTGGACGACGATCGTGAACGAGAACGATCCGATCCACGATCTGGTCGAAACCGTGCAGACGGCGCTCGCCTCACAGTCGAAGCTGGACCGTCCGCTCTACGAAAGCAACGATCCGGTGGACAAGGACCCGCACATCAACACGATGCGCAACAGTGCGCCGGCCGTGGCGCATGATTTCAACGCGATCCTCAACATCAGCGACGCGATGGACCCCGACGGCGACGCGTCCACGCAATACGACGCGTCGAGCGGCGAGGAGATGCCCGCCGACGCGCTCCCCGACGCGGGTTCCGGCAACGGCCCGGCCGATCCGAGCCTGTGGACGTTCCCGTCGCGGTGCATCAGCGTGATGCGGCGCGTGCGGTAGTCCCGCCCGCCCGACCTGTCCTTACCTGCGGAAGTCGACCGTCGTCTCGCGCGTCGTGACGCGCGTGGAGCGGACCGGATGCTCGACCTGCGGCCGGCCCGGATCCTTGATACGCTCGACCAGCGTGCGCACGGCGAGCTGCGAGACCTCGCGCGGCTGCTGCGAGATGTTCGTCGGCTTGAGCGCGAATCGCGGGATGCGCGAGTTCGGGCAGATGCTCACCAGCGTCAGGTCCTGGCCGAGCGTGATGCCGAGCCGGTCGAGCGCGTCCATGATCTGCTTGGTCGGCCGCGGCTGGCGCGTCACGATCGCCAGATTGTCATCGATGCGTTCGGAGATCGCGTCCAGCGCGCCGGTCGGGTCGTTCTGCGGCATCGACGTGACGTCGAACGTCATGCCGTGCGCCTTCGCATGCGCGTCCATCGCGTCGTACATGCCCTGGATCGTCAGGAAGTTGCGGTTCGCCTCGTAGTCGTCGTCGAGATACAGCACGCGGTGATGGTTGAGGTTCGCCAGATAGTCGACGATCACGCCGCCGACGTGCGTGTAGTCGAAGTAGACAAGGTCGAGTCCGTGCGCATCGCGCGGCCGGCCGAATACGACGGTCGGCAGGCCGATCTCGGCGGCGACGGGGATGCGGTTGTCCTCGTCGGTGACGTCCATGAGGATGAATCCGTCGCAGATGTTGCGCCCGTCCATGCGGCGCAGGCTGTCCGGATCGGCCTGCGTGGTGTTGGTGATCACGTCGTAGCCGAGCCGGTACGCCTCTTCGATGATCGAACTCAGGTACGGCGTGACGTCGGTGCCGTCCGACTCGTATGACAGCCGTTCGATGAGCGTGATGAGGTTGGTATGCTGCGTACGCAGCGTGCGCGCGCTCGAGTTGGGATGGTAGTCGAGGATCTTCATCGCCGCTTCGATGCGCGCCTTGGTCTCCGCCGCGACCGGTCGGCTGCCGTTCATGTAGTACGAGACGGTGCTTTGCGCGACGTTCGCGAGCTTGGCGACGTCGCGGCTGGTGGGCCTGTGATTGCTGGTTCGTGGCATGACGGCGGTCCTTCATCGTTGATTATACGTATCGACCATAGCACCGATCGGCGCGGCACATGCTGTGCGGATGCGCACGGCCTCCTCGCGCGAGGTCACGCGATGGCGGTATCGGCCGAAATGCCATCGCGTGACCTCGCGGGAGGGCACCGGCCCATAGTGCACAGTCGGACGACGAAATGCGTTTCACGTGAAACATGCGGCGGCCGCACGCCGACGGGCCGGCGGACCGTCGGGCTACGCCTCGGCGTCCTCCCACTTGACGAGCATGGCGTCGAAGATCTCGTCGTCGGTCAGATGGTTCTCCAGATTGAGCAGCGTCTTGATCTTCTGCTCCTCGCGACTGTAGATGAAGTCGCGCTGCCACTGGAAGAAGTGCGGCCCGTCGCCCATCGTGCGCAGATAGGCCATGAGCCCGGACAGCACCCACGCGCTCTGCGCGATGTCGGTCAGGCATTCGTTCGCATAGTAGCCGTGCCACACGCCGTGCTCGCGCGCCAGCATCGCCTCGCGCGCCCGCCGGAACTCGCGCCGGGCCAGTCCCGCGTGGAAGAACGCGTGCTGCCAGTCCTCGGCGAACCCCTCCCACAGCGCGCGGCACGTCAGATGCGTGGCCTCGCAGCAGTGGCGGTATACGCGCGTATGCAGCGCGATCGAATCGTCGAACAGTCGTCGGGCGTGCGGCGACATGCCGGTCGCGGCGGCCGTGTCGCGATCGTCGAGCGCGGCGTACTGCGCGGCCCCGCGCGCGGCGATGCGGTCGACGACGGCGATCTGCTCGACCAGCGGCACGTCGCCGGCCGCCCAGCGCATGTCGTCGCAGCTCGCGTTGCGATCGCGCATGAACTGCGTGACCAGCATGCGCGGGCAGTGGTTGAAGTACTGTTCGCCGGCCCGCTCGTCCCAGCGATCGCCGTACGCGACGGCCGCGTCGAAGTAGCCGGCGTACGCGTCGGCCACGGCCGCGGCGTCGCGCTCGCCGTAGTACTCGGTTGCGAACGTGCGCGTGGCCGATCGCACGAACGTCGCGGCATCGCCGGACGTTCCGGCGAGCAATGTGCCGACCGTCGTCAGCGACTCGGTTTCGGCGCCGTCCTCGTCCGACTCGGCCGGGATCAACGAAGACCGACGATCGGTGACGTCGATGTCGGAAAGTCCGTCGCGCCACAGTCGCGCGATCAGGGACAGGTAGTAGGCGTGCGGCTTGACGTTCGACGAGTTGACGATCCAGAACGCGTCGCCGCCGCGGGCGAGCACCTCGCCCAACTCGTGCACGATGCGTTCGGGGCGCACCGGCAGCGTGGTGATGTGGTTCGCGGCCTGCAGGTCGTAGAAGGAGGCGTGGTAGTAGATGCCCTGCGCGCCGCGGTCGGCCGGGTTCGGCATCGCGTCGATGCGCGGATTGTGATTGCACTGGCGTCGCGTGACCATGCGGCCGTAGCCGTTGTCGGACCAGATCTTGATGACGTCGTCGGGCAGGTCGAGCACGCCCTTGCGGTACAGTTCGAGCGTTTCGCCGTACAGGTAGACGCAGGTGCGCGCCTGCGGGTCGTGGTCGAGCACCATGCGGCGTTGGATGCGGATGATCTCGCCCATGAGCGCGCCGCGCTTCTCGTCGGTGTCGTAGGACGGATCGGAGTCCCAGAACGCGGAGTCGCCCTGGCCGCGGAAGCCGACGTTCCAGATGACATGCTGGCCCCGGTGCGCCTCCAGCGATTCCTCCCACAGTGCGATGAACAGGTCCTTGTGCTCGCCCCACGAGGGGTTGAGGTCCGGGTAGGCGGAGGAGAAGAGGCGTGCGCCGAGCGGCTCGGCGTGGTGCTGGGCGATGCGCAGTCCACGGCGGGACGCGGCTTCGGCGTGGTGGGCTGAGTTGTTGCCGGTGCCGGGGATGACCATCGTGCCGCCGCAGCGCAGCAGCGCCTCGAACACCATCTCCCACGGCTGGTCGGGGTCATTGTCGAGCTGCCAGCCCATGAGCAGCACCTCGTCGTTGACGAACCATCCGCGGTCAGCCACGGCGAACGGGCGGGAGGCGAACGCGTAGCCGTCGGGCACGGCGACCGGGCCGGGCTTGCGTCCTGCGACGGCCGGCGTCCAGTCCATCCAGAACCACAGGTCGGGCACGCCGAGCAGCTCGCGGCTGATGTGGTACAGGCCGTAGATGAAGCCGAAGTCGTCGCCGGCGATGACGCGGAGAACGTCGCGGTCCGCGACGACGCGGTACATCCCCTCCCCCAGCGTCGGATCGTCGGCCAGTTCGATGCGGGCGGTCACGTCCGTGCCGGGCGCGGCGGCGGACGGCATGCCGGACGGGACCGGTGCGGCGGACGAAACGGACGTACCGGACGTACCGGTCGTAGTCATAGCGGTCGTACCAGTCGGCGTCGTACCAGTCGCGGGCATGGTCGTCGCGGCGGTTGCTGCCGCAGTCGCGACGTCGCCCCGTCCGCACACGACGCCGAGGTCTCGCCGCAGGTCGGCGGCGGCCTGACGCACGGCCTCGGACCGGCCGTCCACGTCAATGGGAGTAAGGACGTCAAGCAACATCGCAGTCACCTCTTGGATCGGAAATCAACATTATCGATACGTATTTATTGATACGTATTTACTGTACTTGGGAATATCGCACGCGGCACAACGGTTGCCGGTTCTTGCCAACGGCCCGCACGATTCGCACGGGCCGCGGCACATCGCGTCGGAATCATCGTCGGAATCATCACGTCGGGGTCATCGTCGGGGTCATCGTCGGGGTCATCGTCGGGGTCATCGTCGAGACCATCGTCGAGACCATCGTCGGTCCGCACGGTCGGCCACAGGCCGGCCGATCGCACGGACCGACGCGTCCCCGTCGATCAGACGCCGGCGATCAGGCGCTGGCGATCGCGGTGTTCAGCTCGCTGATCATGGCCTTGGCCGCATCGGCCGAGGACTGGTCGCCGAACATCACCTTCTGGCTGTAGCGGGCGATGATCTTGTCGAGGTCGGACGCACCGTTCGGCGTGATGGACGGGGCGTCGCCGAGCGTGTCCTGGATCTGGGACGGGAAGTCGAGCGCCTGCTTGTCGGTGCCGGTCGCGGAGTCGGCGAGCGCCTCGCGGATCTTGTTGTTGGACGGGATGCCGCGGTCGGTGCTCATGGTCTTGCCCGCGTCCTCGTCGTTGAGCAGGTAGTCGATGAGCTCGGCGGCCTCGGCCGGATGCTCGGACTGCGAGGAGATCGCCCAGTACATGCCGGGCTTGAGGTAGCCGTACTTGGCGTTCTCGCCGTCGTTCGGCATGGGCACGAGGGTCATGTTGTCGGTGCCGGCGGCCTTCGCGTACACGGAGACCTGCGTGGACTGGGTGAAGATCATGGCCTGCTTGCCGGTGGCGAAGTCGCTCTGGTCGGTGGTGCCGGACGCCTGCTCGGCCTGATGGTCGGGCGTGCCGGCGATCTGGTCGCCGTGCGTCCAGTCGTAGGCCATCTGCAGGTAGCTGGCGAGCGTGTCCTCGCTGATCGCGACCTTGCCGTCCTTGAACAGGTTCTCGTTGTGCTGGCGTGCCCACAGCTGCAGGCTCATGCCGTTGTTGAGCGGCGCGATGCCGACGGTCTCGCCGTTGGACTTGTCGACGACCTGCTTGGCGAACGCCTTGAGGTCGTCCCACGTCCAGTTGGACGTGTCGGGCACGGTCAGGCCGAGGCTTTCGATCACGTCGTTGTTGAGCACGACGCCGAACGCGGTGGAGGAGACGGGGGCCGCGTACTGGGTGCCGTCGACCTTGCCCATGTCGCGCAGGGATTCGTCCATGCCGCTCAGGTCGAGGTACTCGGACGTGGTGTCGAGGTCGACGAGCGAGCCCTGCGAGGCGTAGGAGGCGAGGTAGAGCTCGTCCATCTGCATCACGTCGGGCGAGTTCTTGCCGGCGGTGTCGGTGGCGAGCTTGTCCCAGTAGCCGGACCAGTCGTTGTAGGTCATGTCGACCTTGATGTTCGGATGCTTCTCCTCGAAGCCCTTGATGACCTCCTCGGTGAGCTTGACTCGGCTGTCGGAACCCCAGTAGCCGATGCGGATGGTCACGTCGCCGTCGGACGCCTTGACTTCGCCGGACGCCGTGCCGGCCTTGGTGCCGCAGCCGGACAGGGCGAGCGCAGCGGCGGACACGGCGGCGGCCGCGACGATCCACTTCTTCATGGACTTCATGGTTATCTCCTTTGATATTTCCTTATCGAAAAACTTGTGGTTTGAGCGGGTTGGTCACTTGCCTTGGCAAGTGATGCGGACGCGTGCGGCATCAAGGCGCACCGAGGGAAGCCGTGCTCGGCACGGCGACCGAGGAGCAACGCGGATGACGCTCCGTCCGCGTCACTTGCCGCCGGTCGTTGCGATGCCTTCCACCAGATACTTCTGGCCGAAGCAGAACACGATGAACAGCGGGATCATGGACAGGACGGACATGGCGAACATCGGGCCGTAGCTGGACTTGCTGGTCGCGTCGATGAACGCTCGCAGGGCGATCGGCACGGTGTACAGCTTCGGGTCGGTCAGGTAGATGAGCTGGCTGAAGAAGTCGTTCCACGTCCACATGAACGTGAACACGGCGGTGGTGCCGATGGCCGGCTTCATCAGAGGCATGAGGATCTGCCAATAGATGCGCCAGTGGCCGGCGCCGTCGATCTTGGCGGCCTCGTCGAGGTCGCGCGGAAGCCCGCGGATGAACTGGTAGAACAGGAAGGTGAAGAAGCCGTCCATGGCGAGGAACTTGGGCACGATGAGCGGGATGTACGTGTTGATCATGCTCAGCGAGTTCCAGATGATGTACTGCGGGATGATGACCACGTGGATCGGGATCATGAGCATGAGCAGCATGAAGCCGAACATCAGCGGACGGCCGCGGAAGTTGAGCCGGGCGAACGCGTACGCGGCCATCGAGCAGGTGATCACGTTGCCGACGATCGCGCAGGCGACCAGCAGCAGCGAGTTGAGGAAGTACCGGCCGAACGGCTGGCTCAGGCCGAACCATCCGTCGACGTAGTTCTTCCACTGCGGATGCGCGACCCACAGTCCCATATTGGTGAAGATCTCGTTCGGCTTGCGCAGCGAACTGGCGATCATCCACAGGATCGGGTACAGCATGACGAGCGCGATGGCGAGCACGACGAGCTGCTTGATGATCTGGATGACGATGCGGCGGGCCTTGTGCTGGTCCTTGTATTCGGGGATGTCCGCAGCGGACGAGCGGTTCGCGAGCGTGCCGGCGGGGGCGGGAGCGGCCTTGCGTGCGGCCGCGGCTTTGATGTTCAGTGTTGCGTCAGTCATCGTAATGCACCCAATACTTGGAAACGGCGAAGTTGATCACGGTCAGCACGGCGACGATCACGACGAGGATCCACGCCATCGCGGCGGCGTAGCCCATCTTCATCGAGCCGAAGCCCTGCATGTACAGGTAGAGCGTGTAGAAGAGCGTCGAGTCGTTCGGGCCGCCGGTGCCGCCGGAGACGACGAACGCCTGCGTGAACGTCTGGAAGCTGTTGATGATCGACATCACCAGGTTGAAGAAGATGATCGGCGAAAGCATCGGCAGCGTGATCGACAGGAACTGCCGCCACTTGCCGGCGCCGTCGACGCTGGCCGCCTCGTACAGCTCCTTGGGGATCTGGCGCAGGCCGGCGAGGAAGATCACCATCGGCGAGCCGAACTGCCAGACGTGCAGGGCCATCAGCGTGTAGTTCGCGGTGTCCGGATTGGCGATCCACGACTGGGTGACGTCCATGCCGAGCAGGCCGAGCGCCTGGTTGAACAGGCCGTCGGAGCCGAAGACCATCTTCCACAGCACCGCGATGGCGACCGAGCTGCCGAGCATCGAGGGCAGGTAGAACGCGGAACGGTAGAACGTGAGTCCGCGCATGCCGTGGTCGAGCACGACGGCGAGGGCGAGCGCGGCGATCAGCTGCAGCGGCACGGAGATGATCACGTAGCTGAACGTGACCACCAGCGAGTGCAGGTAACGCTGGTCCTGCGCGAGCGTCGCGTAGTTCTGCAGGCCGACGAACTTCGGCGAGGTGAGCATGTTGTACTTGGTCAGGGACAGGTACAGGGAGACGATCATCGGGATGAACGTGAGGAAGAACGCGCCGACGATCCACGGGGCGAGGAAGCCCAGCGCCGGCTTGGTGTCCTTCGGCCTGTCCTTGGTCTTACCGCTGGTTTTGACCAGCGTGGCGAATTCGGCCGCGTAGCTCATGACACGCTCCTTTCGCTTGTTGCGGCCGACCGGGGTTCGGATCCGGGTCCGCCTGTGATTCGCGCGGGACCGGCCCCGCACATGATGGTTGACAACACCGTCGTTCCTTTCCCGCGGCAGCCTTTGCCGTGTTCTTCTCTGCCGCGGACCGCCGTGCCGTCCGTCTTCGGATGGCCCGCGGCCGCGTCTCCGCCGTGCGTTTCGTTACGCGCCGCGTGATGTACCGCCGATCGATGGCCGTATCTTCCGGTTGGGCGTTTCCGTTCACCCACCTAGTAAATACGTATCGATCGATACGTATTTATAGTACCGCACGTTCGAGCCGCCGCCGAACGCGACTGCTTCGGGTTATCGATAACTACGTTCTCCCGTATCGATTCGTATCGACATCCTTCGGCGTGTTGCCACTTGTTCCAGCGATCATCCCCTACCGTTCCCGATGCAACAGATCCGATGCAGATCCGATGCAACATCTGATGCGGATCCGATGCAACAGATCGAGGTCCATCCTCCATCACCACACCTCCATCACCACACCCCCCCCATCACCACCTCCATCACCACACCGAGCAAGCACGCCAAGCGAGCAAACCAAGCGAGCAAACCAAGCTGGCACAACACCGAGCGAGCACGCCAAACGGGTGCACCAAACGGGATGCACACCGAACGGGCCGGAAGCCGGTCGGAAGCCGGTCGGAAGCCGGTCGGAAGCCGGCGGAATCGTCCGAATGTGGGGAAATCGGAACGTTTGCATGCGCCCGTATCCGAAAGTGGGGAAACTGCGACGCGACTCGCCGGTTGTTGAACCCGTTCATACTGTCGATTTCCCCACATTCGGAACGTCACGCCGAATGTGGGGAAACCGACATCACGAACACCCGTCGTGAGCGGGGTTGGTACTGCTTGCTTCCCCACTTTCGAAAACGGTCGACGCCGACCGCCCCATCGGAGTCCGCTCATGCTGTCGATTTCCCCACATTCACCACCGCCAGACACCTCGCCGACGTTCCTGCGGGCCGGCCGAAGGGGAAAGTGGGGAAATGGAGACAATAACGCCGAGTATCAACCGATATCAACCGATATCAACCGATAACACCAACAACAGAGCCGATGGCAACACCGTCAACCATGCCCCGAAACAGGCCTCAACTCTCTGCTCGGACTAAACGGTCCTACGTATGCACCCCCGACTTCATGCAATCCAATCTCGCGCAGGTCACGCGATGGAAAAACACCGGATTCCGCCATCCCGTGACCAGTCGATCACACACGCGACGGATTGAAACGAGTCAATGCCATCCCATGACCCCGCAAACCCCGATTCCGCGGTCACGGGATGGAAAAACGGGCGGTTTTGCCATCCTGTGACCAATGACGGAATCACGCGATGGAAAAACAGGCCGAAATGCCATCGCGCGACCGCGAAACCGCTCCCCAAGCCCGGATTCCAAGGTCACGCGATGGAATGAAACGGGTCAATGCCATCCCGTGATCACAGGCGGAGTCACGCGATGGAAAAACACCGGATTCTGCCATCCCGTGACCGGCCGATCACACGCGATGGATTGAAACGAGTCAATGCCATCCCGTGACCTAGTACTTTGTCGGGCTTAAATTGGCGGGCCCTTTCTTTCGGCTCCCCTTTGCCGGGGAGCTGTCACGAAGCAACCGAGGGGTTGTCACACCCGTCACATTAAGCCCGACAAAGTACTAGCGCGGCGCATCGTCAAGACGCCGCATCCGAATCCCAGCGAGACGACTAGCCCCGCTCGCCGTCCCGCCCGCATCCCCATACATCGCCCGAATCCGTCCTCATCGGCAGGGTCATCATCGGCAGGGTCGTGCCGCGGTGGACGATATGCTCGGGCAGAATCGCACGTACGACGGCCGGCGACGTGTCGCCGTCGATGCGCGCGGCCAGCAGGTCGATCGCAGCAGATACCACGGCATCGGGCCGCGTCGGCAGATATGACAGTTCCGGATACCGGCCCTGCGCGGCGACCGGTCCGATCGCGACGATCGACACGTCAATGCCGGGCCTGATATCGCGCGCCTCGCACCATCGCCGCACCGCATCTCCCAGATTGACGCCGCGCATGGCGATCACCGCGCGTCGTCCCGCGATCGCGGCGGCCAGATCGTCGCCGACGGCCGCGACGCCGTCCTCTTCCCCGGTCGGCGGCACGATCAGTTCGGTCCGCAAGCCCAACCGTTCGGCCTCACGCCGGCCGCTGTCGTACATCGTCCTCTCGATCGGCGGCAACGACCTGCCGTCGTCGGGCTCGTCACGCACCATGACCAACGTGTCGCAGCCGCAGTCAGCCGCCTCTCTCGCGATCTCGGCCATGGCCGCGTCGTAGTCGTAGTACACGCAGTCCGGCATCCGGCCCGCGCCCGGAACGTTCGCATCGTCGCCGAATCCGACGGCGTTGCCGACGAGCACGGCCGGCACGGCAAGCTGCGCGGCGCGTTCGACGCGCGGGTCGCCCTCGACAACGTCCATGATGACGAATCCGTCGCAGATCATGCGCTGCGAGAGTCGGTCCAGCGCGTTGTCGTCGTCGGACAGCGTGTTGACGATGACGTCGTAGTCGTGTTCGCGCGCGTGCCGGATGATGCCGGTCAGGTACGGCAGCACGTCGTAGCCGGCGGTGTGCTCGTCCAGTTTCTCGAGCAGCGCGATGGTGCGCGTGCGTGACGTGCGCAGCGTGCGCGCGCTGGCGTTGGGATGGTAGTCGAGCCGTTCCATCGCGTCGAGCACCTGCCGCCGGACCGTTTCGGAGACCGGATAGTTGCCGTTGATGACGTGGGAGACGGTGCTTTGCGCCACTCCGGCGAGCGCCGCGACGTCCTTGCTGGTGGGACGCCTGCGGGGCGAGCCCGTACCGATCGTCACGTTCGTCATGGCGAAGCCTCCTTGTCTCGTCGCACGAACGATGGTCCTGCGAGCGACGATCGCGCGACCGCGCGTGTTCGCGGCCGACAGCCGCATGTTTGTCGGCCGCACGATCGACAGGCCCCCGCGGCCACAGTCGTACGACCGGCGATCGAACGACCGCATCGTCGATGACCTTGCGTCTCGGCGACCGACGATCGCGCAGTCACCGACTGCATCGCCGGGATCGTGCGGCCGATCACCGTTGCCCGACGGCATATGAGATACGTATGTCCTTACGTACGCCAGTATACGGCCAGGATTCCGCGTGTCGGCGACTTGCGTTCCCCGGATCGTCGATCTATAGTATGAAATACGTATTTCGAAATACGTATTCTATTTGGAAATACAAAGAACGACCCGCAGTCAGTGCAGTCGCGGGCCGTGCGGCGGAGCGATCCGCCGCACACAGGACAGGCGGAGCGATCCGCCATACGGACAAGGGAAACGAAGGGGTATCCGATGAACAAGCGAATCCTTACGGCGAGCGCCGCCACGGTGGCCGCGCTCACGGCATTGGCCGGCTGCGGCAGCGGCGACGCCGCCGTCGACGCGAACGGCAAGCCGCTCGTCACGATCTTCAGCGTCCAGTCGGCCACCACGGCCGACATCTCCAAGCTGGGCGTCACCAAACCGCTGGAACAGGCGTGCGACTGCACGATCAAGTGGGAGGTGAGCCGCGACGCCTCGCAGAAGAAGAACGCGATGCTCGCCGCCGGCGAGATCCCGGACATCACGCTCAACCTGTTCAACACCGACGACACCACACGCAACGACGTGTTCGACGACCTCGCCCAGCACCTCGACCAGATGCCCAACCTCAAGTCGGCGCTCGACAACAAGACCATGAAGAAGCTCGCCACCGACGACCAAGGCCACATCTACGCGCTGCCGGCCGACAACGGCAAGGACTACGCCACGTCCACCAGCCATCTGATGATCAACAAGCAGTGGCTCGACAAGCTCGGGCTCAAGGTGCCGCGCACCTGGGACGAGTTCGTCAACGTGCTCGAGGCGTTCAAGACGCAGGATCCGAACGGCAACGGCAAGGCCGACGAGATTCCGTTCACCGTGGGCAAGCTCGACACCACCGGCATCGGCTGGTACAGCCCGTTCCTGTTCCTCAACTCCACCGGACTGGTCACGCAGGTGGCCACCACGTCGGGCGCGGGCGGCTTCTATGTCAAGCAGGGCAAGGTCGGCAACATGCTGGACACCGACAACATGAAGACCGTGGTCGGCATGCTGCACGAGCTGGTCGAGAAGGGCCTGATGCCCAAGGACGCGCTCACGCAGGATTCGTCCGCGTACAACACGCAGCGCGCCGGCGAGGGCGACACGGCCAAGGTGGGCGCCACGTTCGGCTGGTGGCAGTCCGACTTCGGCGACACGCTCAAGAGCCAGTACATCGGCCTCGCCGCGCCCGTCGCGCCCGGCACCAGCGCCGACGACGTGACGTGGGACGCGGGCCGCGACGCCGCGCGCTACTTCGGCGGCAAGCTGTCGGTCGCCAAGGACGCGCCGAACAAGGACGCGATCTACAAGATCATCAACGCGATGTATTCCGAGAAGATGTCGGTGATCACCAAGTACGGTTCCATCCCCGAATACGTCTCCGACGACGGCGATCACACGTACACCGTCAGCCCGAAGCGCTACGCCGACGTGTCGGTGGACCTGTCGCTCGGCTCCGGCGGCGCGTACGCGATCCGCGACGACATGACCATCAAGGGCGACCAGAAGAGCGCCGGCCTGCTCGACGTGGACAAGGCGTACGCCGAGGACTACCGGCACATCAACTGGGACAAGGACGTGATCCCGATCTGGACGCGCCTGACCACCGACGAGGCCAACGAGGCCACCAACTACATGACCCCGATCTTCACGTACGCCGTGCCGCAGCTCGCCGACTGGATCGTCAACGGCGGCGTCGACCAGGGTTGGGACGAGTACGTGGGCAAGCTGCACACCGCCGGTCTCGACAAGGCCGTGGCCCTGTGGCAGCAGGCGTACGACCTCGCGGTCAAGTGAGCCAAACGATCGGGTGAGCGAACCGAACGATCACCGTGCCGCCGCCGGACCGCGCGTCAGTCGCCAGCCGGCGGCGGCATCGCATGTCGCCACGGAAAGCCGCACGAATACAACCACACGACAAACCATACGAAAGGAACGGCTGTCATCATGAGCGTCATCATCAACGCAACCACACGCATTCTTGCGGACGGGGACCGTCTCTCCCCCGCCGTCGCGACCGCCGCCGACGCGGTGCGACGCGACATCGGCTACGTATTCGGTCCGCGCGATGTCGGCAACGTGGCCGACGGATCGTCCGTCGCGACCGCCGCACACGACGATCCGCAGTCGCACGACCGTCCGGCCGCGGACATCGTCGTGCGCGTCGACGGCACGATGACTGCCGAACGGTATCGCGTCACCGTTGATCCGTCCGCAGACCGGGTCGTCGTCGACGGCGCGGACGATCTCGGCTGCATCTACGGACTGTACGCGATCAGCCGCGACTGGCTCGGCTTCGAGGATTTCTGGTTCTGGAACGACCAGCGGCCGGCCCGTCGCGCGCGGCTGGAGCTGTCCGACGACGCGACGCTCGTCTCCAGTCCGGCCGCGGTGCGCTACCGCGGCTGGTTCGTCAACGACGAGGTGCTTATCGCCGCGTGGAACATCGACAATGACAACGAACGCACGTGGTGCATGGTCTTCGAGACGCTGCTGCGCGCCGGCGGCAACCTGGTCATTCCGGGTTCCGGGCAGAACATGGCCCCGCACTGGGATCTGGCTCGCGGCATGGGCCTGTACGTGAACCAGCATCACGCCACGCCGCTGGGCGCCCGGCTGTTCGCCGAGGCGTATCCGGGCGACCGGCCCCGCTGGCCGGAGGACAAGCCCCGGTACGAGGCGCTGTGGCGGGATGCGATCGCGCGTTTGCACGGTGCGAAGGTGGTGTGGACGCTTGGTCTGCGAGGCAACTGCGACGGCCCGTTCTGGGTGGACGATCCGCGGCACGCCACCGACGAGGACCGCGGGCGGGTGCTGTCCGAAGCGATGCGCGACGAGTACCGGCTGATCCGCGAGGCCGACCCGCACGCCCCGGTGAGCGCGTACCTGTACGCCGAATCGCTCGACCTGTACCGCAAGGGCCTGCTCGACCTGCCGGACGACGTGATCAAGATCTGGGCCGACAACGGCTACGGACGCATGATGGTGCGCCGCAGCGGCGACTGGGATCCGCGCACGCCGGCCATGCCGCCGGCCGACGACACCGGCGCGAACGGCATCTACTACCACGCGTCGTTCTTCGACCTGCAGGCCGCGAACCATATCACGCCGATGCCGGAGTCGCCCGACGACATCGCGCGCGAGCTCGACACCGTGCTGGAGCACGGCGGCGACTCGCTGTGGGTCGTCAACTGCTCGAACGTCAAGCCGCATACGTTTGCGCTCGATCTGATCGCGCGCATGTGGCGCGACGGGCAGATCGGCGGCATTCCGGCCGGTTCCGACATTCCCGGCATCTCCGGTGCACCCGTTGCTCCCGACGCCCCCGCCGTTCCCGACGCCTCCGATGCTCCCAAGACCACGGCGGCGGCTGGCTCATCGTCGTGCAAGGCCGGCATCCGGCCCGCGGTCGACCGACTGCTGCTGGACTACGCGCGGCGCTACTACGGCGGCGAGCACGCGCCAGCCGTAGCGCGGCTGTGGCGCGGATACTGGGATGCGGCCGCGAGCTACGGTCCGGAATGGGACCAGAAGTGCGGCGAGCAGCTGTTCACGTACGTGCCGCGCATGATCGCCACGCATTACCTGTCCGGCGAGCGCGGCAGCGAGAACGATCTCAAGTGGCTGCATGACGGCGGTTCGCCGATCAACTCGGCTTTGTGCAGCGTCTGTGCGACGCGGCGGCACGGCGGTACGCCCTATTGGCCGCGCGCTGCGAACGCACGGCGCTGGATGCCGAGTTCGGCGCGGAGATCGACGGCACGACGGCCGATCCAGCAACGGACGGCAACGCGAAGTCCGGTCCCGTCACGAAAGCCCTCGGCGAGGCCGACGCACGGCTCGTCCCCTCCCTGATCCCCGACAACGGCGCCCACGCCGCGCGCCTGATCCGCGACACGGTCGGGCTGTATGCGGCGGTCTACCGCGACTGCGCGCGCGGCACGTCGCTGGCATGCACGGCCGTCAGGGAGGCGCTTGCCAACGATTTCAAGCACGCGTTCTATCATGCCGGGCTCGCCCGTGAACGCTTCCTTGCGGCGGACGCGGCGATGCGCTCGCGTGAGCATGACGTGTGGCAGGGGTTCTGGGCGAACGATTGCCTTGCGGACGTGAAGTTCTCCGGCCAGGTCATGGCCGCGCTCATGTCGTATCTGCGCAACCGCGGCGACGGCCCGCACTACTACGGCTGGAAGCACGAGTTCTGCTACGCGCCGCAGTGGCGCGACGTGATCGTGGTGCTCAACATGGAGAACCACGAGTCCGACGACGAGATCTTCCAAGCCATGAAACGCGCGTGGGACGAAGACAGGACCGTCGGCGGCGTTCCGGAGAACCGATGACCGCCGCGGAGGAGACGGAGACGACCATACAGCGGACCATGCGCCGCGGGAAAGGGGATGCGATGTTCCATCGTTGTTTTGCGTTCACGGACGCACCGGCTGCGGACCATGCCGTTCGGGTATCAGACGGCGACGACTACGACGCCGCGCGCGGATACGGCTGGATCGGCGAGCGTTCGCGCCGCAACGACCTGATGCTGTCGAACGCGGAGATCGCGGGCGGATTCATGCCGTCCGACTCGCCGGATGCCTCGTCGAGCGCCCCGCCGGTCGCACGCGGTTTCGCCGTGCATGTGCCGAACGACGGCAATTATCGCCTGTCGCTAACCGTCGACGCAACACGTATGGACGCGACGGTCGACGACGAACTGGTCGTCTACGTGCAGGAGCGGCGGCTGGTCTACCGCGGTCCGGTGCCATCCGACGGACGTCTGCCGGACGTCGTCGCGAACGTCGGCGCGTTCGTGCCGGACGCGATCGGCACGCTCGTCGATCACCGGCTGCTGGTCGTGACCGTCGTCGCACGGCGGCCGATCGTCACGTCGCTGGACGTGCGGTCGGCAAACGTTCCCACGATCTTTCTCGCGGGCGACTCGACCGTCACCGACACGACCGCGCGCCTGCCGCTCCGGTTCGGCGAGTCGCACACCGGCTGGGGCGCGTCGCTACCGGCGTTTCTTGACGCCGGCGTCGCGGTGGCGAATCATGCGAGGTCGGGGCTGAGCACGACCATGTTCCGCAACGACGGCCATTACGCGCCCGTGTGGCGTGCGATGCGCGCCGGCGATGTCCTGCTGCTGCAGTTCGGCCACAATGATCAGAAGGACCCGCAGCTGCGTGCAAACGATGGCTATGCGGACCAGCTGGCGCAATTCATACGCGAGGCACGTACGGCGGGCGCGTATCCGCTGCTGGTGACGCCGCTGGCACGCAACACGTGGACGCCGGACGGCGCATACGCCGACCTGCTGGCCGATTTCGCGAACGCCTGCATTGCGCTGGGACGTCGATTGCACGTGCCGGTGCTCGACCTGCACCGCGTGTCGATGGGGTTCATCACGGCGATCGGCGTGGAGGGCGTCAAACCGTACTTCCGTCCCGGCGACGTGACGCATACCAACGAGTTCGGCTCGGCTCTGGTGGCCGGCGCGGTGGCCCGGCTGCTTGCGAACGTGTGCTCCGATCCGTCGCTGCCGCGGGCGTATCGCGATCTGGCCGCGCATGTGACGGCCGGATTCGGCCCGTGGCCGCCGTACGTTCCGTCGTACAGCACTTCAGCCGGCACGTCGGACGCCGCTCCGATCGTCACGCACGTCGACCAGTTTCTGCGGCCGTACGATCCGCTGGCCGACGTGGCGAACGGCGACGATGCGGACGCGCCGCTGACCCGCGAGCACGCGGTCGCGATCACCGTCGACGTGGCCGGACTCGTGCCGGTGAACTATTACGACGGCGGGCTCGCGGACGTGACCGCGGACGATCCGTACGCGTTCCGGCTGCAGAGCGCGCTGATGAACGGGCTGATCCCGTCGTCCATGCTGCGCGACGACAACCGCGCCGGGACGCCCCGACTGCATCCGCATGCACCGGTCGATCTGGAGGAAATGCTGGTACTGGCCGTGCGCGTGTGGCTCACCAAGCACGTTGCCGGCCCGATCCCGGCCTGCTCATACGACGGCGCGTGCAATCCCGCGAATCGTCGCACCATCCGTCTGGCCTGCGCGCTCGGCCTGCTCTCCACCGACGGCTCCGACGATCTTCAATCCCCCGTCACCGCGCGGCGGGCCGCCGATCTGCTGCGCCGGCTGCGCGTCTGAATCTGCGCATCTGCATCCAACACTGCAACCACTGCAACCCAACACGAACGTGTCGCGGATATAGCGAAAGCCCCTCGCCCCGAACGGTTGAGACAACCGAACGGAACGAGGGGCTTTTGCGAACAGCGGCAAAGCCGCAAAGGCTTAACGCTTCGAGAACTGCGGAGCGCGACGGGCCTTGTGCAGACCGGCCTTCTTGCGCTCGACGACGCGGGCGTCGCGGGTCAGCATGCCGGCCTTCTTCAGGGCGGCACGGTTCGCGTCGCGGTCGATGGAGTTCAGCGCGCGGGCCACGCCGAGACGGATGGCGCCGGCCTGGCCGGTGGTGCCACCGCCGTCGACGAGGACGACGACGTCGAACTTGCCTTCGAGCTTGAGCAGGACGATCGGGGAGTTGACCTCACGCTGCTGCAGCTTGGACGGGAAGTATTCCTCCAGGGTGCGGCCGTTGACGGTCCACTTGCCGGTGCCCGGGATCAGACGCACGCGGGCGACGGCTTCCTTGCGACGGCCGGTGCCGTAGCCCGGGGCGATCGCGGAAGTACCGGTGCCAGCGCCGGCGTTGGTCTCGGTGGTGTACGAGGTGAGCTCCTCCTCGGTTGCCTGAACCGCGGAGTCGTTGGTGTTTTCAGCCATGATTCTCTATCTCCCTTCGGTTCACTTGGCCTGCTGCGAGACCTGAGCGATCTCGAAGACCTGCGGCTTCTGCGGGGTGTGCGGGTGCTCGGCGCCACGGAAGATGTGGAGACGATCCAGCTGCACCTTGGACAGACGGTTCTTCGGCAGCATGCCCTTGACGGCAGCCAGGATGATGCGCTCCGGCTTGTTGGCCAGCAGCTCGGCGTAGGAATCGCGACGCAGGCCGCCCGGGCGACCGGAGTGCGAGTAGAGTTCCTTGCCCATCTTGTTGCCGGTCAGAGCGATCTTGTCGGCGTTGATGATGATGACGTGGTTGCCGGAATCGGCGTGCGGCGCGAAGGTCGGCTTGTTCTTGCCGCGCAGCAGCACGGCGGCCTGAGTAGCCAGACGGCCGAGCACGACGTCGGTCGCGTCGATGATGTACCAGTCGTGAGTCAGATCAGCTGGCTTCGGAGTGAAAGTTTTCACTGGTGTACCTTTTCTTGACTATTGTGTTCCGGGTTTCGGCTGCTCGGCCGCGCACTTGGTTAGGGCACGCAAGACGAGAGGCTTCGACCTCATTATCCGTGGGCTCCCTGAAAGTCCTCGGTGGCGAGTGGGAAAGCGCTTTGAAGGACCCCTTAGGGAAACACAACAATCCTCTAGTATATCGCGCACCTTGACATTCATTCCGGGCGTGTCTTGCCGTCCGGCACCCGCGACGGCCCCATGAAACGGCTGACGGGCCGGTCGGGATGTTCTCCCGACCGGCCCGTCAGCCATGGGTCTTCCGCGACAGTCGCGTGATCGCCGCGCGTCAGTCGTTCATGATCGCGGCGAGCTGCTGCAGCTTGCTGTTGTCGAACAGCTCCTCGAGCGGCACGACGTTGAGGTGCTCGTCGGCCAGCGGGATGCGCCAGTTCGGATACTCGTTGTTGGTGCCCGGCTGGTTCTGCGCGCGCTTCTCGCCGACGGCGTCGGTGATCGACGCGGCCAGCAGCTTGCACGGCGAATCCTGCAGCGCGCGGTACATGGCCTGGATGATCTTCCACTCGTTGGCCTGCTCGTCGGTCAGCAGCGACTCGTCCAGATAGCCGTTCTCGACGAGCATCTGCATCATCGCGCGGTGTTCGGCCTGCGCGGACTTCTCGAAGTCCTCCTTCGGGCCGGTGAGCAGGCCGAGCTGCTCGCGCAGCTTGACGTGCTCGTACTCGAGATAGCCGGCCACCGGCGGCAGGTCGTGCGTGTTGACCGAGGCGAGCGCGTACGGGCGCCAGTCGGCGGGCGCGCGGAACTTGCCTTCGAACTGCTCGAACCATTCGACCGCGCAGCCGAGGATGCCGTGCGCGGACAGCGAGTCGGCCACGTACTCGGGGACCACGCCGAGGTCCTCGCCGACGACCACGCCGTCGACGCGCGACGCCTCGAGCGCGAGGATGCCGAGCATGATGTTCGCGTCGTAGTGCACGTAGGTGCCGTCGGTCGCGGACTTGCCGGCCGGGATCCACCACAGGCGGAACAGGCCGAGGATATGGTCGATGCGCACCGCGCCGGCCTTGGCGAACATGCCGTGCACCATCTCGCGGTACGTGCGGTAACCGGTGCGTTCCAGATCGATCGGGCTCAGCGGCGGCTGGCTCCAGTCCTGGCCCTGCTGGTTGAACATGTCCGGCGGGGCGCCCACGGTCGCGCCCTTGGCGAAGCGTTCCGGATACCACCACACGTCGGCGCCGAGCGGATGCACGCCCACGGCCATGTCGGACATCACGCCGATGCGCATGCCGGCGTCGCGGGCCGCGCGCTGCGCGTCCTCGAGCTGGTCGACGGCGACCCATTCCATCCAGCGGTAGAAGTCGAGCGTGTCCGGGTACTGCTCACGCAGCGCCTTGACCTCGGGCGAATCCTTGGTGTAGGTCTTCTCCCAGTTGCCGTCCTCGCCGGTGGGGGCGCCCCACTTGTCGTAGCACAGGCACCAGGTGGCGTACGCCTCGAGCTCGTCGCCCTGTCCGGCCTTGTACTCGTCGAACGCGGCCTGGCGCTCCTGGGAGCGGCCGGCCTTGAAGATGAGCCACAGCGCGCCCATCTTGGCGCGCCACATGGCGTCGCGGTCGATGAGCTGGGAGTCGCCGTTGAGCGGTTCGACCTGCGAGCGCAGCTCGTCGACCTGCGCGGCCTGCTCGTCGCCCAGCAGCCCGAATTCCTCGATGGATTCGGGACGGATGTACGTGAAGTTGACGAAGCGGCGCGACACCGGCAGGTACGGCGACGGGGTGAGCGGGGAGACCGGCTCGCCCGCGTGCAGCGGGTTGACGAGGATGAAGTCGGCGTCGGTCTTCTTCTTCGCGCCGACGAGCATGGTCTTGAGGTCCTCGTAGTCGCCCACGCCCCACGATCCGGCGGAGCGGATCGAATACAGCTGGGCCATCCAGCCCCACAGGTGGCCGGACTTCATCTCGTCGAGCAGCGGGACGCGTTCGGGCGCGCTGATGAGCACGGCGTCCTGCGTGCGCTTGCCGACGGTGACGTGCAGCGTGTGGTAGCCGACCGGCAGGTCCTCGGGCAGGTTGACGGACGCGGTGGCGATGAATTCGTCGTTGATGACGTACGCCTGCGAGCCGTCGCCCGCGCCGATCTCGATCTTGCCGGCGTATTCCTCGCCGTTTTCGAGCGTGATGCTCGCGGACGGCACGGTGAGGATCGGCGTGTTGACGAGCACGGAGTCGCTCTTGCCCGCGATGTGCAGCACGGTGGGCGGCACGAGCCGGGTGCGGCGCTCGTCGAGCACGCGCTTGATGGATTCGTCGATGGCCTCGTCGGTGGAGGCCGCGATGCCCAGTGCGGCAAGCACTGCCACCAGGACATCATCCTTGATCTCGTGGTAGTCGTTCGACATACCGACATAGCTCGTGGCCACGCCGACAAGCTTTGCAAGACGGATCAGCGGGCGCGCCAGTCGTTCGGCACTTTCGGTTCTCTCTGTCATACTCCATAGTGTATGACCTGGTATGGGCCGCCACGCTACTCAAAACACGCAAAAAGTCGCGCGGAAACCAATGTTAACCTTCACGTTCCTTTCGTCCGCGTCCGCCCCGACGAACCATGCGGGCTCCGGGGCGGATGCGGGCGGCGGGCCGCCGCGGAGCCCGAGGCGTCCGCAGGAGGGGACGGGCTGGCCCGTGCGGCGGGGCGGCCGCCGCTACGTCACTGCCAGCGTTTGCAGTCAGCCGCGCCGCTTCGCCGCGGCCTTCGCCACCACCGGATCGGGGTCTCCCGCCAGCCGCTCCAGGGTCTGCGGCGCCGTGTTCGGATTGAGCGCCACCGCGCGGCGGACCATCGACGTGAGCACGGCCGGCGCGTCCGGCTCGCTCTCCACGCCGAACCGGCTGAGAAAATCGAGCGTTTCCGCGTCGACGTCCGCATTCTGGGCACCCTCGAGCCGCATCTTCCACGACGTGCGCCTGTTGCGCAGCGCGACGTCGCGCACCTCCGGCACCGGATCCTTGGTGAGCCGGCCCACCAGCCAGTTCTTGTCGTCCGTGTTGGCGGCCACGGCCTTGCGCACGTTCGCGTCCGCGTCCACCGACAGTTTGACCAGCACGTTCGGGAACGGCATCGTCTCGGCGAGCATGATGCGGTCCTCGACCGGCGTGTGCGGATTGCCGGCCACGGCCTCGAGCAGTGCGGTCGCGCGCGAGAACGCCGCCTGATCCGACTTGTCCGGCAGCGGACGGCGCGCGAACTCGGACAATTCGGCCGAATCGACGGAATGGCGCAGACGCTCGTAGGTGGCGGTCAACGGCTCGAAATCATCCGGCACGGCGTGCGGATCGGCTTGGGAAGGCGCATCCTGACCGGGCTGATCGGGCTGATCCGCCTGCCGCGGCTGGTCTTCGGACTGTCCGGCGTCCACGGGGGCCGCGGTTTCGTTCTCATCACTCATGCGCACCAGCATAACCCGGTCCGCGGTCCCGGACGCGACCGATCCCAACGCGGCCGGGCACAACGACGCGGCCGTTCACAACGCGACCGGCCGGTTCACCGTATCGAGCGGCTCCGGCACGACGGCCGCATTGAACGTCTCCCGCACGCGCGCCTCGAAATCGGCCGCACGGTCGGCCGGCACCGCGGCACGCAACGTCACGCGATCCGTGTATGTCTCGTCGTCCGCCAGCCCGTCGCAGTCGGCGAGCAGACGCTGGAACTGGGCGAGCTGCGGGTACTCGAGCCGCACCGCGTACCGTGCGCACGGCACGATCCGCGCCAGACGTGCCGCCTTGACCGCGATCGACGCGCCGGTCGAATACGCGCGGATCAGCCCGCCCGAACCGAGCAGGATCCCGCCGAAATACCGGGTCACCGCGACCACGCTGTCGGTCAGCCCGTTCTGCCGCAGCACGTCGAGAATCGGCTTGCCGGCCGTGCCGGACGGCTCGCCGTCGTCGCTCATCCGCTCGACCAGACGTCCGTCCGAACCGCCGCACACCGCCGCATACGCGACGTGACGCGATTTCGGATGCCGCTCGCGGATCGTTTCGACAAACGCGAGCGCCTCGTCGAGCGAGTCGATGTGGCAGGCGTCGCCGATGAACTCGGACTTCTTCTCGACGAACGAATCGTGCGCGGGCTCGTCCGCGGTGTTGAGGATGGTCTGCATACCGGTTCAGCCTACTCGCCGGACTGCTGTTTCGCCGACTGTCGCGTCTGCCGCGCCGCCCGCTCGGCGGTGATGTCCCACTCGCGCACGACGTTGCGGTCCGCGCCCATCGCATAGATGACGTTCGCGATGCGCTCGCGCACGGCCGCATCCTGCGTCTCGCTCCAGCAGGTGCCGTCGGGATGGTCGGCGGCGAGCGAGCACCACTGGTACCTGCCACGCGTCTCGTTGGCGCTGGGCGTCCAGTCGATGCGGGTGACGCGCCACGTGCCGGCCCGTCCGCGTTTGCCAGCGAACTGGATGCGCGCGGTGACGCCCTGGTTGTTGACGATCGTCTCCGGCGTGTCGGCCGATTCGGTGACGGCGTTGCCGAGACCGTAGAGGATCCACGTGCCGTTGTAGTTCTCGATCGGCTGCGCGCAGTGGCAGCCGGCACCGTAGATCACGTCGAACGCGCCGGTGTCGGCAAGTTCGTGCGCCTCGGACTGCTGCCACGAGTCGGCGTAGTCGAGATACTCCTGCACCGAATGCATGGCGATGGCGACCACGTCGGCGCCCTGCTCGCGCGCGGCCTTCGCTTTGGCGACGGCCTTGTCGATGTCGGACCGGTGGTTCGGATCACCGGATTCGCGCAACCGGTCGACCTGCCAGTCGTGGTCGGCCACCTGTCCGTTGAGCGAAACGGTTCCGGTGACCAGGCCGAGTTTGCCGCCGCCGGTGGGAGAGTCGATGACGAGCGGCTTGGTCGAGTCCTCCTCGGTTTTGTACGAGCCGGTCTGCGCGATGCCGTCGGCCGCGAGCGTGTCCCACAGGCGGGCGATGCCGGCCGCGCCCTGGTCCCACGAATGGTTGGTGGCGTGCGTGCAGGCGCGGTAGCCGACGTTGGCGGCCGCGTCGGCGACTTCGGGCGGGATGTTGAAGACCGGGTAGCCGCTGTACGGGCCGCCGCGCCGGGCGATCGGCGTCTCGAATTCGCAGATCGCGATGTCGGAGGCGTCGATGTACTTGCGCATCGGTTCGAACAGGCCGGCGAAGTCGAAGGCGGTGCCGTCGGTGGCGGCGGGATTGACCGCGTACTGGTTCCACAGGCCGGGGTGGAACAGCAGGTCGCCGTTGACGAGGATGGAGATGCAGTCCGTATCGGGGCAGTCGGGCGAGTTGCCGTGATGCTCGGCGACCGGCGTAGGTACGGCCGTGGATTTGTTCAGCGTGGATGAACCGCCCGTGCCGGCACCCGCGTTGCCGTTTACGGTCGACGATGAGGTCCGCGACTGCGGCTGCGCTTGCGTCTGCCGGCCGCCGGAACCGAACCAGCCGTTGCGATTGACCTGACCGGCGACCGCCCAGCCGATCGCGCAGATCAGCGCGACGGCCAGTACGATCAGCGGCTTGACCGGCGACGAGATGACGGACGGACGGCGGCGACGCATGGCGTGACGCGCATGCGCGGGACGTCCGGTTTGATCATTTGCCGGCTCGTTCCGATCAATCGACCGTCCATCGTGATCATGTGGTCGTTGAGTCCGCCGTATGGCTTCCCGGTGGTCCATGACGCACCTCATCTTCTTCTCTGGCGGCGTATCCGTCCGTTCCGTCCATGGCACGTCGCATCCGCCCTTCTTCTTGCATCCCAGCCTACCGACATCCATCGCACATGCCATGAAACATTCCTGTATCCTCGCGTTTCGGCGTGTACGGGCTTGTCGGTCACGGCCGTTGCGCGGTCTCGGCATCGCATGTCGCGCGATGTCGCGGCTGTGCGTCGTGCGGACATGCAGTAGCGCACGATCCGCCAATCCGGATGCAGGTACGTGACGCGTCGTCGGGACGCGTGCGATGCATTGTCACAACAATCGTTTGACGTGACATTTTCTTGATTTTTGTCTCAGAAATCAGACGCCGTTCTTGGCGTTTCACCGCGCCAAACCGGTAGAATAAACCCCGGAGACGGACGGACAAGGGCGTACCTCCGGCTCCGCTTACTACGTAGTCAACGCCCTCGCGAACGGCCGACATGCGTCAGCTTCGCGTCACGGACCGCCGGATATCGCGATATGATTCATCTTGCAACCTTTGTTGGTTAGGGGCGTAAGCCGGTAATCAACGTTAAGGCCCGATGCTGCTAACGTCGGGCCTTTTCTTATACCGGCTTGCGCCGGTCGGCCTGGCAAGCCGACTACACCGACCTACCTATGAGCACGGAAGCGTTCTGGGCACTACGACGCCAGCTACGTAAATATCTCGAGCAGCAGGCCCGCCGGATCACGGACCCACGCAAACGAGGCCATGCCATCGCGGCGACGCGCCGGATGCTCAAACGCCCCCTCACCGGCAAAGACCGCGAACAACGGCAATGGGCGGATGACAACGACCTGCCATTCCTACCAGTCTCCGCGTTCATGGGCGTCACCGCATGGCTCAACCCACAGGAACAACGAGAACTGGTCGAACGACTTGCCGCCGAACACCCGCATCAGATAGGACGGTCCGCACGGTAGGCATGACGAAGGGCCCCACGCAGCACGCGCGGAGCCCTTCACTCTTTTCCTTGGAAGCTACTTGACGGCGAGGTAGCCGACGCCTTCGTCGTTCCAGCCACGCTGGGCGAGCGTGGTCTTCTCGGCCTTACTCACGGTGAACAGATGATCGCCGTTATGCGCGTTGTACAGACGATACACGTCGTTCGACCCATCCCTGTCCTCCGGGGCAAGGAACGCGACGCCCTCGTACTTCCAGCCGGCCTTCACCAACGCCGCCTGCTCAACCTTGTCGGTGGTGAACATGTGCTTGCCGCCCACACGGTAGTAGCGCTTCACCTCAACGCCGTTCTCCTTGGCGGCCTTGAAGCCCACGCCCTCATACTTCCAGCCACGGGCCGACAGCACGTCACGTTCCACCGCGTTCGCCGTATAGAAATGCTCGCCGGTATGCGGATTGTACAGACGATACACATCCTGCGACACCACCTCAGGCTTCGGCGTCGGGGCCGGCTCAGGCTCCGGAGTAGGAGTCGGCGTGGGGGTAGGCGTCGGATCGGGATCCGGGGTCGGAGTCGGATCAGGATCCGGCTTCGACGGCGTCAGCTCGTCCACCTTCTTCTGCGCCTCCTCCTCGGCCTTCACCGCGGCCTGCAACTCGTCCTCGGCCTTGGCCACCGCCTCGGACACCTTCTTCGCGACCAGATCATCCAACGCCTTCTGCGCGGCCTGCTGACCCTGCCTTGCGGCCTCCAGCTTCGCGTTCGCCTCATCCAAAGCCTTCTTCAGATTCAGCACATCCTCACTACCCGAAGCCTCCACCAGCTTCGCATACGCCGCATCAGCCTCCTGCCACACAGCCTTCTTCCCGTCGGCATCGGCCTGTAGCACAGCCTGCTCCTTACGCAACGCCGCAAGCATGTCATTGCCCGCGGCCAACGCATCAGCGGCAAGCTTCGCATTCGACTCCGCCTTCGCCTCGGCGGCCGCGGCCTTCTGGTAATCGGCCGTCAACGCATCGGCCACGTTACGCAGATACGAAAGCTCCACGAGCGCGTTGTTCGCGTCACTCCACTCGTTATCCGCCTTCGTCGCAGCCTCCGCCGCGGCATTGGCCGCGACGGTCTTGTCGGCCAGCGTCTTGCTCGCCGCGGTCGACGCGTCGTTCAGTTTCGTGGACTCCTCCGACTTCGCCTTCACCTCATCCGCCAGCTTCGCCTCGGCGGCCGCGGCCTCGTCATACGCCTGCTGCAGCTTGGCGATCTCCTCCGGCGACGGCGGATCCACCGGCTTGCCCGCGGCAGCATCCTCATACGCCTTCTTCGCCGACTCGACCACCTTCAACTGATCGGCAACCGCCTGCTCGGCCTTCTCCTGCGCGGCGACCGCCTCGTCAGCGGCCTGCTGCTTCTGCGAAGCCGTCTCGGCGAGCGACTTCGCCTCTGCTTGCGCCTTATCGGCATCCGACTTCGCAGTCGCATACGCGGCAACTGTATCCTTCTTCGACTGCTCCCACGAATTGATCGCATTCAGGAAATCAGTAGTCGTCGCATACACCTTCTGCTCGCCGGCGGGCAGGTGTCCACCCCAATATTCGCTCAGGAAGTTCTGAGTGTGGTATTGATAGTCGCCCGCATTACCGCCAACCGCAAAACCGGTCGTCGTATAAGAGCGATTGACAATATTAAGATAATGGCCAGTTTGCGTCTCCTGTTCATTGCCTTCTATCCCGTGATAAACCGTGGGATAATTTGTAGCAATGTAGCTGGCATCATATCGATGCGCTTCGAGATCAGAATTCTTGCTGGCATACTCGTCAAAGACTTTCTTTTCATCGTCATACCAAGCCGGAAATGCACTGTTACCGGGATATGTGATTGCGATATTCTCGCCGGTCTCCCAACCTTCGACTTGTGGGTGGTCGAATCCGTTGTGCTGGATCGCCTCATTATCGGCGGCAGAGGTAAACATCAGGTAGTCGGACACCTGAAGTTCCGGCAAGTTGTTATCCTTGCGGATCTGATTGAAATCATCAATATACGACAGGCTCCTACGTACATTCGACAGGCTGAAGGAGCTGCTGTCGCCCGAACTGATCCAACCGTCCTGCACCCACTTCTGGAACGTCTTATCGTTGTTCATCAGGTTCTTCGCAGCTTCGGAGCCGTTCTCGTCAAGGAAGCCAAGCAGCCCCTTGTCCAACTGGGCCTGAGCCGTGTCCGCGGCCTGCTTCTTATCCGCAATGGCAGCCGTGGCGGCATCGGCGGCCTTCTGAGCGTTATCGGCCTCCGTCTTGGCATCATCGGCGGTCTTCCGCGCCGACTCGGCCTCCGTCTTCGCATCGGCGGCAGCGGTCTGCTTGGACTCGTAATCCCGCTGCGCCTGCTCATACGCCTGCTTGAGCGTGGCGAGGCTCTCGGACGCCTTCGCCTCGTCCAAAGCCTTCTTGGCTTTATCGGCCTTGGCCTTGGCGGCCTCATGCTGATCCTGCAGGTCGGCAAGCTCCCGAGACGCCTTCCTGGCAGCCGACGACGCCGCATCGGCCGCCTTTTGGGCGTCCTTCTTCTCCTGCTCGGCCGTCGTGGACGCCTTCTCCGCGGCCTGCCATGCGGCGTACAGCTCGTTCACCTTCTGCTGGCCGGCCTCCACGGCCTCCGTGGTCGCACCGGCCTTCTGCGCGGCGGCTTCCGCCTCATCGGCGGCCTTCTTCGCCTCCTCGGCCTTCGCTGTCGCATCCGCCAGCGCCTTGTCCGCCGACTGCTTCACCTGCTCGAGCACAGCCACCTTGGCCGCCTCCGCCGCAACCTCCTCGGCCTTCGCGTCCGCCAACGACTGCGCTTTTTCGTACGCCGCCTTCGTATCCGCCGCGGTCTTCTGAGCGGCGGCCAGCTGCTGGGGATCAATGCCCAACTCGGCGACCTTCGCGTCATACGCCTGCTGTGCCTCGGCAACAGCCGTCTCGGCAGCCTGCCGCCCGGCCTCGGCCTCGGCAAGCGCATCGGCCGCGGCCTTCACGTCGGCATCATCCTTGAGATCATCGACGGTCAGCTTCTTCGCCGCCTCCAGGGCGGCGGTCTTCTCCGCAACCAGCTTCTTCGCAGCCTCCAAGGCGGCCTGGGCCTGCGCCAGATCATCACCCGCCACGGCCACAGCGGTAACGGCCGGACTCGGATTCGTTTCGGCCGCGACCGCACCCGGCGTCATCGTGGCCACCGCCACCAAAGACGCCACACCAACAGTCGCCACCCTCGCGACGGCGGACGCATCAAAATCATGGTCACGCTTCAAAACACCACTGCTGTGCTGAGCCATAGGTCTCTCTCCCTACAACAAACCCCTCCTCCACCAGAGGGGAACCATACGTTTACTGATACCCCCCCCCCGAAGACACCAACAGATCCGTCAACGTCTCGGCCTTCACCGCGTCCGGCAGCACGCTGAGCACCGTCACACGCCGAGCGGTCGGCAGCTCACGCAGCACGGCCGCACGCTCGGCTAACGGCATGGCAGCGAGCACGCCGGCGAGCGCCACCAGATCACCACTATCGGCGTCCGTGTTCACGTCCGCCTGTCGACCGTCCATCTCGGTCGATCGTTCGGGCTGCGATTGTTCGTTCGTGGTGGCGCCCGCAGATACGGCGGCGTCCATGCGGTCTATGACTTCGTTCAGGTGATCGCCGGTGGTCTGGTAGACGCTGGCGACCGACATGGACGTATGCCCGCCCCTGTCGCATGACTTCGCTTGCGGCGGTCTTCCAGATCGGTGTCGAGTCGTACAGGTTTGAACGTATCCCACCAACGTTGTACGTCCTTGGGCTTGATCGCCGTCTGCCTGACCATTTGTCGTCTCCATGCTGCCGTGAGGGGTACATATGCCGGCACACCGGCTTCGATACCCCTCACGGTACCCGCAACATACCCTTCATCACGCGCCGTCACGCACCTTCGCGCAAACCGCCGGCGAGCGCCGGAATGGCTTGATATCGGCGTTATTCCGCTGTTTCTGGCATGAAAAAAGGGTTTCCGGGAAGTACCGGAAACCCTCACTTGCGGAGTCAGAGGGATTCGAACCCTCGAGCCGTTAAACACGACTAACACCTTAGCAGGGTGCCCCTATCGGCCACTCAGGCATGACTCCACTGTTTTGCCGCTCAGCGGCGCAACAGCATGTAACTGTACCATCTCCCGCCGGACAAAACACCGGGCGACACGAAAATCGCAGGAAATCATTCCACATGCAGCTACTTCGGCAGTTACTTCGCCGGCGCCTGATCCCCCGAGAACGTGACGATCACGGCGACGATCACCAGCGCCACGCCAACGCACTCCCACACGCTCGGGATCTCGCCGAACGCAAGTCCGATGCCGACCGCGACGGCCGGGTTGATCGACTGCATGACGGAGAACGCGCCGGATGTGGTGCGCCGCATGACGATCTGGTCGGTCATGTACGGGATGAACGACGCGAACGTGGCGATGAGCAGCAGCAGGCCGAGCAGCTTCCACGCGCCGCCGGGCGCGGCCGCCCACGTCGCGCTCGCCTTGGGATGGATGACGTGTTCGATCGCGCCGGGGCCGAGGAAGACCGTCTGCGCTAGCCAGCCGATGCCGATGGCGACGCACAGGTTGTCGAGCGAGTTGCCGCGCGCGGCGATCCGCCGGCCAAGCACGATGTAGACGCCCCACATCGATCCGCCGACCAGCACGGCGATCAGGCCGATCAGGAACCGTCCGCCGCCGGCTCCGGCGAGCGAGACGCCGGCCAGCAGTACGACGCCGCATGCGGCGATGACGATGCCGAGCCGTTCGCGCCAGCTGCGGCCGGTGATCACGGCCACGCTCAGCGGTCCGATGAATTCGATCGCCACGGCGATGCCCATGTCCATGTTGCTGATCGCCACGTAGAACATCGTGTTCATCAGCGCCACGGCGAGTCCACAGCCGGCCACCACGGCCCAGCCGCGCGCGTCGTGCGGCAGGGCGGCGCGTTTGGCGGCGCGCCACGGCCGCCGCCAGGCGAGCATCATCAGCGTCATGAATCCGACGCGGTACCACACGGCGTACAGCGGGTCGAGCTGGGTGAACGCGACTTTGGCGATGGCGGTGGCGAGGTAGATCATCACGGCCTCGCCCATCACGACGACGAACACCGGCACCCGGTTGAGCAGGTCCAGAATTGCTTTCTTCACGAGGTTCCAGCCTACTCGGCGAGCGGCAGCGCATCGCGGACGGGCGGGAATTTGGCTCGGGACGGGACCGTGGGCGCTTCCGGACGGCGAACCCGCGGCACGACCGCAACACCACCAACGGCACCACCAACGGCACCCACCCCCTCGACTCCCCCACGACACGCGAATCGAACGTTTGTTCTAAGCATCCTGTATGGTAATGGCATGAGCACTGCACCGAGGCTGGCCGCCGCCAAGCGAGATTGGGGGCACGACGAGACCGGATGCACTGTGCTGCACATCGACATGGACGCGTTCTACGCTTCGCTCGAGGTGGCGCGTCACCCGGAGCTCAGGGGCCAGCCCGTCATCATCGGCACCGGCCCGCGATCGGTGGTGTCCGCGGCGAGCTACGAGGCGCGCCGCTACGGCGTCAATTCGGCGATGGCGTCGGCCCGCGCGCGCCAGTTGTGCCCGAACGGCGTGTTCCTGCCGGTCGACATGAAGTACTACCGCATGATGTCGCACCGCATCTTCGACGAGGTGTTCTCACGCGTGACCGACCGCATCGAGCAGGTGTCGGTGGACGAATGCTATATGGACGTGTCCGCCGCGTTGCTGCGGTGGGATCGTCCGAGCGCGATCGGCGCGTGGATGCGCCGCGAGGTCGCCTCGCGCTACCACGTCACCTGTTCGGTGGGCATCGCCGCGAACAAGCTCGTCGCGAAGATGGCGTCCACGAACGCGAAGCCGGACGGCATGCTGCTGATTCCCGTGTCCCGGCATGCCGAGTTCGTGCAGATGATGCCGTTGCGCGGCATTCCCGGCATCGGCCCGGCGTTGGAGAAGCGGCTGGTCGCGTGGGGCGTGAATTCGGTGGCCGATCTGGCCGCGATGGGCGAGGACGCGCTGGTGCGCGCGTGCGGCGGGTCCGCGACGCTCGCGCACGGATTGTATTTGGCCTCACGCGGATTGGACGAGCGCGTCGTCGCGCCGCGCGCGCAGGAGAAGTCGGTCGGCGCGGAACGCACGTTCGACGAGGATACGCGAGACATGCGCCGCGTGTGCGGACTGCTGCGGTGGGCGTGCGACGACGTGGCGTCCACGTTGCGCCGGCGCGGTCTGATGGCGCGCACGGTGACGGTCAAGCTGCGGTTCGCCGATCTGACGTATATGACGAAGGCGCACACGATGGAGAAGCCCGTGGATACGGCGAGTGCGCTGTATCCGCAGTGCGTGGCGTTGCTGCGCGCGATGATGGACGTGCCGCCCGCTGCCGGCGAGGATATTTCGCTGTCTCGCGAGATTCGCCTGGCCGGCATGAGCGCCAGCGGTCTTGTGGAGGCCGCCGGCGCGGTGATCCAGCCCACGCTCGACGATCTGCTCGAGGAGGCGGACGCCGATGACGCCGCAGCCCCGGCTCCCACCAAGGCGACCCGCCTTCGCGAGGCCGAGCAGGCGCTCGACGCCGTGCGCCGAAAATACGGTGTCAAGGCCGCCAGCCTCGGCCTGTAGCGGCCCAGGCAGCAGGCCGTAAGATTCAGCGCGCGAGCCGCTCCGCCGCGTCCGCGATGGCCCGGTCGGAGGCGGTGGCGGAGAAGCGCAGGTATCCGGGCGCGCCGTAGAATTCGCCCGGGCTGGCGATGATGCCGATTTCGGCGAGCGCGGCCATGTCCTTCCAGCAGTCGCCGGACTTGGCCTTCACCCACACGTACAGCGCGCCGTCGGGCATGTTGGTCGCGTATCCGTAGGCGCGCAGCGCGCTCACGAGCGTGCCGAGCCGGTCGCGGTAACGGTCGTGCTGCGCACGCACGGACGCGTGGTCGCGCAGTCCGGCGGCCATCGCGGCCTGCACGGGGCCGGGGATGATCTGGCCGATCTGCTTGCGGTAGTCGATCATCGGCGTGACGAGCGAGGCGTCGCCGGCGATGAACGCGGTGCGGTAGCCGGCCATGTTGCTCTGCTTGCTGAGCGAATACAGCACGAGCACGCCGTCGGCCGTCCCGCCGCACACGTCGTCGGCGAGCGCGCACTGCGCCGGTACGATGCCGTCCAGCCCGGCCGTCGCGCCATCCGCGCGCCGGGCGGCGTCCGCGCTCCCCCACGTCATCAGCGCATAGCATTCGTCGGACAGCACGACCGCGCCGATCGCACGCGCGGCCGTAACGATCGCGGCCATCTGCGCGGCCGTCAGCGTCTCGCCGGTCGGGTTGCACGGCGAGTTGACCCAGATCGCGCGCACGCCGGGCACGTCGCGCCACGAGTCCACGTCGGCAACGTTCGCAACCTTGAGCGTGCGCGCGCCGGCGAGCTGCGTGCCGATCTCGTACGTCGGATAGGAGACGGCCGGCTGGACGACCACGTCGCCGTCGCCGAGGTGCAGCAGCGACGCCATGAGCGCGACGGCCTCCTTCGAACCGACGGTCGGCACGACGGCCGCGCCGACGGCGGCCAGGTCGACGCCGCGGCAGTCGCGGAACCAGTCGTCGATCGCCGTACGCAGGTCGGCGGTGCCGATGGTCGCGGGATATCCGTACGCGTTCGGATCGTTCGCCGCGTCGGTCAGCGCGCGACGCACCGAGTCGGGCACCGGGTCGACCGGCGAGCCGACGGATAGGTCGATCATGCCGCCGAACGCGGCTTTTGCGGTGCGTTTGTAGCCGGCGATGCGTGACCAGTCGTACGGCGATGCGAACGTATGAAAACCCATGATGATCCCTTTGGTTGGCTGGATTGGCGCGATGATATGAGAAAGGCCGCCGCGCGCGGCGACGGCCTTCTCAGACTCGGCGAGCCGAATCGGCTC
>NZ_JAFEJT020000007.1 GCF_018555435.2 Bifidobacterium amazonense
TGTTCATCAGGCGCTTTTTGGTTGTTGTTTTTCTTGGTCGTTAAACATCCTACCCAGAAAGCGCTTTTCTCTTACTCCCTCAACGACTCAACAACGAACCCACACCCACGAAAACAGCAATAGCGCCATAAAAAAAACATCGGTGCGCAACCACCACGCGCACCGATGCCCACCCGCAATAAACCCCAGTGCCCAACCCTCCAAATATTCACAGGTCTACCATCTGGAATCCCTGTACAAAAGGAAGCTCGGTAGTCGAGCCTTCGGCTTAAACGCGAACTAGCCGATGTTCACGATGAGTGACAGGAAACTCGCCGGGAGAGGTCTTGGTTTATCTCGTCTCCGACACGCCGGCACTCGCCTGGCGAACGTTTTTTCGTCTACAATCCATCTTAGATGCAAGAATAAAAGCATCTAAGAACCAAAGATTATGGAGGCGCAAATGGCTGAGATCATGACAATCAAGCTCGGTGGTCGTACGAACTTCGTAGAAGAAATTCCTTACGGTGGTGGGGCCAAGCGCTCTCAGTACGGCTGGGAAGAGGGTATGACCGAAGACCAGTGCTGGGAAGCCGCTCAAGGATGGTGGCGTCTTGAGCCCGGCCGCGCGATTCGTGCGAAGCTGGCACTCGTGCTCAACAATGATAGTGAAGTCGTCGCCATCGGTCGGATTGAAGGTGTCGTTAAAGGTGAAGATCGTCTTTGGCTGCTCGGGAAGCAGGATGCTACCGGTTACGAGCAGTGGCTACACAAGCATGTGAATCGTAACCACAGCCAGAACCCGATTGCTTACTTCGATGAAAAGAGGTTCGTCAAGCCGGAAGACGTCACCGCTGAAACAGCTGACATCATCATCGACGATGCTAAGAACTAGCTCTTGATTTCAAGTTACTGCATGAGCTGCTTCGCAAAGATAATCTAAATAGATTGCCCTCCACAAAGTCGGCGTAGCCGGATGGGGAGGGCAATCTATTGCTGTACTGGGGTGTCGGTTAGTTCCCGTTGTTTGAGCTGTTTTGTACTAGTTTCGTAACCTGCTCTTCAACGTACTCCCGTTTCTGATCAGGCTGCATGTAATAGGCCGCCTTGGGGATTTGAGCAGCCGTAGCGTTCTCCAATGTCCAGAGGAACACGCAGGTGGGACCGTTCCATGATGGAGTGAAAGTGTTTCCATCGAGAGCTCCGTATATGCCGATCGTCCAATTGCCGTTCGAGTCATAAGCGAAGCAATCAACGATCTTCCAGAAGTCCTGCGGCATACTGGTGGCATCGACGGTTCCTTGATCGGCCATGAACTCATGAAGCATGGTCCTGTAATCGTCCTTGTTCATACCTACCGGCAACCATACTTTCAGATTTGCGTCTGAAGAGCCGTCTGAATAGTCTTCGGAAGAAGTATCCGAGTAATCCTCAAATGAATCGTCAGAAGAAGATGAATCATCTGAAGAGGAATCGTCGGATGACTCATCATAGGAGGAACTGCTTTGGCTTGACGACTGGTCCTTCTGGTTGACGTGGACTATAGCCGCGAATGACGTTACAAGCGCGACTGCAATGAATATCGAGGCAACTAAGATGAGAATACGTAGTATTCTCGAGTGACTCTCGTCTCGTTCTGGACTGAACTGATCCATCTTGACCTGTTTTCTCCCCTATGAATGTCAGCGACGACGCTGCATTTCTTCCTTAAGCTCTCGGATCTCTTTTGTCTGGCGGTGCATTTCGAAGGCCTGAGAAGCTTGCGCCGCAGCGGAAGCGACCATCGCGTCAGTCTGCCTCCTTGCTTCCTGGACCTTCTCATACTCATACTGCTCCAGACGAACACGATGCGCGTGCTCCTCCCATTGCTTCACCGCCGAGCTGAAATCAGCGGCTTGGCCGCAGAGCAGTAGTTGCAGCATGTATGCGTTGGCCTCATCGGTGCGGCAAGACTGCGGGAACATGAGGACCGCCGGTCGCATTTCTTCCTGTACTTTCGCTATAGCCTGACGATCCGTGTCAATCGCCTCACGAACTTTCGGGAGGACATCTTCGATGTTGCTCTTATGATGACGGTAATTGATGATTCCTGGAATCAGGAGAAGAGCCCCTACCACGGCTACAATCAATGCCATGATTGCGCTGACGGAACCGCCTTCGCCGATTATACTGCAGAGTAGAGACCAAACGGCGGCAATAATGGACAGCACCAAACAAACCAGTGACCATTCATAAACTGTCTTGTTGGTAGTGAATGCACCTTCACCGCCCTTGATGTCCTTTTTCAAAGCGGCGATGTTCGCGTACTGTTCATCAAGGGGCTGCATGATGGCAATGAGCTGACGAGGCGTCAGCTGGCCAAGTCCGAGCACTTCCTGTTTTTGTGGACTAGACGCTGGCTGACTTGGTTCCTCCGCGAATTTCCTTCGAGTGCCGCATTTCGAGCAGAAATCCGCATCGTCGGCCAGTTGGACCCCGCATTTATGGCAGAACATTTCTTCCTCCTCGTAATGACAGGGATGTCTCGGATCGGCCATGACGTTCAACTCCTTCGTCGCTCCGTCCCTCAAACAACCGTCCAATACATTATAGCCAATCCAGCCGCCGATGATAGCCCGGCCCGAATCGGGCCTGTCCAAACCGGACAACACGTACAACAAAGAGGTCTTGCCCGCTCCTGAAGGCCCGACGATCGCCGTCAACCCGGCACCGGGAATATCCAACGAGACATCGTTGATGATCACACTCGGACCGGAACCATCAGCGGAAGCCACATGCTTGACCAGCCTACGCGCCTGAACCGGCATCGACTTAACCGGTTGCAGACCGTCATCTCGTTGCCAATGGCTTGTCGCAATGGGGAGTATTCGGATTTTGGATTGCCACGCCAGCCCCTTTCCGTAAAGGTTGATTACGCCGTTTCCGACGTATGACTTATACCTTCATGGAAAGGAGCACTAAAGTCGAGAGATAAACGAGATCTGTCATCTTAGGGTGACATATCTCGCTGATGATGCTCCCAGATAAAAGAGAGCCCCCAGTGCATCACGGCTCAGTCGAAGACCGTCCGGAGAGGCCCATTGGGGGATTTCATGGAATATGATAATGATTCATGAGCCGACAGTCAACCCCAGTATCCGCTTTCCTCTCGCAGACCCCCTCGCAAGGGAAGTCCGCAGGAGAGGGCGTTGCGCGCGTGCATCACCGACGAACGGCTCACATCCTACGATTCCGAAGCGCGGCGACGCTCATGCCCGGCGCCGCGACTGTACCTGTGGGATCACGACATGGCCAGCGCCTGCATGGGCGACATCGCCATCCTCGAAGTCGTTCTACGCAACCACATGGACCGGCAGTTGTCACTCATCGCCTTGGAACAGTCCGGCACCGAGGACTGGTATATGGCGGGTCTCCGTTTCGACGACCGCACCCAACGCCAGATCCGCGAGGCATGGGGCCATCTCACCGTCCAGCAGAGGAAACGGCACACGCACGGCCATCTCGTCGCGGCGTTGACGTTCGGGTTCTGGCGCAACCTGCTGGAGAACGGCGGAGCTATCCACGCGCACTGGCCGGACGAGGGCAGCGCCGACTACGAGAACGACCTTTGGCGCAAAGGCATCGTCAAAGCCTTCCCCGGCGGGCGTCGGCACGCATCGGACGCGAACGCCAAGTGGACGAGACGCTTTGCGCTGGATATCGTCAAGACCGTGCATGCTCTGCGTAACCGTGTCGCCCATCACGAGCCTCTCGTCAACGGTATCCCGCTGCCCGGCGAGAACCGGCGCATCACGTTGGCGGACGCGATGCAGACGTGCTTCGATCTGGCGATGATCCTGGACCGGGACTTGTATGCGTGGCTGATGGACAACAGCAAGATGAAACTCGTGCTCGGACACGAGCCGCAACCCAATGAGTAGGCGACCGCTGCTGTTCTCTTCAATCACCTGTTCGGAGAAGGACGGCACGGTACGGAGAAAGAGCGGTAACAAATTGTTTTGACCGTGTGTCGACACGCCGCGCTATTCCACCGTTCCGATGCTCAAAGCCAGTAACAAACCAGTAACAATGACCGTCACGATTCGCCAATCTGGGTGGTCTGAACAAAGAAACTCGAAACTTGAAAATGGCTTGATTCCAACGGTTCCGAGGTGAGCCAAGACCGCTGGTGTGAGCCAAGAACCCTCGAATCCTAACAGGATGTCGCAGGTTCGAATCCTGTCGCCCCGACCCGAAAGCCCTACTCCCGCTTGGGAAGTAGGGCTTTGTCATACCCGGTTGTGCAGGCTGGTGATAACACTGGGTAACAATGACCGCAGACCGTCGACACGATCGGCGACGATACTGTGATCGGTGCGGGCGGCGTCGCCGCGAGTAATATGATCGGCATGACAAGCAATAGTCAACCCGCCATGTTCGATCGCATCCGCGCATTCGCCGCGGAGCACGCGGACGAGGCGACGATCATCGAGCATGAGACGGCGATCGTCGATCTGCAATCCGGCGCGACGGTGTTCGATCTCGACAAGGCCGCGGCGACATACATCGTCGAAGCCAAGGAAGGCGTGTTCGCCGTGGTCGCATCCGCCACAAGCCATTTGAAATGGCGGCAGCTGGGGCGTGCGCTGGAATTGCGGCAGCTGCATCTCGCCTCGCCGGAACTGGTCAGGGAACGCACCGGATACGACGTCGGCGAGGTCGGACCGCTGTTCCTGGGCGGCATACGCATGTTCCTCGACCGCCGCCTGCTGGACCACGACCGCGTATACTGCGGCACCGGCGACGCGCACCACACGCTGTCCATCGCGCCGCGGCTCATCGTCGACAGCAACGACATCGCCGGCATGTTCGACGGTGCCGAATTCGTGCGATAAGCGACTCCGATACGGCTTCGACGCGGCATAATGGAGACGATGCGTCGATCATGCTCATCAAGGAGGAAATCATGGCCATCGAGAACGCCAAAGTGCTGATCATCGTGAACAACTGGGGCATCGAGGAGGCGGAGCTGACCCGCCCACTGCGCGACCTGAAGGCCGCCGATGCTGAGGTCACGCTCGCCGCCACCGAGCTTGAGCCGTGCGAAACCGTGCAGCACGACCGCTATGAGGGGGAGACGCTGACGCCTGACGTGAAACTCTCCGACGTGCAGGCGGCCGACTACGATCTGCTCGTCGTGCCGGGAGGAACCTGCAACGTCGACCGCATCCGCGTGAACGAGGACGCGATCACGCTCGCGCAGGAGTTCGCGCACGAAGGCAAGCCGATCGCCGCGATCTGCCACGGCGCGTGGCTGCTCGTCAACGCCGGTCTGATCGCCGGCAAGACCGCATCGCCGTGCCGTTACATCGCCGCCGACATCGAAAACGCCGGCGGACACTATGTCGATAAGCCGCTGACCGTGGACGACGCGAACGGCTGGAAGCTCATCACCTCGCGCAAGCCCGACGACCTCGACTACTTCGTCGGCGCGATCAAGGAGGCGCTCGCTGACTGACGGTCAGACAACGAACCGTAGGTAGGTGCGGTCGTCGAAGGACTCCTGGCCGGGCGTGAAACCCTTGGTGGTGCGGTATTCGCGAATGAGCCGCGGATCGTCGCGGCGAAGATGGTCCAATTCGCGTTCCGATTCGGCGAGCGTCGGTCGCAGCAGGGGATAGCCGTCCGATGCGAGCACCACATCGTCGCCGGGACTGACGGAAACCGTACGGATCGGATACGTCGGATCGGTGAACCCGTCGAAGACGAAATACCCGTATTCGCCACGCCGGTTCGCGAACCGCGACTGCAATCGCAGGAACGGCAGGATCATCGCACGGGCGGGATCGTCGCCGGTGCCGACGGCACGGTGGTCGGTACCGACGGCACCGCCGTAATCGGCTCCATCACTCGGTCCGCATTCCAACGCCAACGCCTGAGCGGCGAACGACCGCAACTCGCCGAACAGCACGTCCACGCACTTGACCGTCGGCGTGGCCACGCCGTTGACCATGATCTGACAGTCGCCGAACAGCCACGCCTCACGCCGATACGCACTGTAGACCACCGCATTCGCCTGCAAACGCTCCCACGGTTCGCGTTCGAACAACGCCGCATCGTCGCCGATCGCGGCGTACTGCGCGCGCAGCCGACCGTCCAGCATCGTCTGCACCTGACGCATCGTCGCGTCCGCAGGCAGATCGGCGATCGCCTCCAACAGCAGGTTCTTCGCCACGACTCCGCCGCTCGGACGCCACAGCCGACGCACGCTCTTGCTCGTCACACCGTCCACCACCGCGGCGAAACCGTCCGTCAGCACCAGCCCGTCCTCATTCAACGACTGATCGGCCCTCTTGCCACGGCAGCACCGTTCGATAACACGCATGCCTCCACCATAGTGCGCATGCCGACGCAATACGGGCATCCGAACCTCAACGAACGGACACGAAACCCGCGAATGCGGACGCAGGGCGCCGCGGCGACCACGAAACCGATACGATAGCATCCATGAGCGAAACGAACTATCCCAACCCCTGGCCCGCGCCGACGGCGAGCGGGCCTCTCGACGCGACCGTCACCATCCCCGGCAGCAAATCGCTGTCCAACCGCTATCTCATCCTCGCCGCACTCGGCTTCAGGCCGGTCACGCTGGTCGGCCTGCTGCGTTCGCGCGACACCGAACTCATGATGGGCGCGCTCGCCGCGCTCGGCGTGCGCTGCGACGTCGACCCGAACGTCGAAACCACCGTCACCGTCACGCCGCCCGCGAACGGACGGTTCCACGGCGACGTCGACGTGTACTGCGGACTCGCCGGCACGGTCATGCGATTCGTCCCCGGGCTCGCACTGTTCGCTGACGGTCCGGTACGCTTCGACGGCGACGAGCAGGCGTACGCTCGGCCGATGAAACCGGTGCTCGACGGGCTCGAACAGCTCGGCGCGACCGTCGACTATCACGGCGAGACCGGACGGTTGCCGTTCACGATCACGCCGCCGGCCGAGCTGCCATCGGCCGATGATGACGCCGCGCATGTCGCGATCGACTCGTCCGGCTCGTCGCAGTTCATCTCCGGACTGCTGCTCATCGGCTCACGCCTGCCGGGAGGACTCGAGCTGGCGCACACCGGCGAGAAGACGCCGAGCCTGCCGCATATCCGCATGACCGTCGCCGACGTGAACGGGGCCGGCGGACGGGCGCTCGCCGACGAGGACGCGCGCGTGTGGACCGTCGCGCCGGCTGATCTGCAGCTGCCGGAACGCGTGGTCGTCGAGCCGGACCTGTCGAACGCCGCGCCGTTCCTCGGCGCCGCGCTGATCGCCGGCGGCACCGTGCGCGTACCGCATTGGCCGGTCGAGACGACCCAGCCGGGCGGACTGCTGCCCGGCTATCTGGAGCGCATGGGCGCGACCGTCTCGTTCCCGGAACATGACGGCGTGCGGTATTGCGAGGTGACGGCCGAGCGCGGCACGATCCGCGGCCTTGGCGACTTCGACCTGACCGCGGCGGGGGAGATCGCGCCGTCGCTGGCGGCGATCCTCGTGTTCGCGGACGCGCCGACGCGCATGATCGGCATCGGCCACCTGCGCGGGCATGAGACGAACCGGCTTGAGGCGTTGGTCAACGAGATCCGCCGCATCGGGGGAGAGGCCCGCGAACTGCCGGACGGCATCGAGATCGCGCCGGTGCCGTGCGACACGTTGCACGGTGCGGTTATGGAATCATACGCCGACCACCGCATGGCCACGTTCGCCGCGATGATCGGACTGGCCGTGCCGGGCGTGTCGGTCGTGAACGTCGCGACCACGCGCAAGACGCTGCCCGACTTCGTCGGCATGTGGACCGGCATGCTGGGATAGTTCGCAACGTCGGCCGGCATGAGAAAGCCCCTGTGACGATTCTTCGGGAACCATCACAGGGGCTTTCTCATGCTATGTCAGCGAATCAGACGACTCACTTGGCGAACTTGTTGCCGTAGGTGTCCTCGCCGGCCTCCGCGATGGCGGCGGACTTGCGGGCGATGGCCAGCTCCTCGTTGGTCGGGATCACGGCGATGATCACGGAGGAATCCGGGGTGGAGATGACGCGCGGCTCCTTGGAGCGCTTCGCGTTCTTCTCCTCGTCGAGCTTGACGCCGAACGGGGCGAGCTTGTCGCACACCATCTTGCGCACGATGTCGTCGTTCTCGCCGACGCCGGCGGTGAAGGTGATCACGTCCACGCCGCCCATCTGCGCGGTGTAGTTGCCGATGTAGCCGACGATGCGGTGCACGTACACGTCGAGCGCCAGCTTGGCGTCCTCGTTGCCCTCGGCCACCAGACGGTGCACCTCGCGCAGATCGCCGAAGCCGGTCATACCCATCATGCCGGAACGCTTGTTGAACAGGGCATCCAGCTCGTCCACGTTCATGTGGGCGTTGCGGATGAGATGGAAGACCACGGCCGGGTCGATGTCGCCGGTGCGGCCGCCCATCATCAGGCCCTCGAGCGGGGTCAGACCCATCGAGGTCTCGACCGGACGGCCGGAGATCTCGGCGGAGGCGGAGGCGCCGTTGCCGATGTGCAGGACGATCTGCTTGAGGCCCTCGGCCGGCTTGCCGATGACTTCCGGCACCACGGAGGAGATGAACTCGTGGGAGGTGCCGTGGGCGCCGTAACGGCGGATGTGGTACTGGTCGGCGATCTCCTTGTTCAGCGCGTAGGTGCTGGACGCCTTCGGCAGCTGGAAGAAGAAGGAGGAGTCGAACACGAAGATCTGCGGCACGTCCGGCAGCAGCGCGCGCATGACCTCGGCGCCCTTGGCCTCCGGGCCGTTGTGCAGCGGGGCGAGCACGGCCAGATCCTTGACGGCGTTGATGGTCTTGTCGTTGACCAGAGCCGGCTTCGGGAAGAGGGAGCCACCCTGGACCACGCGGTGGCCGACGGCGACGATGTTCGCGTCGGCAAGCTTCGGGCCATACTCCTCGAAGAAGCCGAGCACGCGCTTCAGGCCCTGCTCGTGGTCGTGGATCGGCTCCTCGAGCTCGTGCTTCTCGCCGTTGTACTCGTGCTTGTAGTGGCCGTCGACCGGCTCGCCGATCTTCTCGACGAGACCGGAGGCAAGGCCTTCGCCGGACTCGAGATCAACCAGCTGGTACTTGATCGAGCTGGAACCGGAATTGATGACAAGGACGGTTTTCGCCATTGTGGGCATCCTCCATATTGTTTGCCGTGCCGCGAGAACGCGGCTTTCCAAATCTTCAGATTACTCGTTGCTTGCTACAAAAACGTTCGCCGGGCGGTCGTGGCGACCGGCCCGGCGAACGTCGACGCCGCTACTGCGCCTCGATGGCGGTCAGGGCGATCGTATTGATGATATCCTGCACGAGCGCGCCACGGGACAGGTCGTTGACCGGCTTGTTCAGGCCCTGCAGCACCGGGCCGATGGCGAGGGCGCCGGAGGAGCGCTGCACGGCCTTGTAGGCGATGTTGCCGGCGCACAGGTCGGGGAACACGAACACGTTGACGTGGCCCGCCACATCGTTGCCCTTGGCCTTGGTGGCGGCCACGCTGGGCGACCATGCGGCGTCGAACTGGATGGAACCGACGACCGGCAGGTCGGGGGCCTTCTCCTTGACCAGGCGCGTCGCCTCCTCGACCACGTCCACGTCGGGGCCCTTGCCGGAGCCGAGCGTGGAGTAGGAGAGCATGCCGACCTTCGGGTCGATGCCGAAGGCGCGCGCGGTGTCGGCGGACTGCAGCGCGATCTCGGCGAGCTGCTCGGCGTCCGGGTTGAGGTTGATCGCGCAGTCGGCGAACACGGCGACGTGGTCCTTGAAGCACATGAGGAACGCGCCGGAGACGAGCTTCTGGCCGGGCTTGGTCTTGATGACCTGCAGGGCCGGGCGCACGGTGTTGGCCGTGGAGTTGATCGAACCGGAGACCAGGCCGTCGGCGTAGCCGAGCACGACCAGCATCGTGCCGAAGTAGCTGGCGTCGGCCAGCTGCTTGCGGGCCTGCTCCTCGGTCATGCCCTTCTTGGCGCGCAGCTCGCACAGTTTGGCGACCATGGGCTTGAGCACGTTCTCGTCGTCCTTGGCCTGGAAGCGGGCCCGGTCGAGGTGCTTGAGGCCGAGTTCGGCGCCGCGGGCGAGGATCGCATCCTTGTCGCCGACGATGATGAGGTTCACGATCTCGCGTTCGAGCAGGTAGTCGGCCGCCTTGATGATGCGGTCCTCCTCGCCTTCGGGCAGCACGATCGTCTTCTTGTTGGCTTTCGCGCGGCCGAGCAGGCTGTACTGGAAGGCGTACGAGGTGACGGGGAATTCGACGTCGACGTCGAGCGCGCGCAGCACCTCCTCGGTGGGCACGTTCGCCTGGAACGCGGCGAGCGCGGCGTCGGCCTGGGAGGCGTACTCGAACGGGGTCTGCGGGATGGTCCACACCGGCAGGCCGAAGTCGGCGAGCGTGTTCTTGACGGAGACGGAGTGGCGCGGCTCGCAGCCGGTCACGAAGATGCCGAGCACCTTGTTGCCGGCCTGCTCCATGCCTTCGATGGACAGCTGCACGGTCTCCTTGAGCTCGTCCGGCCAGCGGTCGATGGTGCACACGGCGAGGAAGACGCCGGCCTGCAGGTCGGCGGCGATGTCCGCGTTGAACGAGTAGGTGGTGGGGTCGTTGACGTGTGACTTGTCGGTGCCGACGATGAGCGCCGCGTCGGCGCGGGACACGTTCATCGCGTCGTTGAACGCGGCCACGATGTCGCCGCGGGCCGCGGCCTTGTCGCGGCGCACCTGATGGATGTCGAGTCCGGTGGACAGCGCTACGCCGAGGCCGGCGTTGGAGGCGGCGAGCAGGACGGGCGTGAAGTGGTCGTGGTTGGAGACGGCGGGGCGGAACACGGCGGTCTTGTATTTGGTGGTCAGGGCCTTGAGCACGCCGTAGGCGACGACGTTGCGCCCGTTGGCTCCCTCGGGGCTGGCGATGTAGACGTTGGTAATGGTCACGATGTATCTCCTCGTTGATGGTTGCGCGTGTGACCGCTTTGTTCACACTCATCGCCCATTGTAGTGTGGTGCCGTTCGCCTTCGGCCGTCCCAGCCTGTGTGACTTGCGTCACAGTGCGGGGCGGCGATGTGAACGGCACCATGCGCCGCGGGTCATCCGTTCGAACGGTCCGTCGTACCCGGACGTCACTTGTGGGGACGTCACTTGTGGTACAGACTCACCCGCTCGTACTTCGGTTCGCAGCATACGTTGATGCCGAGCTTGCGGTAGGTCGCCTCGTCGGTCGGGGAGACGATGACCGAGAAGAACGCGTCGCAGCCGCGCAGCTGTTCGAGTCCGGCGATGACCTTCGCCGCGGTCGGATCGGACGCGCTGGTGATCGACAGCGCGATCAGCGTCTCATCGGAGTGCAGGCGGCGGTTCGTGCTGTGCAGATGCTCGGTCTTGAGCGTGCAGATCGGCTCGATGTTCGCGTCGTCGATCACCGGCAGTTCCGCGTCCACGCCGGTGACTGCCTTGAGCGCGTTCATGAGCAGCGCGCTGGCCGCTCCCATGAGCACGCCGGTCTTGCCGGTGACGACCCGTCCGTCCGGCAGCACCATCGCGCCTGCGGGAGCCCCGGTCAGTTCCTCCTTGCGCAGGGCGGCCGCCCGTGCGGGGGACAGGTTCTCGTCCACGCCGGCGCGCTGCATGATCGAATGGAGGCGTTCGACCTGCTCCTCACCGGTGCCGGTGCGCTTGAGCTGTTCGGCCGCCGTGAAATACCGCCGAACGATCTCCATCTTCGCGGCCTCACGGCACGCCTCGTCGTTCGAGATCGCGTAGCCGGCCATGTTCACACCCATGTCGGTGGGGCTTTGGTAGGGGCTTTCGCCCATGATCCGCTCCATCATGGCCTTGAGCACTGGGAACGCCTCGACGTCGCGGTTGTAGTTGACCGTCGTCTTGCCGTACGCCTCGAGATGGAACGGGTCGATGATGTTCGCGTCGTCGAGATCGACGGTTGCCGCCTCGTACGCGACGTTGACCGGATGGTTGAGCGGCAGGTTCCAGATCGGGAACGTCTCGTATTTCGCGTAGCCGGCCGCGACGCCGCGCTGATGCTCGTGGTAGAGCTGCGACAGGCAGGTGGCGAGCTTGCCGGAGCCGGGGCCGGGCGCGGTGACGACGACGAGCGGACGGCTGGTTTCGACGTAGTCGTTGCGTCCGTAGCCTTCGGGCGACACGATGCGTTCGATGTCGTGCGGATAGCCGGCGATGGGGTAGTGCAGATAGCAGGTGATGCCGAGCTGATCAAGCCGGCGACGGTAGACGTCGGCGGCCGGCTGGTTCGCGTACTGCGTGAGCACGACGGAGCCGACGTGGAAGCCGCGCGAACGGAACACGTCGATCAGGCGCAGCACGTCCTCGTCGTACGTGATGCCGAGGTCGCCGCGCATCTTGGCCTTTTCGATATGGTTGGCGTTGATCGCGATGACGATCTCCACGTCCTGCTTCATGCTTTCGAGCATGCGGAACTTGGTGTCCGGCCGGAATCCGGGCAGCACGCGCGACGCATGGTAGTCGTCGAACAGTTTGCCGCCGAACTCCAGATACAGCTTGCCGCCGAACTGCGCGATGCGTTTCCTGATGTTTTCGGCCTGCAGCGCGATGTACTTGTCGTTGTCGAATCCCTGTCGCATGTGAATCGGCATTCCTTTCGGTCCGTGGCCTCGGCGTCGGCGCGGCACTCGGATGCGCCGCGCGCAAATGTAAGAATTGTACCGAAGATTCCACCCATGTATGCTGGTTCGTATGTTTGCCGCGGCACCGTATCGGCGTTCTCCGGGGTGTACGGGGAGACTGTCGTTTGGATGCAACGGGGATATAAATCAGCATGATTGCGTCGATCGATGGAGAGATGAGTATGGCATTTCAGTTTGATCTCGCTGAGGCAGCAGATGCGGCGAAGAAACAGGCGGGGAGAGCTGCCGGTGCGTTTGCCGGGGTGGCGGGACAGGGGATAAAAGCGACTGGGGACGCAGCGAAGAAAGCCCGCGACACCATGTCCCAAGCTGCGGCGGATCTGAAATCGTCGGCCGAGAAGGTCGTTGAAAAGAAAGAAGAGAAAACCGAGGAAAAGATCGACGAATACGATCAAGCCGTCATCGAGTACAATCTCGCCTACACTGACTTGAACGACGCCGGCATGGGTCTGCTGAGAATTCGGGAACGCTCCGTGGACCTCCTCGACGCAGTGACCGCGCTCGTCAATTCGATAGCGAACACTCCGAAGTCGTTCCAACAGGATATCGCGGAAATCATTCTCACAAGAAAAGAATTCGAGGACAGTGAGACCTTCGCCCGTCGGGAGATAAAGGCGGCCAGGGAGTCGGCGATTGGCGCCGGCGCCGGCGCGGCCGCTGGCATGGCAGTGGCCAGCATGGCTCCTTCTGTCGCAATATGGGCGGCGACCACGTTCGGTACCGCGTCCACGGGCACCGCCATCTCGACGTTATCCGGAGCGGCGGCGACCAATGCGGCGTTGGCCTGGCTGGGAGGCGGCGCATTGGCCGCTGGCGGCGGCGGCATGGCCGCGGGCAATGCGCTGCTCGCCATGGCGGGGCCGATCGGATGGACTATGGCTGGAGCCACATTGCTCACGTCGATCGTGCTGTTCGCCAAGAAACGGCATGACATCGCGCAGGAACGGCAACGTGAGCTTCTCGCCCTGAAGGAGAACGCGGCCGCACTGGGCAAGATGACCGTGCACATCGGTGATGTGTCTTCCAGAACCGGCAAACTGCGGGAGGCATTGAGCGGAAGCTTCCTGTCATGCTGTCACGCGTATGGTGCCGACTACCATTCCCTCGCGGACGAGGAACGGCTACGGCTCGGCGCATTGGTCAATTCGACTAAGGCGTTGTCCGCCCTCATCGCGGAAAGAATCTCCGACGGGGATGTGGAATGACGGATATGGCGGATAGCGTCGCCCGTAACGCCCAGGAACAGCTGACGGGGGCGTGGATCGGTCTCATCAACCAGCTGAGGATCGGTGACTTCATCGACCGACTGGCGGCGCAGGACCTCAACTTCAGGGATGCGATGGCATCAATGGATTGGGCGGTGGCGGAAATCGACAAGCTCGTCGTGACGAACCGCGGCGGCGACAGGGGTGTCCATGGATTCATCGCCGAGGTGGCCGAATGCGGCATCGAGAACGCGAGATCGATGCTGCGTGGACAGAGTCCGATTTGCCGATGGGTCAACGACAACGGCGCGGCGGATCTTGCACGTGACGGTGTGAACATTCAGGTCAAGTTCGTGCAGTCGGGAGGTCGGTATTCCCTCAATGCCGTGCTTGATCATCTGAAGAAGTATCCCGACTTCGTGGATGATTCGGGGATTTACCAGATTCCCAAGGACTATTACGGTACGATCCGCAGACTGTATGGCATGACTCGGCCCGAGGCCGTGAGACTGGTCAAGGGCGCGGACGGAGCGTCATACTCGGATTGGGAGAAGATCCAAGAATACTTCCATTCCACCGGGCTACGCATTGATGATCTCGAACCGTCGGATTTCTCCTATGCCGAGGTCCAGAGGGATGCGATCGACGGAGCGATGAAGGCACGGAAGACCGTGCTGGCTGACGAGGATCGGCGAATCCGCGAATCCGCGTACAGGGCGAGCCGGCCCAGCATGGCGGAAGGGGCCAAGGCAACCGTGATAGGTGCGGCAATGGAAGGCGCCACGACCTTTGCGCTAGCTGTGAGGCGCCGTGCCATGGGGCGGGGAGGACTCCGCGAACTGACGCAGGACGACTGGGTTGCGATCGCGAAGGAATCCGGGCTCGGTCTGGCAAAGGGCGGGGTGCGCGGCGCAGGTGTCTACGGTCTGAACAATTTCACGGCCACCCCCGCAGCCGTGGCGACTGCGTTGATGACCGCTTCCTTCGGCGTCGCGGAGCAGATCCACGAATTTCGTTCCGGTGCCGTGGATGAAGCCGAGTTCATCAGACGTTCGGAGATGATATGCCTTGATTCGGCAGTCAGCGCCCTATCCGGTTTTCTTGGCCAAGCATTGATTCCCATCCCGGTGCTGGGAGCGCTAGTGGGCAATGCCGTGGGAACCTTGATGTACGAAAGCGCCAAAGACATTGCGAACAAGCATGAGACCGCGGTGCTGAAACGCCATGCCAGAGAGGCGCATGAGCAGGATTTGCGACTGGCTGGGGAATACCGGAAATACGTGGAGCGATCGGATGCCGCGATGATGTCATATCTTCGCATCCTGGGGAAGACGTTCACCATCGACGTGTCCGTAGCATTTGCGGGCTCGATCGAACTTGCCCGGTCCCTTGGCGTGCCACAAGAGGAAATCCTTACCGACATGCGGCAGGTGGATGATTACTTCCTCGGCTGATGCCGGCGTATTGTTCCCGGGATACGCCGGCAGCGGAGCATCATTGCACAGAGCATGAAGACGGATGACGGTAATCCTTCATGCTCTGTAACACGATTAATGATTCATCATTCCCATTCGATGGTTGCCGGGGGCTTGGAGGTGCAGTCGAGGACGACTCGGTTGATCTGACGGCATTCGTTGGTGATGCGCGTGGAGATCGTGGCGAGCACGTCGTAGGGCAGGCGCGACCAATCGGCGGTCATGGCGTCCTCGGAGGAGACGGGGCGCAGGACGATGGGGGAACCGTAGGTGCGCTCGTCGCCCTGGACGCCGACGGAGTGGACGTCGGCGAGGAGCACGACGGGGCACTGCCAGATCTCGCGGTCGAGGCCGGCCTTGGTGAGCTCCTCGCGGGCGATGGCGTCGGCCTCGCGCAGGACGGCGAGGCGCTCGCGCGTGATCTCGCCGACGATGCGGATGCCGAGGCCGGGGCCCGGGAACGGCTGGCGCCAGACGATCTCGTCGGGCAGGCCGAGTTCGGTGCCGATGGCGCGCACCTCGTCCTTGAAGAGGGTGCGCAACGGCTCGACGAGTTCGAACTTGAGATCCTTGGGCAGGCCTCCGACGTTGTGGTGGCTCTTGATGTTGGCCGCGCCGTCGCCGCCGCCGGATTCGACGACGTCCGGGTAGAGGGTGCCCTGCACGAGGAACTTGACCTCCTTGCCGCGGGCGCCGGCCTCCTCGAGCACCTGGCGCTGGGCCTTCTCGAAGGTGCGGATGAACTTCTCGCCGATGATCTTGCGCTTGCGCTCCGGCTCGGAGACGCCCGCGAGCGCGTCGAGGAAGTCGTCGGCCGCGTCGACGGTGATCAGGCGGATGCCGGTCGCGGCGACGAAGTCGTGCTTGACCTGCTCGACCTCGCCCTTGCGCAGCAGGCCATGGTCGACGAACACGCAGGTGAGCTGGTCGCCGACGGCCTTGTGCACGAGGGCCGCGGCGACGGCGGAGTCGACGCCGCCGGACAGGCCGCAGATCACTTCGGCGTCGCCGACCTGTTCGCGGATCTTCTTGACCTGGTCCTCGATGATGCCGGAGGCGTCCCAGTCGTTGGGCAGGCCGGCGCACTTATGGAGGAACGTCTCGATGAGCTGCTGGCCCATCGGCGTGTGCTTGACCTCCGGGTGCCACTGCACGCCGTAGAGCTTGCGGGATTCGTCCTGCATGGCGGCGACGGGCGCGCCTTCGGTGTGGGCGAGCACCTCGAAGCCGGCGGGCGCGGTCTTGACAGCCACGCCGTGGCTCATCCACGTGTTCTGTTCGGCCGGGGAGCCGGCGAGGATGCCGTCCGCATGGTCGATCGTGGTTTCGGTCTTGCCGTATTCGCCGAGCGCGGCCTTGTCGACGTCCGCGCCGAGCGCGTAGGCCATGGCCTGGAAGCCGTAGCAGATGCCGAGCACGGGGACGCCGGCGTCGAACAGCTTGGTGTCGACGCGCGGGGCGCCGGGCTCGAAGACGGAGGCGGGGCCGCCGGACAGGATGATGGCCTTGGGATCCTTGGCGAGGATCTCGTCGGCCGGCATGGAGTGGGGCACGAGCTCGGAGTAGACGCCGGCCTCGCGCACGCGGCGCGCGATGAGCTGGGCGTACTGGGCTCCGAAATCAACGACAAGGACAGGACCTGTTGCCATGAATTCTCCCTTTATATGCAAAATTGGGTGTTCCGGACGGTTAACAGATCCATTATGGCGGCGCAAGGCGACATTGAAGGCGTGTTGCCGTGCCGCGGACGGGATGCGATGAAAGTAACATTCCGTTACGTTCGCTTGAACAACACGCCGCGCTCCCCTGGGGAGAAACGAACGTGGCCTATATGCTTAAATCGTTGATTTGGCGCGGAAAATGGCCGTTTTGAGGTAACGTTTCGGTAAACTTGGTGTTCACAAAATCCACATCGAAAGCAAACAAAACATTAGATTTTCCTAACATTTCCGAACACACACGCAAAAAATCGGTCAGAAGTCGGGCATCAATCGTATGATGCCAAGTGATTGGGATTGAGCACGGCTGAATCGCAAGGCTCGGCACGGCCCATGACCTACCGATAATAACCAATCGCACAACACAGTGCAGGAGTACAGGAGTACATATGACGAGTCCTGTTATTGGCACCCCTTGGAAGAAGCTCAACGCTCCGGTTTCCGAGGAATCCCTCGAAGGCGTTGACAAGTACTGGCGTGCAGCCAACTACCTTTCCATCGGCCAGATCTATCTGCGTTCCAACCCGCTGATGAAGGCGCCGTTCACCCGCGAAGACGTCAAGCACCGTCTGGTTGGCCACTGGGGCACCACCCCGGGCCTGAACTTCCTCATCGGCCACATCAACCGCTTCATCGCAGATCACTCCCAGAACACCGTGATCATCATGGGCCCGGGCCACGGCGGCCCGGCCGGTACCTCCCAGTCCTACCTGGACGGCACCTACACCGAGACCTTCCCGAAGATCACCAAGGACGAGGCCGGTCTGCAGAAGTTCTTCCGTCAGTTCTCCTACCCGGGCGGCATCCCGTCCCACTTCGCTCCGGAGACCCCGGGCTCCATCCATGAGGGTGGCGAGCTGGGCTACGCCCTGTCCCACGCCTACGGCGCGATCATGAACAACCCGAGCCTGTTCGTCCCGGCCATCGTCGGCGACGGCGAGGCCGAGACCGGCCCGCTGGCCACCGGCTGGCAGTCCAACAAGCTCGTCAACCCGCGCACCGACGGCATCGTGCTGCCGATCCTGCACCTCAACGGCTACAAGATCGCCAACCCGACCATCCTGTCCCGCATCTCCGACGAAGAGCTCCACGAGTTCTTCCACGGCATGGGCTACGAGCCGTACGAGTTCGTCGCCGGCTTCGACGATGAGGACCACATGTCCATCCACCGTCGCTTCGCCGAGCTGTTCGAGAACGTCTGGGACGAGATCTGCGACATCAAGTCCGCGGCTCAGACCGACGACGTGCATCGTCCGTTCTACCCGATGATCATCTTCCGCACCCCGAAGGGCTGGACCTGCCCGAAGTTCATCGACGGCAAGAAGACCGAGGGCTCTTGGCGTTCGCACCAGGTCCCGCTGGCTTCCGCCCGCGACACCGAGGCCCACTTCGAGGTCCTCAAGAACTGGCTCGAGTCCTACAAGCCGGAGGAGCTGTTCGACGAGAACGGCGCCGTGAAGGACGACGTCACCGCCTTCATGCCGAAGGGTGAGCTGCGCATCGGCGCCAACCCGAACGCCAACGGCGGCCTGATCCGCGAGGACCTCAAGCTCCCGAAGCTCGAGGACTACGAGGTCAAGGAAGTCCAGGAGTACGGCCACGGCTGGGGCCAGCTCGAAGCCACCCGTCGTCTGGGCGTCTACACCCGCGACATCATCAAGCTGAACCCGGATTCGTTCCGTATCTTCGGACCGGACGAGACCGCGTCCAACCGTCTGCAGGCCGCGTACGACGTCACCAACAAGCAGTGGGACGCCGGTTACCTGTCCGAGCAGGTCGATGAGCACATGGCCGTCACCGGTCAGGTCACCGAGCAGCTCTCCGAGCACCAGATGGAAGGCTTCCTCGAGGCCTACCTGCTCACCGGCCGTCACGGCATCTGGAGCTCCTACGAGTCCTTCGTGCACGTGATCGACTCCATGCTCAACCAGCACGCGAAGTGGCTGGAGGCCACCGTCCGTGAGATCCCGTGGCGCAAGCCGATCTCCTCGATGAACCTCCTGGTCTCCTCGCACGTGTGGCGTCAGGATCACAACGGCTTCTCGCACCAGGATCCGGGCGTGACCTCCGTCCTGCTGAACAAGTGCTTCAACAACGACCACGTCATCGGCATCTACTTCCCGGTTGATTCCAACATGCTGCTGGCCGTCGCCGAGAAGTGCTACAAGTCCACCAACAAGATCAACGCGATCATCGCCGGCAAGCAGCCGGCCGCCACCTGGCTGACCCTCGACGAGGCCCGTGCCGAGCTCGAGAAGGGTGCCGCCGAGTGGAAGTGGGCTTCCAACGTCGAGTCCAACGACGAGGCCGACATCGTGCTGGCCGCCGCCGGTGACGTCCCGCAGCAGGAGCTCATGGCCGCCGCCGACAAGCTGGCTGCCCTGGGCATCAAGTTCAAGGTCGTCAACGTCGTGGATCTGCTCGCTCTGCAGTCCGCCAAGGAGAACGACGAGGCCCTGTCCGACGAGGAGTTCGCCGAGATCTTCACCGCCGACAAGCCGGTCCTCTTCGCGTACCACTCCTACGCCCGCGACGTGCGTGGTCTGATCTACGATCGCCCGAACCACGACAACTTCAACGTCCACGGCTACGAGGAGCAGGGCTCCACCACCACCCCGTACGACATGGTCCGCGTGAACAACATCGACCGCTATGAGCTGACCGCCGAGGCCCTGCGCATGGTTGACGCCGAGAAGTTCGCCGACAAGATCAACGAGCTCGAGGCCTTCCGTCAGGAAGCCTTCCAGTTCGCGGTCGACAACGGCTACGATCACCCGGACTACACCGACTGGGTGTACTCCGGCGTGAAGACCGACGTCCAGGGTGCCGTCACCGCCACCGCCGCCACCGCCGGCGACAACGAGTGACATTAGCCTGATCGCTAGGTCATAACGGCATAGAAGGCTCCCCGAGGAGAAATCCTCGGGGAGCCTTCTGCATATCCGTGGCGCATGCCGAAGGCATCGCCATGAAACACAACTGACGGGAGGGAGTCTCTCCGTCCAGCGTTACAGGACCGACATCACTCGATGAACAGTAGGCCAAATGCCTTCGATCGAGCGGAGCCGTCCCCTATCGTCGTAATCATGAAGTTGGGCAGGTTCAGGCCTCCGTCGGCGGCTCAGACGGTGCTGTGCCTCATATGCGGCGTAGCCGTCACAGGCGCCGACGACGCGGCGACCGTCGCGACGCTCGGACCGTTCGACGCCCGTTTCGCCGTCCGCTCACTGGGTGCCGCCCTGCTGCTCCTCGTGTTCCTCATTGGCGAGGGACTCATGACGGCTCCCGCGAGAATGGATCGCGGCGGTCGGGACAAACCCGCCGTATACGCCGCCTTCCGCATCGCCGCTTCCCCCATGCTGAAGCGCTACCGGTCCCTGCCGTTCGCCGGACGGCTTCTCGCGACGTCCGCGGTCATGCTCGCATGCTGGTCGCCGGTCATCGTCATGATGTACCCCGGCACCATCTGGTACGACACCGGCGACCAGATCGCCCAATGGTACGGCATCGGGGCGTACGGGCAGCCTGCCGGCTCGATCTCCTCCCACCATCCCCTGCTCGACACGATCGTGTTCGGCTCGCTCGCTCGTCTCGGTGATGCGTTCGCCGGCGATTATCGGAGCGCGTTGGCCGTCTACGTCATCGTCCAATGCGTCGTCATGTGCGCGGAGCTTTCCGGCGTGTGCCTGTATGTCGCGCACGTCGGGCGTCCAAGGGCCGCGCGCGTGGCCGCAGTCGCCTTGTTCGCCTTCTTCTCGTTGTTCCCCGCCCTCGCGATCTTCATGATGTCCATCGTCAAGGATTCGCTGCACCTCCTGTTCCTCGTCCCGTGGCTGGTGATGTTTGCCGAGACCGTCCGCACCCGTCTCACGGTGCTGCGCTCGCCCCGTTTCGCCGTCGGGTTCGCGGCCCTGTCCGTGGCGGCCGCCCTGACGACGATGACGGGACTGTACGTGACGGTTCTCTCCCTGTGCTGCCTGCCGCTGATGCGAGCCGGATGGGCCGACCGGCTGCGCGTGGCCGCAGTCGCCGCCGTCACGGCGGTCACGGCGATGGTCGTTTTCCCCACCGTCGCCCGTTCCGTTCTCGACGTGACGCCCGAGGATCAGAACCAGTTGCTGGTCGTGCCAATGCAGATGACCGCGCGGTATGCGCTCGATCATCCGGATGATGTGACCGACGCGGAGCGCGCAGCCATCGACCGAGTCAACCACGTGCCGTTCTCGCGGATGGCCTCGCGTTACAACCCATATCTGGCCGATCCCATCATCCAGTACTCGCTACGCGACCCATCGGGCGTGGGGGAGTACCTGCGGGCGTGGGCGGCGATGGGCCTGCGTCACCCGGACTCGTATGCGAACGCGTTCGCCGCCCTCGAATCGGGATGGGTCGCCGTGAGCCGCACGCCGACCGACGTCACCGACCGGGGGATCGGCTTGGACGAGCTGCGCGGCATCGCAGGCAGGGCGACGGCCAACCGCATCCGATTCCAGATCGCCAATGCGATCAGCCCGCCGTTCTCACGCATGCCCCGGTACCGCGCGAACCCCGAGGGACAGTCGGGCGTCTACGCCCTGTGGGGCTTCTGGCAATCCACGCCCGTGCTTCGGATATTGACGCTGACAGCCCTGTGGACGTTTATCCTGCCTGCGTTCCTGCTCTTCCGCCTGCTGCGCCACGGTCGCCGCGGCAGACGGCCGGCGCGACCGGCATACGCCGCCTTGCCCGCCGTGACCGGGGCGCCGCTCGTCTGGTCGCTGCTGTCGCTGCTGCCTAGCGCGATTTCCATACCGCTCAAGCCCACGGCCAGCCGGTACATGCTGTGGGCGCTCGTCGTCGTCCCGTTCATGCTCGCCCTGTGCGCGTCATGTCGGGACGGGACGGACGAACCATCGGTCGGGACCGGCGCCGAACCGGCGCACGGCGGTCGGAAAGGAGACGAACGATGAACCGCGGACTCATCCTGAACCTCGTCAGCAACCTCGCGTTCTTCGTCAGCGGCTATGCGATCCATTTCTTCCTTGGCGGCTTCGCCACGCCGGCGGGCTACGGGGTGGTGGGCACCGTCATCACCGTGCTCGACATCGAATATCTGTTCGTGTCCAACGGTGCGCGGCAGTCCCTGTCGCGCACCCTGTCGTCCGGACGGTACGATCCACGCGACGTGGTCGTCAAGACCCTCGCCGTGCAGACGGGCATCGTCGCCGTGTTCGTGGCCGTCGACGTGCTCGGCGCCCCCGTGTTCGGCCGGGTGCTGGGCGACCGGTCGCTCGACCTGTACATGCGTCTGGCCGCGTTCCTGGTGCCCGCCAACGGCCTGTATGTCGTGATGCTCGGCATCAACGACGGGTTGAAGTGCTTCGGCCGCAGCGCATTGCTGTCCACGCTGTACCCGCTCGTCAAGCTCGGCACGATCCCGCTGATCATATTCGTTTTTCCCGACCGGCCGGTCATCGGCGTGGAGTTCGGCTACTGCGCGTCGATGATCCTCGTCATCCTTCTCGGCACGGCGATGCTCGCGCCGCATCTGATCGCCATGCGCAGGCGCGGCGGCAAAGGGAAGGCCGCCGCGTCCCATTCGCGCATCGGCTGGCGCGAGGCCGCGCACGGCACGATCTCGTTCTCCCTGTTCTTCATCATGGCCTCGCTCGTCCTGAGCGCCGACACGCTTGTCGTCAAGGCCAACCTGCCCGACGCGATGTCCGGCTTCTACACCGGGGCCATGAACTTCGGCAAGACCACGTACTATCTGCTGCAGGCGTTCGCCGTGATCATCCTGCCCGTCGTCTCCGGGCTGATCGGCGAACGGCGGCGCGTCGAGGCGCTTGGCAAGGCCCGTGACCTCGTGCTTCTGGCGGTCGTGTTCATCCTGCCGATGGCCGTCTCCATCTCGGCCACAAGCGTCAACCTCCTGTCGTCCTTCTACTCCCGGCAGTTCGCCGTGGCCGCTCCGGCCCTGTCGTGCCTGGCTCTGTCGAGCTTCTTCATGGGCGCCACGGTCGTGCTCAACATGGTGCTGAACGCCGAGAGGGACACGCACTTCTCCGACATCCTGTCCGCCGTATCGCTGCCGGTCGTGGTGGCCGCGTTCGTCGTCGCCGCCCGGTTCGGCGGCATCACCGCCGTGGCCGCCACGAGCATGGGCGCGACGTTCCTGACGATGCTCGTCTCCTACATGCAGGTGCGTCGTCGGTTCGGCGACGTCATGTCGCGCGCCGCATGGGTCGCGGTCGGCGTCAACGTCGTCCTGTGGATCGTCATGGCGGCGCTTGCACCGATCCTTCCCATCCGCAACTTCATCGTGCTGGTGCTTGTCTACATGCTTGAATACATGGTCTATCTGGCGGTGCTCGCCGCGATGGGCGTGCTTTCCCCGGCATGGGTCAGGGCGTTCGCCGCGGGATTGGGCCGCGGCGGTGCGGCCGGCGGGTCCCGGTCCCGCGGCGTGGGGACGGCGTCGGCCGCCGCCGGCATGGATGGGGGCGTCCGATGATCCGTGGGATCCCGATGCCCCGGATGACGAGGGCGCGCGTCACGCCGGTCCTCGTCGCCGTCCTCACGATCGTCGTGCTCGAACTGTTCGTCTTCAACCTGCCGTTCTGGCAGACTGCCGGTTCACGGCCCGAACAGGCGCGCGACGACGGCGTCGGCCCGGGGCTGACCGTCGAGAAGGGCGGCATCGCCATAGTCACCGATCCCGACTACGCCTGGCGCGACCTGTCCTCCGACCAGCCGATCGAATACCTGTACATGGGACATGCGAACGCCGAACGCCCGCGTCAGGACGACACCGTGCGCTGGCGGATCTCCACCGCGAAGGCAACCGACGGCGGCTGGTACGACGCCAACGCCGACGTCGGCTACTCGCCGTCGTCCGAAGCCTCCCGATACTCCCGGGTCGGCGGACGGGCCACCCGCGTGCGCATCCGCTACCGCATGGACAAGGGCGCGGTCATCCCGTACAACCCGGTGACCGTGAACCCGCACGTGCCGATGCGTGTAAGTCTCCTGCGGCTCGCGCTCGAAACCGTCGTCGCGCTGCTCGTCATCCTGTTCAGGCCCTCGTCCCGCCTCTATCGGATCCGACTGGCAAGAACCCGAGCCTGTCTTGCGCCGCTCGCCCTATGCGCCGCGTTCGCCTGCACCGTGCCGCTCGCCCTGTTCGCGATGGCCACCCCGCAGGACAGTCCCGAACCGGTCTATTGGGACTTCTACGCCACATATCAGGCCACCGACCAGTACCAGCGTCTCGCCGATGCGATCCTGAACGGCCGCGCATGGCTTGACTATCCGGTCAATGACGCGTTCGCCGGCATGGCCAACCCGTACGACACGCGCTCGCGCACCCTGCTCGCCCTGAACCACCCCGACATGCCCATCTACTTCGACGTCGCGTTCCATGATGGGCGCTACTACAGCTATTTCGGGGTCCTACCGGCGATCCTGCTGTTCGTCCCGTTCAAGGCCGTGACCGGCATGCCGCTGCCCACCAACGCCGGCATTGCCGTCGTCGCCCTGCTGGCTTCCGCCGCATGCGCCCTGCTCGCCGTGCAGATCGCCCGGCTGATCGGCCGTCGTCGCCCCGTCTCGCTCGGCGCGACCATGCTCGGCATGCTCGCCTTCATGCTCGGCAACGGCATCGCCATGCTCATCCAGCTCGGTCTCTTCTACCAGATCCCGCAGGAGCTGGCCGTCGCATGCGCCGCCGGCGGCCTTGCCGCATGGATCGAGGCGAAACTGCTCGGCCTTGGCTCGGGGCTCCCCGACAAACGCTTCCTGGCCTTGGGATCGTTCCTCATGGCATTGACGATCGCATGCCGGCCTCAGGTGGCCGCCGCCTCCCTGATCGCCATACCCCTGTTCGCCGACGAGATCCGCGGCCTCTGGCGCGAGGGACTGCACGGCCGTCACGGGTTCCTGCGCGAGGCGACCGTCTGGGCGTACGCGCTCATCCCGTACGTGGTCGTGTTCCTGCCCCAGTTCGCGTACAACATGATCCGGTTCGGCTCGCCCACGGACTTCGGCGCCACCTACAATCTCACCGGCTACGACATGACGCATTTCCATGCGCCGCTGACCCAATACCCGGCGTTCCTCTTCCACTACCTCCTGCAGCCGCCGAACCTCACCGCCCACTTCCCGTTTGTCGGCTGGGATGAGGTGCCGCTGACCACTTGGCGGTCCGAGCATCCGCACTTCGGAGGATGGTTCATGACCGACGCGCCGTTCGCGCTCATCCTGTTCGCGCTCGTCGTATGGCGTCCGCTCATGGCTCGGGTGCGGGCCACGGGCCTCGCCGCCGGGGTGCTCGGGTGCGCGGGGCTTGTCTTCCTCGTCGACGCGCGCATCACCGGTGTCGACTACCGTTACGAGATCGACTTCGCGTGGATGATCGTGGTCGCCGTGGTCGCCGTGCTGTATGCGCTCGACGCGGGGCTGGGCGTGGCCGCCGGCAACGGCGTCGCGCAGGCGGGGCGGGCCGGTGCGGTCGGTGCGACGGAGCCGTCTCTGGGGACGGTCGTCGGCGGGGACGGTACCATGGCCGGTTGCGCTTTCCCGTTCGACGCGCGCTCGGCGCTGCGTCGAATCGTGTTCGGCTGGTTCGCGGCGGGCGTCGTCGTCGCGGTCCTGTTCCTGTTCTTCAAGCAATTCGCGTATGGCATGAACATGCCTGTGCGTATCTGGTGGGACGTCGCCTCTTGGTTCCTGTTCATGTGACGGCGGGCTGAGGACCCTCCGGCCGGACGGCACGGTGCCGGCATCCGCGGGAGCTTTGCGTCCGGCACGATCTGGTCGGTTTGCCTACCGGTGTCCGCGGATCCACAGGATCGCCAGCTGCGTGCGGTTCGTCAGTCCCATCTTGTCGAGGATGCCGCTGACGCGGTTGCGCACCGTGCCTTCGGACAGGTACAGCCTGGCGGCGATGTCGCGGTTGTCGAGTCCTTCGGCGACCAGTGCGGCGATGTCGCGGTCGCGTTCCGGCAGCGCTTCGAGCGCGTCCCGGTCGGCGGCGTGATCGCACTCCCGTCCGGCCGCCGACGTGATGCCGGCTGATGTGCCGGTCGGACCGGCGGCTCCGGCCGTGTCGGCCGCGTCGGTCATGTCGGACGACGACTCGCTGCCCGACAGTTTGTCCAACACCTCCGCGCCGAGCACGATCTGTCCGGCCATGACCGCCTGCAACGCCGGACCGACCGACGCGACGTCCTGTTTGATGAGATAGCCGCGCGCGCCGAGCGACACGGCCTGCGTGATATACGACCGGTCCGCGAACGTGGTCAGAAACAGTATCTTCGCGCCCGGATCCTTGGCGAGAATCTCCCGGGCCGCGGCCAGACCGTCCTTGCCGGGCATCTGCACGTCGATGAGCAGCACGTCCGGCCGGCTCGACGGCGACCGGAAATACTCCGTCACCGCCGCATCCCCGTCGTTCGCCGTCCACAGCACGTCCGCCGTGTGCGTCGCCGTCAGGATCGTCGCCAACGACTGGCATACGATCGGATCGTCGTCCGCAATCGCCGTTCTCATCGTCGTTCCTTATGCCCCTCGGTACCTATCGGTCGGTCGGACGGGCCGGTTCCGCCGGTCATGATCGTCCGTCACGATCATGGTATGTCCACCGCCGTTTGGGAATCGTGACGAACACGCGCCATCCCGCGCCGTACGGGCCGCACGACGACGTGCCGCCGAGCGCGCGCACGCGGCGTTCGATGTCGGCCAATCCCATGCCGCGCAACGATTCGGCGTCGGCGGCGGAGCGTCCGGCGTGGGACTCGTCGGCCGGCGTTCTGGCCGGTCCCGGATCCTGCACGACCAGCTGCCAGATCGCCGGGAAGTCACGCAACGTCACGCTCGCCGAACGCGCGTCGCTGTGCCGGGCCACGTTCGACAGCGATTCGCGGATCACCGTCGCGAAACAGCGCGTCACCGGTGCAGGCGCATCCGTGATCTCGTTCGACAAGGCCACGGAGAAGCCCGGCGACGCGTCGCCGAACGTGCGCGCCGCATCCGCGATCTGCGCGGCGAAATCCGTGCCGTCGTCCTCCAGATCGTGCACGGAGCGGCGCACCATCGTCATCGCCTCGTTCAGCGTGTCGTTCAACGCGCCGAAGCCCTGCGCGGCGACCGGATCGTCCGTCGCGTCGGCCACCGCCTTGCCCGCCTGCGACTGCATGATCGCGCGCGTGAGCAGATGCCCGACGTTGTCATGGATGTCGCGGGCGATGCGCGTGCGCTCGTTGAGCGTGGCCGTGCGGATCGACTGGGCGCGCTCCTCGGCGACGTCGGCCATGCGGCGACGGCTGACTCGCCTGCTGTCGCGGGCCAGATCCTGCGTATGCCGCAACGACCGGCGCAATCGCATGACGGTCGCGCGCGACCGGCCGAGCATCATGCCGACGACGGCGAACAGCCCGGTCAGCACCATGATCGTGCGATCGGCCGCGGTCGATGCCCTCACGAACGCGACGACGATCGGCGCAAACGGCAGACACCGGACCAGCCGGTCGGCGCGCGCGTCACGCATCATCGACGGCAGACGAGGCGCATCATAGGCGACGACCGGCAGCAGCATGCACCATCGCGGCATCAGCAGGGCCGCCGCCATGCACAGACAGGCCGGCACGGCGGCCATGAGCGGGGGAGTGCGCCGCGCCATCAGCCATTCCCCCAGACAGGACAACGAGATCGCGGCCAGCAGGCCGATCAGCGACAGTGAATCAAAGCCGGACAATGCCGCCACGGCCGTTCCGCAGGCCAGCAGCAGGGCTTTCTCCAGCAGGACGAGCATGGTTGCCATGGTAGCCGGCTCCCGGGATGCGACGAATACGTGACAAATGTCATGGAGCCGGGCCCAGATCGTGACGGATGACTGTAGCGCGGCCATGCCCCGGCGCGCGATGATGAAGATACCCCAAGGAAAGGAGCGGACATGACCGACAACAACGAGACGCCGGCCGTCCACGTCAGCCAGCTGGTCAAACGATACGGCGACATGGTCGCGCTCGACTACTTCGACCTCGACGTGCGCCAGGGCGAGATCTTCGGCCTGCTCGGCCCCAACGGCTCAGGCAAGACCACCGCCATCAACTGCATCCTCGCGCTGCTCACCTACGACTCCGGCACGATCCGCGTGTTCGGCCAGCCGATGACGCCGACCAGCTACGAGCTCAAACGCCGCATCGGCATCGTGCCGCAGAACGTGGCCGTGTTCAACGAACTGACCGTCACCGAGAACATCGACTACTTCTGCTCGCTGTACGTGCCGAAGAAGTCCGACCGCGCGCCGCTCGTCGAAGAGGCGATCGACTTCGCCGGCCTGCAGGACTTCCGCAGATTCCGTCCCGGCAAACTCTCCGGCGGCCTGCTGCGCCGGCTCAACATCGCCTGCGGCATCGCGCACAAGCCCGATCTCATCTTCTTCGACGAACCGACCGTGGCCGTCGACCCGCAAAGCCGCAACGCGATCCTCGAAGGCATCCAGAAACTCAACCAGGCCGGCGCGACCGTGATCTACACCAGCCACTACATGGAGGAGGTCGAACAGATCTGCGACCGCATCCTCATCATGGACCACGGCCGTCACCTCGCGCTCGGCACCGCCGACGAACTCAAGGCCATGATCGACACGGGGGAGCGGATCACCATCGAAACGCTCGACCTGACCGACGACGCGCTCGCCGCCGTGCGCAGGCTCCCGTTCGTGATCGAGGCGACGTACGACGGGCGCGAACTGGCCGTGCGATGCCGGCGCGGCGACCATAACCTCGTCGACCTGATCGGCGTGCTGCGCTCCGCGGGCGCGAACATCGGCCACCTGACCAGCCGGCCGCCGAGCCTCAACGACGTGTTCCTCGAACTGACCGGCAAGGCGCTACGGGACTGACGGGAGCGATTCCGACCATCCCGGCAAGGAAAGGAGAACGCCATGTGGAGCACCTTCGTCGTCACCCTGAAATCGAACCTGCGCAACACGAGCGCATTGTTCTGGCTCATCGTGTTCCCGATCGCATTGTCGACCATGTTCAACGTCGTGTTCGGCAACCTGGACAACGCCATGAGCATCACACCGGTATCGGTCGCCGTCGTCGAGGACGCGAACTGGACGAAGACGACCGGCGCGGACACGCTCATCACGGCGCTGTCCGGCAAGCAGTCCGGCAGCGGCAAGACCGACAAGACGACGGACACGACAACAACGACGGATGACGCGCGCGCCGCCATCGGCGACCTCGACGTCGACGTGCGGCTGCTGGACGTCACCACGGTCGACTCGACGGCACAGGCCCGCGAACTGCTGGACGACGGGACGACGGACGGCATCATCGCCGCCGACGGCGACGGACGGCTCGCGCTCACGCTCAGCTCCGACACCGTCGCCACGGCCAACAACAGCACGAGCGCGGTCGGACTCGACGTCTCCCTCGCCGCGCTCGACAACGTGCTCGACCAGTACAACCGCACCGGCGCGACCGTGCGAGCCGCGCTCAAGGACAATCCGACCGCGGCCGTCAACCGCGCCTTCTGGAACGGCATCGGCTCGGCCACGAACGGCACCAAAGAGATCACGCTCACCAACTTCAAACCCGACGCGATGGCCCGCTACTACTACGCGCTCATGGGCATGGCCTGCCTGATGGCCATGTCGACCATGATCTACGCGGTCACCACGGCCCAGGCGAACCTCTCCGCACTCGGCATACGCCGTTCCGTCGCCCCGCTCGGCCGAGCCAGACAGCTCGTCGCCGGATTCCTCGCCGGCTGGCTGTGCTCCTGCGCATGCCTGCTCGTCGCGCTCGCCTACATCCGCTACGCCTGCGGCATCGCGGTCGGCGGCCGAGAACCGCTGGCCGTGCTCGCCGTGATCGTGTCCTCGTTCATGACATGCTCGCTCGGCACGATGATCGGCGCGATACCGAAACTCACCGCCGGCGTCAAGCAGGGCATGGCGACCGCGCTCTCCTGCGGACTGTCGCTGTTCAGCGGCCTGTACGGCGGGTTCGCGATGGAGCTGAGCGACCTGATCGCGCGCAAAGCGCCGCTGCTCGCCACCATCAATCCCGTCCAGCAGGTCACGGACCTGTTCTATTCGCTCATGTACTACGACAGCTACCGACCGTTCGTCCGCACCTGCGCCATCCTGCTCGCGATGAGCGCGGCATTCCTCACGGCCGGCGTGATCATGCTCAGGAGGCAACGCTATGAACACCTATAAGGCCACCGTGCGCGTGCTGCTTGCGCACCGCACGTACATCATCATCTATCTCGTGCTCATGGGCGTCATGATGCTCATGCTCAGCTGGTCGCAGATCACCGCCGCCAACCGGCCGGTGGCCGACACGTACGAGCCGGCCAAGGTGAACGTCGCCGTCGTCGACCGGGATGCGGACCGCGGCGGCATCGCGGACGGGCTGCGCGACTATCTGACCGAATCGGCCGCGCTGGTCGAACTGGACGACGATCCCGAATCGCTGCAGCGGGCCGTCGCCTCGAACTGGACGGATCTCATCGTCATCATCCCGGACGGCTATGCGAACCGGTTCCTCGCCTCCGCGCGTTCCGGCGACGACATGCCACGGGTCGAGACGGTCACCAGCTACACGTCGGGCGCCGGCACGATCGGCACCATGAACGTGAACGGGTTCCTCTCGCTCACGCGGATCGCGCTGATCGGCGAACACGCAAGCGTCGACCAGGCACAGCTCAAGGCATGGTACGAGCGCATGGCGGGCGGCGCGAATGCCGGGGGAGCCGCTGCCGGTTCGTCCACGTCCGATTTCGACGCGGATCTCGACTCGCTGCCGGAAGGCTCGATCTCCGACCTGACGATGGATGACGTGCGGCAGGCCGCCGTCGCCGCCGCGAAGACGGCCCACGACGCGGACGTCAACCGTCCGGTCGCGGTGGACCGTTCCACGTCGCGGGACAGCCGGGATGCCGGTGCGGTGAATCCCGTCGCATCCGGATTCGGCGACACGATGAAGACCGCGCTCTACCCGCTGTTCCTCACGCTGAGCGTGTGCGTGAGCTTGGTGGCGCGCGTGTTCGGCACCGGCGAACTGAGGCGTCGTCTCGCGGCGTCCCCGGTGGCGGGGGCGATCGGGCTGAAGCGCATGGGCGTGCTGTGCTGCTTCGCCCTGCTGATCTGCGTGGCCTATCTGGCGGCCGCCTTGGGATTGACCGTCGCCATCGGAGCCGACGTCTCCTCGTTGCCGCCGGCCGGCGTGGCGATGACGTTCGCATCGGCCTGCATGTTCAGCCTCATGTGCGTGGCATGCGGATTCATGCTCGGCGAATTCGGCGCGTCCGACATGGTCGCCAACGGGTTCGCCAACGTGTTCGGCCTGCTCATCATGTTCACGTCGGGCATCTCGTTCCCGATCAGCATGATGCCCGACACGGTCGTCGCGTTCGTCAAACTGACGCCCGGCTGGTGGTACACGTCGTCGATCGACATGGCGCTCGGCGTCGGAACGGACGGGATGGACGCGCTCGGATGGCTGGGAGGCGTCGGCATCATCGCCCTGTACTCGGTGACGTTCGTCTGCATCGGCCTTGCGGTGGGTCAGGTCCGCCGGGCGAAGCCCGTGGCCGCGGCGCCGGCGCTCACCCAACTGGCCGAGGCGTGATCCGAGGATGCCTCCTCACGAGGAGCGGCTGAGGTTCAGCCGGTACCGCTGATCGGGGTCATCCTGGAACCGCACCGGGGTGACCCTTCCCTCGCGCAGCAGCTCGCGCAGGCCGGCGGTGGCGGCGAGCGGCGTCAGCTGCAGCTCGCGCATGATCTCCTTGGCGCTCATCGCCGAATGACGTTCCAGCACGGTGGTGATCGCCTTGGAAACGTCACCGGGAGAGCCAAGCCGTGCGGTGCGCTGCTTGGTGATCGTCATGGTGAACGTGTTGATCGTGTTCACCGTGGTCGCCGGCTCGATGCCGGCCTCGCGCAACGCGGCGGCGATGCGCTGGTAGCCGTCGCCGCCCTCCGGGTTCACGTACCCGCCTCCCGGATACGGGGTCGATTCGAGCAGCGTGAACAGGAACTGGTTTCGGGTCGACTGGAACGGCGTTCCGGACACCGGATGCGGGTCGGTGAGCACGTCGTGCGTGACGGTGCCGTACAGGCCGCCCGGATTGGCGATTTCGATGCGGTCGGTGAACACGTTGACGTGCACCTGCGTGCCGCGCGCGTCGGGGGAGTAGTCGCGGTGGGTGAGCGCGTTCGCGATGGCCTCGCGCAGCACGACGGGCGGATAGTCCGGCTTTTTGGCGCCGATCCAATGCATCAGCGATTCGACCGCGTCGTCGATCATCACCGGGATCGGCCCGACGATCGACCTGGAGGCGACCAGCCGTTCGTCGCCGCGGAACACGTCGTTGCGGCTGGTGCCGGGGAACACGGCGATCGTGATGCCCAGACGCGGATAATACTTCTGCGGGTAGCGTCCCAACGCCATCAACCCGGCAAGCGTCGGACGCAGGACGCCGCCGACGCTCGCCTCATCCGAATCGTCATGACGCAGCACCTGCAGGTCCAGCAGCGTGTCGGCGTCGCCTCGCCCGGCGAACACGTGCGGATGCTGTTCACGCACCCGCTCCAGCAGTCCGGACACGAGCACGGGATCCAGATCGTCGACCGTGGCGTTCGGCACGATGTCCAGATCGTAGGTGGGCTGCAGATGCTCCTCGATGAGCCGGTCCACCTCGTACGGGTTCATATGCCGGTCGCCGTCGCCGGTGCGGATGTACGAGCCGTTATATGGTCCCTGTTCGGTCAGATAGCACGGTTTGTCGCGCGGCAGCATCTCGTCCACGCGCGCGAACACGAGATTCGACCCCTCGAACGGGCAGGTCACGATCGTGGGCCTGACCGGCGGCGTCATCTTCTCGCACGCCTGGCTGAGCGACTCCTGCATGGCCCGTGCGTTGAAGCCCTCGACCGGCGTGAACCCGGCCTTCTCCGACAGCCCGAGGATGATCCAGCCGCCCGACCCGTTCGAGAACGCGGACAGCGTGTCGGTGATGGTCGACGAGATGCGCCGCTTGCACTCCTTGACCTCGCACTGCTGCGTGTCGTTGCCGATCAGACGCATCAGTTCGATCAGCTCGGTCATCTTCGCGGTGTAGTCGTCGGTCATGGGCACGCCTCCTTGACACCATTGTGCCGCAGCGCGGGCCGCCTCGCCGTCGGTTCATGGAGAATTCACGTACAGGAAAGGCCTCCCTCCGTGATCGGAGGGAGGCCTATGGGCGACGGCTCTCATTCATTGCCGTGGGCGGCGAGACAGCGCCTGTTATTCCTCGCCGTGGGCGGCGAGACAGTGCTTATTCTTCCTCGCCGCGAGCGGCGAGGAAGTGCTCCTCGCTCGGTAGGACGGCGTTGAGGATGACGGCGACGACGAAGGCGACGGCGATGCAGTTCGAGGCGAAGATCTGCTGGAACAGGGCCGGGAACTGGCTGAAGATGTCGCTCACCTGCGTGAAGCCGATGCCGATCGTGAGGGAGAGCGCCGCGATCGTGATGTTGCGCTGCGAGAAGCCGGCCTCGGCGATCATCTGGAAGCCGGAGAGGATGATGTTGCCGAACATCATGATCGTGCAGCCGCCGAGCACGGCCTGCGGCAGCGAGTTGAACACCTCGGCGATGGCCGGCACGAAGCTGGCGACCACGAGGATCAGGCCGCCGGAGAGGATCACCTTGCGGTTGACGACCTTGGTCATGGCCACCAGACCGATGTTCTGCGCGAACGAGGTCAGCGGCAGGCAGCCGAACAGGCCGGACACGGAGGAGATCAGGCCGTCGCCGGCGATCGCGCCGGCCGTCTCGCGCTCGGTGGGCTGGCGGTTCAGGCCGACCTTGGTCAGCGCGGCCGTGTCGCCCAGCACCTCGACCGAGGAGACGACGTAGAGCAGGCCGAGCGAGATGATCGAACCCCAGTCGAACGTCGGCTTGAACGGCATGAACTGCGGCAGGGAGACGATGGCGAGGTTCTGGAAGCCGGAGAAGTCGACCTTGCCCATGGCAATCGCGACCACGTAGCCCACGACGAGGCCGAACAGCACCGACAGCTGCTTGGCCGTGCCCTTCATGAGCAGCTGGAACGCGAGGCAGGCCACCAAGGAGATCAGACCCAGCGTCAGATTCTGCCAGCTGCCGAAGTCCTTCGCACCGGAGCCGCCGCCGAACGAGGTCGCGCCCACGTTGAGCAGCGAGAAGCCGATCGACGTGACGACGATCGCGGAGACGATCGGCGGGACGAACCGGCGCCAGTACTTGGCGGTCAGACCCAGCACGAGCTCGAGCAGGCCGCCGACGATCACCGCGCCGACGACCGCGCCGTAGCCCTTGTCCGCGGCGATCGCGCATGCGGCGGCCACGTAGGTGAACGAGATGCCGGTGACCATCGGCAGCCTTGAGCCGATCAGCCATGCGCCGTACAGCTGCAGGCAGGTGCCCAGGCCCGCGACCAGGAGGCCCGCCTGGATGATCGCCGCGGACTGGGCGGCGTCCATCTTCGCGGCGGACGCGACGATGAAGATCGGGGCGAGGTTCGCCACGAACATGGCCATGACGTGCTGCAGGCCGAACGGGATGCCCTTCCAGAACGACACGGGCGCGTCGAGGCTGCTCAGCGCCTCGAACGAGACGGCTTCGGATTGCTTCTTCTCGGACAAGTCGGTTCCTCTCTCCTTATGCTTGCCTTGGATCAGTGACGGAATTCGATCTCGCCGGTCTTCGGATCCATCGACTCGACGATCGCCAGCGAATCGACGTCGTAGCCCTCCTCGCGCAGCTGGTCGCCGCCGCCCTGGAAGCCCTTCTCCACGGCGATGCCGATGCCCTCGACGGTCGCGCCCGCATGCTTGCAGATGTCGATCAGGCCGTGCAGCGCCTTGCCGTTGGCGAGGAAGTCGTCGATGAGCAGCACGTGATCCTCGGGGCCGAGGTACTTGCGGGAGACGATCACCGGGAACTCGCGCTGCTTGGTGAACGAATAGACGGTCGTCACGTACTGGTCGCCGTCGAGGTTGATCGACTGCGCCTTCTTGGCGAACACGACCGGCACGTTGCCGAAATGACGGGCCGCGACACACGCCATGCCGATGCCGGACGCCTCGATGGTGAGGATCTTGTCGATGTTTTTGCCGGCGAAATGCTCGGCCCACGCGGCTCCCATGGCGTCGTAGAGCGCCACGTCGCACTGGTGGTTCAGGAAGGCGTCGACCTTGAGCACGTTGCCTTCCTTGACGGTTCCTTCCTTGCGGATGCGTTCCTCGAGTTCCTTCATACAACCCCTTTGCGTTGCGGTCGGCCAATGATGACGAACGGCCAGTTTACGCCGTGCAGATGACCTCGAACCGGTTGCCTGGGCCACTGCGCGAAGCCGGCCGGCATGTGTCTCGGGGTGTCGTAGTATTGCGGGGTGATGGAAACAGATCAGCAGGAAACAGCGCGGCCGCAGGGGCGGCCGCAGACCCCGGCCCGCGTGCGGTACCGCAGCATGGACGGCATCAAGGGGGTCGCCCTCATCGGCATCATTTGGTATCATCTTTCGCCCCTGTCGCTGCACGGCGGATTCGTGGGCGTGGACATGTTCTTCACGGTATCCGGCTTTCTGCTGGGGCTGAGCCTGCTGCGTGAATGCATCACGCGAGGTGCCGTCGATGTGGGGCGCTTCTATCTGCGACGCATCGTGCGCCTGTGGCCGGCCATGGTGTTCATGATCGCCGCGACCGTCTCGCTCGGCTACCTGTTCGACCGCGACGCGCTGGTGGGCATCGCCGGCAAAAGCATCGCGGCCGTCACCTTCACCTCGAACTGGTATGAGATCTTCACCGGCGGCAGCTATTTCGCCTCCACGTCGCCGCAGCCGCTGCGCCACCTATGGTTCGTGGCGTTGCTCGCGCAGGTCACGATCGTGCTGCCGTGGCTCGTCATGCTGGTGCGCAAGACCGTGCCCGAACGGTTCCGCATCGCCGTGCCGTTGGCGCTGGCCGTGGCGTCCGCGCTGCTCATGTGGGTGCTGTACCGTCCCGACGTGGACCCGACCCGCGTGTACTTCGGCACCGACACGCATTGCTTCGGCATCATGTTCGGGCTGGCATTGGCATGGCTGGTGACCGAGTCGCAGCGGCACGAATGGCCGATCCCCGATGCGGCGCGTCAGGTCGCCCCGTGGCTGGCCACCGTCGCGCTGGTGTGGCTGATCGTGCTGATGATGCGCGTCGACCAGGACACGTCGGCGTTCCGCGGCGGACTGCTGACGGCGGCCGTGCTGTCCGTGGTGCTGCTGGCGGGCAGCATCACCGCGGACTCGTGGATGGAGAACCTGTTCGTCTGGCGCCCGCTGGCCTTGCTCGGCCGCTATTCGTACGGCATCTACCTGTGGCATTGGCCGTTGTTCCTGATGTTCCAGTCGCTGCTGCCCGGCTGGCGAGGCCGCGGCATGTGGCTGATCCGACTGCTGGCGCTCGTCTCGGCCGGCGTGATGACCGCTGTGTCATGGTGGCTGGTCGAACGTCCGCTGGCCCTGCTCATCGACCCGTCCGGCAAGACGGACGGTGACATGCACAAGGTGTTCGGCGTGGACCCGTCCGTGGCTCGCATCGTCGTCGCCGTGCCGTTGACGATCGCGCTCGTCGTCGGTTGCGTGTTCGGCTATCGCAACGCCCCCGCCAAGTCCAGTGTGCAGCAGATGCTCGAGGACAACCAGAGCGTGCTCGACCAGCAGGCGCACAAGCGCGCCTCCGACGCCAAGGCGGCCGCCGAGGCGAAGAAACGCGCCGCAGAAGAGGCGAAACGTCGCGAACAGGCGAAGGCCGAAGCCGAAAAGACGCTCAAGGGCGATCAGGTCACCGTGATCGGCGATTCGGTGACCGTCGGCTCGTCCCCGGCGCTCAACGACCTGCTGCCCGGCATCGTCATCGACGCGAAGGTGTCGCGCTTCGTGCGCGACGCGCCCGACATCGTCTCCAATCTCAAGGCGCAGGGCCAGCTGCACAAGTACGTCGTCGTCTCGCTCAACACGAACGGCAATGTCACCACGCAGGACTACGAGGACATCGCGGCCGCGGCGGGCGACGGCCATGTGCTCGTCATCGTCAACGGCTACGGCGACCGCACCTGGATCCCCACGGCCAACCAGGCCGCCGTCGACTATGTGCGCACGCATCCGTCGAGTGCGACGATCGCCGACTGGAACAGCGCGATCGGCGCGCACACGGACATGCTCACCAGCGACGGCATCCATCCGGAGCCGGAAGGGCAGAAGCTGTACGCGCAGACCGTCAAGGACGCGATCGTCGGCTGGATCGCCGACCACGCCGACTGACCGGCCCCGGCCGCGAGACCGGCGTCGCTGACCGCGACATATGGTAGACAAGTAAGGCCGCGGAGCAACCCGCGGCCGCAGGACACAGAACAAGGGGAGCAGCGTGCAGCAGGATCCGGATCTCATCGCAAGAAGCGCGAACGAACTCGTCGGCGACCTCAACCCGCAGCAGGCGGAGGCGGTCCAGTACCGCGGGCCGGCCCTGCTCATCGGCGCGGGCGCCGGCTCCGGCAAGACGCGCGTGCTCACGCGGCGCATCGCCTACATCCTCAGCCAGTTCGGCGCATGGCCCAGCCAGATCCTCGCCATCACGTTCACCAACAAGGCCGCCGCCGAAATGCGCGAACGACTCGCCGCGCTCATCGGACCCGTGGCCGAACGCATGTGGGTGTCGACGTTCCATTCCGCCTGCGTGCGCATCCTGCGCCGCGACGGCAAGTCCATCGGCCTCGACCCCGGCTTCTCGATCTACGACACGGCCGACTGCGAGCGTCTCGTCAAGCTCATCGCCGCCGACCTCAACATCGACGTCAAGCGGTACACGCCGCGAGCCATCCTCTCGCGCATCTCCGACTACAAGAACAACCTCGAAGGCTGGCAGGACAAGCTGCGCGAGCAGGCGCCCGACTACCGTCCCGGACAGCGCGGCTACCAGATCGGCAATCCGGGCAACGCCGAAGCGCTGTACGCGGTCGTCTACGCCGAATACCAGCACCGGCTCGCCGCGGCGAACGCCGTCGACTTCGACGACCTGATCGGCCGCACCGTCGAACTGCTGCGCCGCGACCCGGCCGTGGCCGACTACTACCGGCACAAGTTCCGTTATATTCTCGTCGACGAGTACCAGGACACCAACCACGCGCAGTACGTGCTCGTGCGCGAGCTCGCCGGCGTGGACGCGGCCAAGGGCGCGCCGGTTCCGGCGGACATGCCGTATGCCGGGCGCGAGGGACAGGCGTGGATCACCGTCGTCGGCGACTCCGACCAGTCGATCTACGCGTTCCGCGGCGCCGACATCCGCAACATCCAGGACTTCGAGCAGGACTTCCCGAACGCGAAGACCATCATGCTCGAACAGAACTACCGTTCCACGCAGACCATCCTCGACGCGGCGAACGCGGTCATCTCCAACAACGAGGGCCGCAAGCCGAAGAAGCTGTGGACCGCACTCGGCAAGGGCGAGCCGATCGTCGGCTATGCGGCCGACAACGCGCAGCAGGAGGCCGCGTGGATCGCCGGCGAGATCGCGCGCCTGCACGGCGAGGAGGCCATCGCATACTCCGACATGGCGGTCATGTACCGCGCCAACGCGCAGTCGCGCTCGCTCGAGGAGGCGCTCATCAACGCGGGCCTGCCCTACCAGCTGGTCGGCGGCACGCGCTTCTACGAGCGTCGCGAGATCAAGGACGCCATCGCCTACCTGCAGGCCATCGTCAACCCGGCCGACGACGTGAACATGCGGCGGATCCTCAACGTGCCCAAGCGCGGGCTCGGCGCGCGGGCCGAGGCGATCGTCGTCGGATACGCCGACATGAACGCGATCCCGTTCTACGCGGCCGTCGAACGGCTCGACTCGATCGAAGGCGTGCCCACGCGCACCGCCAACCAGCTGCGCGCCTTCCGCGACCTCATGGACGGGCTGCGCAAGTTCGCCGCCGATCCGGCCAACCGGCCGAGCGACATCGTGGCGGAAGTGCTCTCCAAGTCCGGGCTGCTCGACGAACTGCGCAAATCCGAGGACCCGCAGGACGCCTCGCGCGTCGAGAACCTTTCGCAGCTGCAGTCCGTGGCCGCCGAATTCGAACAGAACACGCCCGACGCGACGCTCGCCGGCTTCCTCGAGACCACGGCGCTCGTCGCGGACTCCGACCAGCTGCCGGGCGAGGGCGAGGACTCCGGCAAGGTGACGCTCATGACATTGCACACCGCCAAGGGCCTCGAATACCCGGTCGTGTTCCTCACCGGCATGGAACAGGGCACGTTCCCGCATTCCAGGGCCATGGAGGATGCGAGCGAGCTGTCCGAGGAGCGCAGGCTCGCCTACGTGGGCATCACGCGTGCCAAGCGGCGGCTGTACGTGACGCGTGCGGCCGTGCGCGCCCAGTGGGGACAGGCCAACGAGATGATGCCCAGCCAGTTCCTCGACGAGATCCCGTCCGATCTGATCGACTGGAAGCGTCGGGAGGCCGGCGTGGAGCGCATGCGCGCGAACTGGTCGAACGGCGGGTTCGACGACGACGAGTTCGGCGGATGGGGCGACGACGACTTCGGCGGCACGACGTACGGCGGGTCGACGTACGGCTCCTCCTACGGTTCGTCCGAGTCGGCTTCCGGCTCGTCGTACGGGTCGGGGACGCGGAGATTCGGCGCGGGCGCCGGTTCGCGCTCCCGTGGAGGATCGGCGGGCGGCTCCCGCTCGGGTTCCGCCGGTTCGAACGGCCGTTCCGGATACGGTTCGCGTTCGTACGGGTCGTCCGGATCGTCGTACGGCTACGGTTCCGGCTCGGGATCGTCGTCACGCTCCGGACGCGTCACGACGCGACGGGTCGCGCCGAAGACCGGCGGTTCCGCATCGTCCGCCGCGCCGGGCGCACCCCGCGACAACGGGCTGAACATCGCCGACTTCCACGTCGGCGACCGCATCACGCACGACATGTACGGTCTCGGCACCGTCGTCGACACGCTCGACAAGGGCGCCAAGTCGGTCATCACCGTCGACTTCGGCTCGGCCGGGACCAAGCGGTTGATGCTCAACCGTGCTCCGATCGAAAAGCTCTGACGAGCTTTTCTCACGGAGCCTTCGCGGCGATGCCGCTCACTTCGCCTACGGACAGTCCACCGGACTGTCCGCTTGACGGCTCAGCAATCGAAAAACTCTGACGAGTTTTTCTCACGGAGCCTTCGCGACCGCGCGTCGATAGCAGGGACTGGCGGAAAAGTCAAGTCTTGTTTTTCGGGTTTGCCACTGGCATAATCTGCACAGTTCACGGCAAACCAGAGATCTTGAGAGGAAGACATGACCCGCAAACTGTTCGCCACCCTGCCCGCCATCGTGCTCGGCGCGCTCATCGCCGTCGCCCCGCAGACCTTCGCCTACGTGTGCAAGGTCGAGGACGGCATGAAGATGGCCTGCCACTACACCGCGCAGGCCGCGCTCGGGCTGGGCGTCGTCATCGCATTGCTCGGCGTGATCGGTCTGTTCGTCGACTCCAAGGTCCGTGCCGGACTCGACATCGCCGTCGCACTGAACGCGGCGTTCGTCGTCGCCGTGCCGACCGTGCTCATCGGCGTGTGCAAGGGCGCGATGATGCACTGCCACATGGTCACGCTGCCCACGCTCATCGTCCTCGGCGTGCTCGCCGTCGTTCTCGCCGCGATCGCGGCATGGCTGGACCTGAACGCCCCGAAGAACGCGAAGCGCTGACCATGCCGCACGTCACCCTGAAAAGCCTGCCGTTCGAGAATCTGAAACGCAAGCCGTTCCGCACGGCCGCGCTCGTCATCGTCGTCACCATGCTCACCGTCGCGTTCTACGGCGGCGCGCTGCTCGCCACGAACCTGAAGGCCGGTCTGAACAGCATGCAGGAACGCATGGGCGCCGACCTCATGGTCGTGCCGCAGAACACCGGCACCAAGGCGGAGGCGCTGCTGACCAGCGGAAGCTCGAGCACGTTCTACTTCACCAACGACATCGAACGGGCCGTGGCCTCCGCCGACGGCGTGGGCCAGGTCACCGCGCAGACCTATATATCGTCGCTCGCCGCCGCCTGCTGCGACGAGAAGGTGCAGATCATCGGCTTCGACCCGGCCACCGATTTCGTGATCGAACCGTGGATCACCTCGCAGTACGACGGCGCGCTCAAGGACGGCGAGGTCGTGGCCGGCGCGAACATCAACGTGTCCGCGAACGGCACGATCAAACTGTACAACCACGAATTCCCGGTCGCCGCGCAGCTCGCCTCCGCCGGCACCAGCCTCGACAACTCGGTGTTCGTCAACGAGACGACCATCCCCGCCGTCGTCTCGTACTCCGCGAAGGCCGGACACGCCGCCATCCCGGCCGAATACGCCGACAAGGCCATCTCGGCGGTGCTGATCAGGACCGACGGCGCCGAGGCGAAGACCGTCGCCGCGAACATCGCCGAGACGGTCAAGGCGGACGGCGTCACCGGACTCGGCTACGTCTACCCGGGCGGCGTGACGGCCTCCACCAAGGCCAGCCTCGACGCGATCATCGGCTACGCCGGCCTGTTCCTCGCCGTGTTCTGGATCATGGGACTCGTCGTCCTGCTCGCCGTGTTCGCCTCCGCGATGAACGAGCGCAAGCGGGAGTTCGCCGCCTACCGCATCATGGGCGCCACGCGCGGCATGCTGGTCGGCGTCATCGTGCGCGAATCCGCCGCCGTCGGCCTGATCGGCGGCGTGATCGGCATCGCCGGCGCCTCGCTGGCGATCCTGCCGTTCAACACGCTGATCGGCCAGCGCCTGCAGCTGCCGTACCTGCAGACCGGGGTCGCGACCGTGCTCGCGCTGGTCGTAGCCGGTCTGGTCTTCGCGGTCGCCACCGGACTCGCCGCGTCGGTCGTGTCGGCCGTGAGGCTGTCCGCGCCGGAGACGTACCTGACGCTGCGTGAGGGGGAGTAGTGGACGCGATGCTGGAGACCCATGACCTGACCCGCGAGTTCCGCCGCCGCGGCAAGCCGTTCGCCGCCGTCGACCATGTGAACCTGACCGTCGCGCCGGGCGAGTTCGTCGCGATCGTCGGCAGGTCCGGCAACGGCAAGAGCACGCTGCTCAACCTGATCACCGGGCTGCTGCGGCCGACCGGCGGATCGGTGACGGTGGACGGCCGCGACGTCGCCTCGCTCGACGACCGCGAGGCGTCCGCGATGCGCAACCGTACGATCGGATTCGTCACGCAGTCGGCCACGCTGCTGGCGAACCTGACGGTGCTCGACAACGTGATCCTGCCGGCGGCGATGGCGGGGGACGCCCTCCGCGACACGGACGGACGTCCCGATATGGACGCGACCGGGGACGCCGTCCCCTCCGCGTCTCGCGACGACGACATGCCGGACGTGATCGCGCCGGAGAGGCTCGACGACGATGATCCGCTGACGTTCCGCGCCCACGATCTGCTGCAATCGCTGCAGGTCGACGATCTGGCCGGCTGCTATCCCAAGGAGCTGTCCGGCGGCGAGATGCGGCGCGTGTCCATCGCCCGCGCGCTCATGAACCGTCCGAAGCTGCTGATCGCCGACGAACCCACCGGCGACCTCGACGCGGAAAGCACGGCGATCGTCATGCGTCTGCTGCGCGACGTCGCCGACGGCGGCACCGCCGTGCTCATGGTCACGCACGATCCGGACGCGCTCGCGTACGTCGACCGCACGCTGCGCATGGATCGCGGCCTGCTGTCCGAGGCGTGACCGGCGGCGCCGCGGCGGCGCGACGCGCGCTGTCCGTACCCCGTGTGTATAGTTGACGATTGGTGTGCGCCGCGAGGCCGCACTGTCTGGAGCCTTGGCCCATCAGCGGGTCGGCGACCGGGAACCGCACGGTTCCCCGCCGTTCGCGCTCGTTGCGGAAAAGCGCTGGAGAGGCTGGCTCAGCGCGCCGATCGCAGGATCGTCGCGCTTCCGTTCAGACAACGACAGAACAACAAAAGGAATAAACCAATGACGAACGTTCAGCGTTCCCGCCGTCAGGTGCGCCTTTCCCGCGCCCTCGGCATTGCACTGACCCCGAAGGCTCAGCGCATCTTCGAAAAGCGTCCGTACGCCCCGGGCGAGCACGGCCGCACCCGTCGCCGCACCGAGTCCGATTACGCGGTCCGTCTGCGCGAGAAGCAGCGTCTGCGCGCCCAGTACGGCGTGTCCGAGAAGCAGCTGCGCCGCGCCTACGAGGAGGCCACCCGCACCGCCGGCCAGACCGGCAACGCCATGCTGACCGACCTCGAGACCCGTCTCGACAACCTGGTCCTGCGTGCCGGCATCGCCCGCACCACCGCCCAGGCCCGTCAGTTCGTGGTGCACCGTCACATCCTCGTCGACGGCAACATCGTGGACCGTCCGTCCTACCGCGTCAAGCCGGGCCAGACCATCCAGGTGAAGGCCAAGAGCCAGACCATGGTCCCGTTCCAGATCGCCGCCGAAGGCGTGCACCGTGACGTGCTGCCGGCGGTTCCGGGCTACCTCGACGTGAACCTCGCCTCCCTGAAGGCGACCCTCACCCGCAAGCCGGAGGTCGAAGAGATCCCGGTGCAGGTCAACATCCAGTACGTCGTCGAGTTCTACGCTCGCTGATCTGGATTCCCTACCAACTGTAAGAATTTACAGCTTAAGGACATACATACGCACGAACGCCCCGTGGCCCAAAGGCCCGGGGCGTTCGTGTATTCCGGCTATATTGAAAACCATGATTCTGCATCTGCATCTGGTCCGCCACGGGCAGACCACGTTCAACCGCTACAACCGACTGCAGGGCTGGTGCAACTCGCCGCTGACCGAATCCGGCATCGCCGACGCCGACAAGGCCGGACACAAGCTCTCCGGCTATGACTTCGCCGCGGCGTACTGCTCGGACACCACGCGCGCCGAGATCACCGCCGCGCGCATCCTCGACATCAACGAGGCCGCCGGGCATGCCCGCCCCACGCTCGTTGCGGACATGCACTTCCGCGAGCAGTGCTACGGATACTTCGAAGGACAGGACATGTCGCTCGCATGGACGGCGGCCGGAGGCCCCCACGGCGCCAAGAACTACAACGACATCGTCGCCAAGTTCGGTCTCGCCGCCACGCGCGACTTCCTCAAGGAGGCCGACCCGTTCCACGATGCGGAATCAGACGAGGAATACTGGGCGCGCGTGGAAGGCGCGTTCGCGCTGATCGCCGCCAACCCGAACCTGAAGGACGGCGATGACGTGCTGCAGATCTCGCACGGCAACACGCTGCTCAGCCTCGCCCACCGTTTCGGCGGCGACGGCCTCGACCTGAGCGAACGGCCGGCCAACGGGTCGGTCACCGACATTGACTTCGACACGGACAAGCCGTTCCCCGAGGCGCTCACGATCACGCGATACAACCAGTGAACATCGGTCGGGCCGCATCATCCGGTTGCGCGCGTCGCGTCCGTTGGCTAGTGTTGTGCGGGTATTGTGTGCACGGGTAATGCCGTGATGCAGGAAAGAGGTTCTGATGGGTGTTGGAGAAATCGCCGGCCTGATCGCCGCGATCGCGTTCGCCGTGCTCGCGGGGTTCATGATCTACCCGCTGATCCGACTCGGCAAGCTGTTCGACCAGATCGCCGAAACGGTCAGGGAATCCGGCGAACATGCGATTCCGGCGCTCGACGAGGGCGTGACCACCGTCAGGCAGGTCAACAAGTCGCTCGAGGACGTCAACCGCATCTCCGCCGCGGCCTCCACCACCGCCAACAACGTCGGGGCGCTCACGGACCTGTACGGTTCGTTCCTCGGCAAGCCCATCATCAAGATCGCCTCGGCCACGTACGCGCTCAAATCCACGGCCCGTTCCTTCCTCGCGAAGCAGGGCGTCGGCGGCGCGAACGGCAACGCGACCAAGGGGGAGTGATGTTCAAACGAATCTTCTGGCTCGGGCTGGGCTTTGCTGCCGGCGTGATCGCCGTATCCAAGGCGAACGCCTACGTGAAGGCCAACACCCCCGATGCCATGCGCCAGTTCGTGCTCGGCCCAGACCAGGACCATGTCACCATGCGCACCCTCGAAGGGCTCGTCAACGAATTCAACGCGACCCGCCGAGCCCGCGAGGCTGAGCTCAACAGGACCTACACCGAACGCGCGGGCCGGTAGCCGCACGCCCGGTCGTCCACTTTCCGGCAAGCATCTATCGGACGGCAAACCACAACCATCCGGACGGCGCGAACGCGCTGTCCAACCACAAGGAGTCCAATCACACTTATGCGCACTTCAGAAATCGCGAAGCGCTACCTCGACTATTTCGGCAAGCACGACCACCTCATCGTGCCCTCGGCGTCCCTGATCTCGCCGAACCCGACGACCCTGTTCACCATCGCCGGCATGGTGCCGTTCATCCCGTACCTGATGGGCGAGCAGACCCCGCCCAAGCACCGCATGGCCTCCAACCAGAAGTGCGTGCGCACGCTCGACATCGACGAGGTCGGCAAGACCACCCGTCACGGCACCTTCTTCCAGATGCTCGGCAACTTCTCCTTCGGCGACTACTTCAAGGAGGAGGCCATCCACTACGCGTGGGAGCTGCTGACCACCCCGCAGGACCAGGGCGGCTACGGCTTCGATCCGGAGAAGCTGTGGATGACCACGTTCACCGACGACGAGGAAGCCCGCTCGCTGTGGAAGAACGAGGGCGTCGACCCCGAGCACATCCAGATCATGGGCATGGAGGACAACTTCTGGACCACCGGCGGCCCCGGCCCCGGCGGCCCGTGCTCCGAGATCTACGTCGATCGCGGCCCCGAGTACGGCGTCGAGGGCGGCCCGATCGCCGATGAGAACCGCTACATCGAGATCTGGGACCTCGTCTTCGAGAACTACGAGGTCGACAACGTCAAGTCCAAGACCGACCTGCACATCGTCGGCGAGCTCGAGAACAAGAACATCGACACCGGTGCGGGCCTCGAACGCCTCGCCTACCTGATGCAGGGCAAGCAGAACATCTACGAGACCGACGAGGTCTTCCCGGTCATCGAGGCCGCCGAACGCCTTTCGGGTCGCAAGTACGGCGAGGACGAGAAGGCCGACGTGAAGTTCCGCGTCGTGGCCGACCACGTGCGCTCCGCCCTCATGATCATGTCCGACGGCGTGCGTCCGTCCAACGTCGGCCGCGGCTACGTGCTGCGCCGCCTGCTGCGCCGCACCATCCAGGCCATGCGCGTGCTCGGCGTGACCGATCCGGTCATCCCGGAGCTGCTGCCCGTGTCCAAGGACGCGATGGTCGCCTCCTACCCGGAGCTCAACGACACGTTCCACGACGTGTCCGAAGCCGCCTACGGCGAGGAGGACGCGTTCCGCCGCACGCTCGACAACGGCATCCAGATCCTCGACGTGGCCGTGGCCAACGCGAAGAAGAACGCCGACCCGACCGTCTCCGGCGACGACGCGTTCACGCTGCACGACACCTACGGCTTCCCGATCGAGCTCACCCTCGAGATGGCGGCCGACCAGGGCGTCAAGGTCGACGAGGCGAAGTTCCGCGAGCTCATGAGCGAGCAGAAGTCCCGCGCCCGCGCCGACGCGCTCAAGAAGCGCCACAACGTGGATCTGTCCGTCTACGACGACTTCAAGAAGACGCTCGCCAAGCCGATCGACTTCCTCGGCTACACCGACTTCTCCGCGCGTGGCACCGTCATCGGCATCATGCAGGAAGGCAAGGGCTCCGTCCCGGCCGTCACCGCCCCGGCGAACATCGAGGTCATCCTCGACCGCACCCCGTTCTACGCGGAGGCCGGCGGCCAGCTCGCCGACCAGGGAGAGATCCTGTCCGACGACGGCGCGGTGCTCGAGGTCGACGACGTACAGAAGCCGATCAAGGATCTCATCGTCCACCAGTGCCGCCTGACCGAAGGCACCCTCGTGGTCGGCTCGCCGGTCAACGCGAACATCGACCTCGAGCGCCGTGGCGCCATCGCCCGCTCGCACACCGCCACGCACATGGTGCACAAGGCGCTGCGCGAGGAGCTCGGCCCGCAGGCCACCCAGCGCGGCTCCGAGGACGCCCCGAACCGCCTGCGCTTCGACTTCCAGTGGTCCAAGGCCCCGTCCAAGACCGTGATGAACGCCGTCGAGGCCCGCGTCAACGAGAAGCTGCGCGACAACCTGGCAGTCACCACCAAGGAGATGAAGTTCGACGACGCCATCGCGCTCGGCGCGATGCACCTGTTCGGCGAGAAGTACGGCGACGTCGTGCGCGTCGTGTCCATCGGCGAGGACGGCTGGAGCCGTGAGCTGTGCGGCGGCACCCACGTCGACCACGTCGGCAAGATCGGCATGGTCAACATCATGTCCGAGGCCTCCATCGGCTCCGGCGTGCGCCGCGTCGACGCGCTCGTCGGCCAGGGCGCATACGACTTCAACGCCCGCGAGCACGCGCTCGTCTCCCAGCTGAGCGACAAGCTCAACGCCCGCCCGGACGAGCTGGCCGAGCGTGTGAACACGCTGCTCGCCAAGCTCAAGGAATCCGACCGCCGTCTCGCCGCCATGTACGAGAGCCAGCTGGCCGCCGCCATGCCGGCGCTTGTGGCCGAGACCCGCGCGTCCGCGGCCCCGGTCAAGGTCGCCGCGAAGAACGTCGGCCACTTCGGCTCGTTCGACGCGCTGCGCAAGACCGTGCTCGACGTGCGCGGCCAGCTCGGCGACGAGGCGCCCGTTGTGGTGGCCCTTGCCGGCGTGTCCGAGGACGACAAGCCGATGGTCGCCGTGGCCACCAACGAGGCGGCCCGCAAGGCCGGCATCAAGGCCGGCGACCTCGTGCGCGGCGCGTCCAAGATCCTCGGCGGCGGTGGCGGCGGCAAGCCGGACTTCGCCCAGGGCGGCGGCGCCGACGCCTCGAAGATCGACGAGGCGGTCGCCGCGTTGAAGAACGAGGCGCTGAAGGGCTGAGCCGCCTGTGGTATGGCTCGGCGTTGATTTGGGTGATGCCCGGGTCGGACTCGCGTTGTCCGACCCGGAGCTCACCCTTGCGCACCCTGCGGGCAACATCAGGGTGTATGGTGATTCATTTCAGGCGTTGGACGACGTCATCGGCGTCATAGAGGACGAATCGGTGGAACGCGTCGTGGTGGGGCTGCCGCTGCAGCTCGACGGCACCGAAGGCAAAAGCGCCAAGAAGGCGCGCCGATGGGCGGCCAATCTGGCGCGCAGGATGCAGGACTACATCGACGCGGGGGAGTGCGCCGTCGCGCAGGTCCCCGACATTGTCCTGCTGGACGAACGGCTGACCACGGTCAGCGCGCACCGGCAGCTGCACGAGGCGCAGGTCTCCGGACGCAGGCATCGGCCGGTGGTCGACCAGCAGTCGGCGGTCGTGATCCTGCAGTCGGCGCTGGATGGCAACGAGTGGACGGAAGACGGGGAGAGAACCATTGGGTGAGGATCTCGAGCATTTTTTCTCTGATGAGGGAGCCGGGGACGACGCGCATGGCGACTTTTTCGCCCTGCCGCCGCAGCCTCCGGCATCGCGCAGCGAAATGCGGCGCAAACGAGAGCGCATCCGCCGCCGTCGGATGATCACCGCCGTCGCGGCCCTCGTCGTGGCCGTGCTGGTCGTCGTCATCGGCGTCGTCGGCATGGGCAAGCTCAAGGCATGGCGCGACGCGCGCGGCACCGATACGGCCGCGGCGGTGCAGGACTACAGCGGCCCGGGCGACGAGGACGTGACGTTCACCGTCTCGAGCGGCCAGGGCGCGGGCGAGGTCGGCGAAAACCTCGTCAAGGCCGACATCGTCAAATCGGCGGCGGCGTTCACCAATGCGGTCGCCTCCGTCGACGCCACGCTCTACCCGGGAACCTTCGCGCTCAAGACGCACATGAAGGCGTCCGACGTGGTCACGATCCTGTCCGATCAGAGCAAGGCCGGCGGCTTCCTTGAGGTCAGGCCCGGCGAGCGGCTCAGCGACGTGATCGCCAACGCCGCGGCGGTGGACGGATTCGACGCGGACGCGTTCAAGAGCCTGCTCGAGGGCGACGGCAGCGGCATCCTGCCGGCCGAAGCCGGAGGAAGCTTCGAAGGATGGCTCGAACCCGGCGCATACAATGTCCAGAACCGGGAGGCGGCCGACGTCGTCAAGGACATGGTCGACGCGCGCATCGCCAAACTCGACAAGCTCGGCGTGCCCACGGGCAGCGAACGCGACGACATCCTCAAGATCGCGTCCATCGCCGAGGCCGAGGTCAATTCCGAGGAATACTACGCCAAGGTCACCCGCGTCATCGACAACCGCATCGAACAGGGCATGACGCTGGGCATGGACACCACCGTCGCCTACGGACTCGGGATCAAGGCCAGCGAGCTGACCGACGCGCAGCTGTCCGACGAATCGAACCCGTACAACACGCGTGTGCATAAGGGACTGACGCCGACCCCGATCAGCAACCCCGGCGACAGCGCCATCAAGGCCGCGCTGAGTCCGGAGGAAGGCGACTGGCTCTTCTTCGTCACCGTCGATCTGAGCACCGGCGAGACCAAGTTCACCACGGGTACGCTGGACGAGCAGAACGCCCAGTTCCAGCAGTACGTGAACGAGTACAAGACCAACAACGAGAACGCGAACTAAAGCGCGATCCCGAACATCCCCGCGGCCAGGCCCGCAATCACGATCACCGGGGCGAACGGCACCTTGCCGGCGTACGGCGTATCGGATTGCGGGTCGAACCGTATCCAGAGCGTCATCCACGCCAGTCCCAGCAATCCCATCGCTAGCCACCAGACGATCATCGCATCCAGACCGAACAGGCCGACGGCGAGTCCCGTCATCAGCGTGCACGTCACGTCGCCGAATCCGAGCGCGCCCGGCCTCGCCAGCGCGAGCAGGCACTGCAGCACCGCCGCGACCATCGCGAACAGCACGGCCTGCGGCACGACGAACAGCGAGTTGACCGCCAGGCCGTAGACGACGTCGGCGATCAGCTGCGTCAGACAGCCCGCGGCGATCCACGCGCGCGGCACGCGTCGGCGGCGCACGTCTTCGGCGCCGACCGCCAGTCCACAGAGCAGACTCGGCAACATCGCAAGGTAAGGCATACCGCTACAATAGCCCGCAGTTGACGACGACAAGCAAAAGGAGAGTACGGTATGTTGCGCTGGCAGACGGCGGGCGAATCGCACGGCGAAGCACTGGTGGCGATGATCGAGGGGCTTCCGGCCGGGGTCGAGATCCGCACGGACGACGTCGTGTCCGCTTTGGCGAGGCGCCGCCTCGGCTACGGCCGCGGCGCGCGCATGAAGTTCGAACAGGACAAGGTGCGCCTGCTCACCGGCGTGCGCCACGGCTCCACGCTTGGCTCCCCGGTCGCCATCGAGATCGCGAACACCGAATGGCCCAAGTGGACCGAGGTGATGAGCGCCGACCCGCTCGACCATGATCTGCCGCGCGAGGGACGCAACGCGCCGCTGAGCCGTCCGCGCCCGGGCCATGCCGACCTGACCGGCATGCGCAAGTACGGCTTCGACGACGCGCGTCCGGTGCTCGAACGTTCCAGCGCGCGCGAGACCGCGTCCCGCGTCGCGCTCGGCGCGGTCGCCGCGAAGTTCCTCGAACAGGCCGCCGGCATCCGCACCGTCGCGCACGTGCTGTCCATCGGCGGCGCCGGCGTGGACGAAACCGCCGCGGACCGCGTGCTGCCGACACCCGACGACGTGGCCGCGCTCGACGCGTCCCCGGTGCGCACGCTCGACAAGGCCGCCGAGGAGCGCATGATCCGTCGCATCGACGAGATCAAGGCCAATGCCGACACGGTCGGCGGCGTGATCGAAGTGATCGCGTACGGCGTGCCCGCGGGACTCGGCACGTACGTCGAATCCGACCGTCGCCTCGACGCGGCGCTGGCGTCCGCCGTCATGGGCATCCAGGCCATCAAGGGCGTGGAGATCGGCGACGGCTTCCTCGAGGCCGTGCGCCCGGGTTCCGCCGCGCACGACGAGATGGTGCCCGGCGACGACGGCCGCATCACCCGTCTGACCAACCGCGCCGGCGGCATCGAAGGCGGCATGTCCAACGGCGAGCCGATCCGCGTGCGCGCCGCGATGAAGCCGATCCCGTCGATCCCGCGCGCGCTGCGCACCGTCGACGTGGCCAACGGCGATGCCGCGCAGGCCATCAACCAGCGGTCCGATTCGACCGCCGTGCCGGCCGCGTCCGTCGTGGCCGAGGCGATGGTCAGGCTTACGCTCGCGAAGTTCGTGCTCGAGAAGTTCGGCGGCGACAGCGTGACCGAAACCCGGCGCAACATGGAGTCCTACCTCGCCTCGTGGCCGGAGCACATGCGATGAGCGATGCCGGCACGCAGCATCCCGTGGCCGTCATCATCGGCATGATGGGCGCGGGCAAGACCCGCGTCGGCCGCGAGGTCTCGCAGATGATGGGACTGCCGTTCAAGGACGCCGACATCGAGATCGAGCACGAGGTCGGCATGACCATCCCCGAATACTTCTCGCAGTACGGCGAACCGGCGTTCCGCCAGGTCGAAAGCGACCTGATCCGGCGCACGCTGGACGGTTTCGGAGGCCTGTTCGCACTCGGTGGCGGAGCCCCCATGACCCCCGCCACGCAGGACGCGCTGGCCGACTACATCGACGGGGGAGGCCGGGTGATCTACCTGCAGGCCGATCCCAAGGAGGCCATGGAACGGGCCAACCGCGGCGGCGGACGCCCCATGCTCGACGGCGGCGACGCCGACGCGCGCTGGATGCGCCTGTACGAGCAGCGCGACCCTGTGTTCGACCGGATCGCCAACGTGCATGTGCGCACGCACGGCTCCACTCCCCAGATGGCCGCAAGAAAGGTGATGAACATGATCGAGGAACGCGTCGTGCACGTCGGGGTCGTCTCGGCGGACGACTACAACGTGCGCATCGGCGAAGGCGCGATGAACCATCTCGCCCCCATGCTCGGCGACAAGCCGGCGCGCATCGCTCTGATCCACACCCAGCCGGTGCAGCGGCACTCCGACCGGGCCCGCGCCCTGCTGCGGCAGGCCGGCTACGAGGTCTCCGACATCGTCATCCCGGACGCGGAGGCGGGCAAGACCGTCACCGTGGCCAACGGCGTGTGGGAGCGGCTCGGCGCCGAAGGCTTCACCCGCTCCGACGCGGTCGTGGGCGTGGGCGGCGGCGCGGCCACCGATCTGGCCGGATTCATCGCGGCCACATGGATGCGCGGCATCCGCTACGTGAACTGTCCGACCTCGTTGCTGGCCATGGTCGATGCCTCCACCGGCGGCAAGACCGGCATCAACACCGCGGCCGGCAAGAACCTCGTCGGCTCGTTCTACACGCCCGCCGGCGTGCTCGCCGACATGACCACGCTCGCCTCCCTGCCCAACGACATCTTCATCGAGGGCCTCGGCGAGGTCGCCAAATCCGGCTTCATCTCGGACACCGAGATCCTGCGCATCCTGGAGGGGCACGCGGCCGAACTGCGCGCCTTCGACGGCGCATCGTTCCTCGGCACGCCGCTCGAGGATGTGGTCGCCGAACTCATCGAACGCACCGTGCGCGTCAAGGCGAAGCACGTGTCCGCCGATCTCAAGGAGGCCGGACTGCGCGAGTTCCTCAACTACGGCCACACGATGGGACATGCGATCGAGAAGATGGAGCACTTCCGCTGGCGGCACGGCAACGCGGTGGCCGTCGGCATGGTGTATGCGGCCGAACTGGCCTGCCTGCTCGGCCACATCGACCGGGACCTCGTGGACTACCACCGTTCGCTGCTCGCCTCGCTCGGCCTGCCGACCTCGTGGAACGGCGGCTCGTTCGACGACGTGCTCGCGATCATGCACCGCGACAAGAAGGCCCGCGGCAACAAGCTGCGCTTCGTCGTGCTCGACGGCGGACCCGGCCGCATGATGCATCTCGACGATCCGCCGGCGGACGCGGTCGAAGAGGCGTTCCGCCGCATCCAGCACTGAATCCGTCGTCATCCCCGTCAAAGGAGCAACCATGACCAAAGTGATCGTCGTCAACGGACCCAACCTCGGCCGTCTCGGCGTGCGCCAGCCCGACGTGTACGGCCGGCAGGATCTCGAGGAGCTGCGTCGCCTATGCACCACGTGGGGCGCCGAACTCGGCCTCGACGTCGAAGTGCGTCAGACCGACGACGAAGCCGAGATCATCCACTGGATGCATCAGGCAGCCGACGAGAAAACGCCCGTGGTGATGAATCCGGCCGCGTTCACCCACTACAGCTACGGGCTTGCGGACGCCGCCCACATGGTCGGCGACGCCGGCCTGCCGCTCATGGAGGTGCACATCTCCAACCCGTCCGCACGCGACGAGTTCCGCAAGCGTTCCGTGATCAGCCCGGTCGCCACCGGCACCATCACCGGTCTCGGCTTCTACGGCTACAAGCTCGCGCTCGAAGCGGTCGCGCACATCCTCTCCGAACGCGGGGAGTGACGTAAGGCGGACCGCCACGTCGGCCGCTCGTTTTTGGGCCCGTCCGTTCCACGCAACGGACGGGCCCATTGCGTGAACACGCCCGGTCACATGCGGATGATAGGATGGAATTCCATGGTTAGAAGACAACATGGCAATTCCCAAGAACACGTCACCAAGCATATCTTCGTCACCGGCGGCGTCGTTTCCTCACTCGGCAAGGGCCTGACCGCCTCTTCGCTCGGCCGCCTTCTGCGCAGCCGCGGCATCCACGTTCTTCAGCAGAAGCTCGATCCGTACATCAACGTGGACCCGGGCACGATGAACCCGTTCCAGCACGGCGAGGTCTACGTGACCGAGGACGGCGCCGAGACCGATCTCGACATCGGCCACTACGAGCGCTTCCTCGACGTCTTCCTCTCCCAGAAGGCGAACGTCACCACCGGCCAGATCTACCAGGAGGTGCTGCGCAAGGAGCGCGCCGGCGAATACCTCGGCCAGTGCGTGCAGGTCATCCCGCACATCACCAACGAGATCAAGTCCCGCATGCGTGCCCAGGCGGGCGACGACGTCGACGTGATCATCACCGAAATCGGCGGCACCGTCGGCGACATCGAATCCCAGCCGTTCCTTGAGGCCGCCCGCGAGGTGCGCCGCGACCTCGGCGCGGAGAACTGCATGTTCGTGCACGTCTCCCTCGTGCCGTACATCTCCGCCGCCCACGAGCTCAAGACCAAGCCGACCCAGCACTCCGTCATGATGCTGCGCCAGCTCGGCATCACCCCGGACGCGCTCGTGCTGCGAAGCGACCGTCCGCTCAACAAGTCCATCAAGGACAAGATCTCCCTGATGTGCGACGTGGACGAGGAGGGCGTGGTTAACTGCGTGGACGCGCCGAGCATCTACGACGTGCCGAAGATCCTGTTCAACGAGGGCCTCGACGCATACGTCGTGCGCGAGCTCGGACTGCCGTTCCACGACGTCGACTGGGACGAGTGGGCCGATCTGCTCGAGCGCGTGCACCATCCGAAGCACGAGGTCAACATCGCGATCGTCGGCAAGTACATCGACCTGCCGGACGCGTACCTGTCCGTCACCGAGGCCATCAAGGCCGGCGGCTTCGCCAACTGGGCCAAGGTCAACGTCAAGTGGGTCGCGGCCGACAAGTGCGAGACCGAGGAGGGCGCGGCCGCCGCGCTCGACCAGGTCGACGGCATCGTGATCCCGGGCGGCTTCGGCATCCGCGGCATCGACGGCAAGATCGGCGCGCTCAAGTACGCGCGCGAGAACAAGCTGCCGGCGCTCGGCCTGTGCCTCGGCCTGCAGTCGATGGTCATCGAATACGCCCGCCACGTGCTCGGCATCGAGGACGCGAACTCCACCGAATTCGAGCCGGAGTGCGCGAACCCGGTCATCGCCACGATGGAGGAGCAGAAGGACATCGTCGCGGGCCACGGCGACATGGGCCACACCATGCGTCTCGGCTCCTACCCGGCCGTGCTCGAGGAGGGCTCGCTCGTCGCCGAACTGTACGGCACCACGCACGTGACCGAACGCCACCGCCACCGCTACGAAGTGAACGTGGCCTACAAGGACCGCCTGCGCGAGGCCGGCCTGCGCATCTCGGGCCAGAGCCCGGACGGCGAGCTCACCGAGTTCGTTGAGCTGCCGACCGACGTGCACCCGTTCTACGTGGCCACCCAGGCCCACCCGGAGTTCAAGTCCCGCCCGACCAAGCCGCACCCGCTGTTCGCCGGGCTCGTCAAGGCCGCGCTCGACCATCAGGCCGACCACCAGCGCTGAGCGTAGGCGGGACCGCACGGCGGGATGGGGCGTGATATATATCACGCTCAGCCGATAACGAACCATGCCCATGGATTCCCTTGGAATTCATGGGCATGGTGCATAATGATGGGCAACGCGCATGAGCGCGGGCAGTAATACACAGAGAATGAACAAGAGTTCGCATGAGCAACAATAACGGACAGTCCAACAACGGGTTCCCCCAGCGCGGCAACACCGGCGCCGGATCGATGGCGTTCGCCGCGGACGGCGAGTCGACCGCGGTGCTGCGTCCCATCAGCCTGGACTCGTTCGCCGCTCCGATGTCGGCGGACGAGATCAGAAGCATCGAACGCGCGCCCAGGCGCCGTCTGGTCTGGCCGTGGGTGCTCGCCGCCATCATCGCGATGCTGGCGGCGGTCGCGGGCGGCGCCTACTGGTTCTTCCAGTCGCACGCCCTGCCCGGCGTGACGTTGTGGGGCAATTCCGTCGTCGGCAAGTCGCAGTCCCAGATCGCCGACGACATCGACGCCGCGGTGGCCAAGTCCAGCGTGACCGTCTCATACAACGGCAACACCGCCAAGATCACGCTCAAGGATCTCGGTCTGAGCGTCGACTCGCAGGCCATCGCCAACGAGGTGCTGAGCGCCAAGCGCGATGACGCATGGTGGCAGCGCTACGCGTTCTGGATCACCAAGGACGTGAGCACCGAACCGGCCAATCCGGCCGCGGCGGACTCCTCCGAACTCAACAGCCGACTGTCCATCAGCGAGGTCAAGCCGGTCGACGCGCAGGTGACGCTCAACGCCGACAAGAACGGCTTCGAAACCGTCGCCGGACAGCAGGGACAGGGCGCCGATCCCGAGCCGGTCGCCAAGGCCGCGGTCGCGCTCGTCGAAACGCTCGGCGCGAACGAGTCGAAGACCATGAACGTGGAGCTCAAATCCACCGATCCGGCCGTCACCGACAAGATCGCCGAACAGGCCAAGGCCACGCTCGACAAGCTCGTCAAGAACCCCGTGACGCTCAAGATCGGCGACCACACCATCGCGACCCTCGACGCCAACGCGCTGGCCGCGGCGTCCACCGTCAACGCGAACGAGAACGCCAAGCTCGCCACCGGAGAAACCCGCGACGGATACGTCGTGTTCAGCGCGGACAAGCTCCAGCAGTACTACGAGAACAGCATCAAGCCGACCTTCAACACCAAGCGCGAGGATCGCGAAGTCATCGTCAACAACAACGACGAGGAAATCAAGGTGCTCAAGGAAGGCCATGACGGCATCTCCATCACCGACGGCGCGGACGCGAACATCGGCACGGACGGGGCGACGCTGCTCGCCAACGGCGGCGGCTCGCTCGACGTGCAGGGCAGCATCGACGCGATGAAGACCAAGACGACCAAGCGCCACGTCGTCGTCGATCTGTCCGACAACAAGGTGTATGCCTACGAAAACGGCAAGCTGATCCGCACGATGAGCATGTCCGCCGGCCAGGGCAACGACCGCAAGACCGGCGAATGCACCGGACAGGACCTGTGCACGCCGACCGGCGACTTCACCATCTGGCTCAAGTACGAATCGCAGGACATGAGCGGCAACCTCACCCTGTCCGACGGTTCCACTGAAAGCTGGGACGTCAAGGGCGTGGGATACGTCAACTACTTCTCGCACACCGGCTGCGCGATCCACCGCATCGCCACGAAGACCGCGATGAACGACGCACAGGTCGCCGCGCTCGGCAACACCTCGCATGGCTGCGTCGGCATCGGCTGGGATCAGGCCGAATGGTTCTACAACTGGGCCGTGTACGGCACAAGCGTGCACGTGCAGGTGTGACGCCGGACCCGTTGCGCGCGGATAGGCGCGGCGGCGGGTACGGGATCCACGACGAACGGGGCGGAACGGCCGCAATGGCCGACGCCCCGTTCGTCGCATATCGGCCGTGACGACGTGCGTCCGGAGGCCTGTCGGCAACATCACGTCCGATGCCGGCCAATATACAGCCCGCCGGCTAGTGTTTCGCGACGGGTTCTGTTAGATTTACCTAGGTACTTTGTGAAGTCGATTGGAGGGAAGCGTACGGTGAGCGAAAACCAAGCGCCAAACGCCGCGGCTGACGTGGAGATGAGCCAGTATGTGGCCGATCGCGCCCGCGTCAACGAGGAGAAGATCAAACAGGATGACGAGATCATCCAGCAGTTCGGCGACTACAGCTACGGCTGGCATGATTCCGACGCCGCCGGCGAGGCCGCCAAGCGCGGCATCGACGAGAACGTCGTGCGCGCCATCAGCGCCGACAAGGGAGAGCCGCAGTGGATGCTCGACATGCGTCTGCGCGGATTCAAGGCGTTCCTCGACAAGCCGATGCCCGACTGGGGCGTCGACCTGAGCGGATTCAACGCCGATGATTTCAAGTACTACGTCAAGCCGATCGACAAGCAGGCCAAGACGTGGGAGGAGCTGCCGGACGACATCCGCTCCACCTACGACCGCCTCGGCATCCCGGAGGCCGAAAAGAAGCGCCTCGTCTCCGGCGTGGCCGCCCAGTACGAGTCCGAGGTCATCTACAACTCCATCCAGGAGGACCTGAAGAAGCAGGGCGTGATCTTCGTCGATACCGACACCGCCGTGCGCGAATACCCCGACCTCGTGCGCAAGTACTTCGGCACCGTCGTCTCCCCGGAGGACAACAAGTTCGGAGCGCTGAACACCGCCGCATGGTCCGGCGGCTCGTTCGTCTACGTGCCGAAGGGCGTGCACGTCGACATCCCGCTGCAGGCGTACTTCCGCATCAACACGCCGGCCATGGGCCAGTTCGAACGCACGCTCATCATCGCCGACGAAGGCTCCTACGTGCACTACGTCGAAGGCTGCACCGCGCCGATCTGGTCCGAGGACTCGCTGCACGCGGCCATCGTCGAGATCATCGTCGAGAAGCACGCCCGCGTGCGCTACACCACCGTGCAGAACTGGTCGAACAACGTGTACAACCTCGTCACGCAGCGCGCCTACGTGCGCGAAGGCGGCACGATGGAATGGGTCGACGGCAACATCGGCTCCAAGGCGACCATGAAATACCCGGCCTGCATCCTCGCCGAGCCGTACGCCACGGCGTCCACGATGTCGCTCGGCTTCGCCGGCAAGGGCCAGTACCAGGACACCGGCGCGAAGATGATCCACCTCGCCCCGCACACCAAGTCCACGATCGTCGCCAAGTCGATCTCGCGCGGCGGCGGCCGGTCCGCCTACCGCGGCCTCGTCAAGATCGTCGACGGCGCGTACGGCTCGTCGAACTCGACCGTGTGCGACGCGCTGCTCGTCGACGACTTCAGCCGCTCCGACACGTACCCGCATGTCGACGTGCGCGAGGACGACGTGACGATGGCCCACGAGGCGACCGTCTCCAAGGTCTCCGAGGACCAGCTGTTCTATCTGATGAGCCGCGGCCTCGAGGAGAAGGAGGCCATGGGCATGATCGTGCGCGGCTTCGTCGAGCCGATCAGCCGCGAGCTGCCGATGGAGTACGCGCTTGAACTGAACCGCTTGGTCGAACTGCAGATGGAAGGATCGGTGGGCTGATTCCCATGGCATCGAATACTGCTGAACTCAACATTCCCGTCGCGGATCCGAACGACCCGTACGCGATCCCGGCCGCCATGCCGTCGAGCGCCGACAAGGAGCCGCGCTCGTTCGACGTGGCCGACTTCCCCACGCCGACGAACAAGCAGGAGGACTGGCGCTACACGCCCCTCGACCGCATCGCCGAATTCTTCGACGTGTTCAAGCCGAGCGGCGAGACCACGCTGGTCATCTCCAACGTGGACGGCACGCCGGTCGACCCCAAGCATGTGACCGTCAGCCAGACCAGGCTCGGCGAAGGCGGCTCCGGAACCGTGTCCAAACCGAACGACCGCGCGTCCGTGGTCGAGTGGAACTCCGGCCACACCGCCACCATCATCGAACTCAAGGGCGAACTGCGCCAGCCCGTGCTCATCCGCGTCATCGGCGGCGGCGAGGACCTCGACGCGCTGCACCTGACGATCGTCGCGGCCGACGGCACGCACGGCGACGTCGTCGTCGAGCACAACGGCACCGCGCGCCTCGCCGAAGGCGTCGAAATCACCACCGGCAAGGACTCCCACGTCTCCGCCACGTTCATCCAGGAATGGGACAAGGGCTCCAAGCACGTCGGCAACCACCGCATCCACGTGGGCGAGAACGCCTCGCTGCGCCACTCCGTCGTCACGCTCGGCGGCAGCGTCGTGCGCATCCGCATGGACCAGGACTTCGGCGGCCCGCAGGGCGACCTCAACATGCTCGGCATCTACTTCGTCGACCCGGGCGAACACATCGAACACCGCACGATGGTCGTCCACAACCATCCCGAATGCAAGTCGCGCGTGGTCTACAAGGGCGCGCTCGACGGCAAGGACGCACACTCCACGTGGGTCGGCAACGCCCTGATCGCGCCCACCGCGCCCGGCACCGACTCCTACGAGCTCAACCGCAACCTCGTGCTCACCCCCGGCGCGATCGCCGACTCCGAGCCGAACCTCGAGATCGAGAACGGCAACATCATCGGCGCAGGCCACGCCAGCTCCGTCGGCCGCTTCGACGACGAGGAGCTGTTCTACCTGCAGTCGCGCGGCATCCCCGAAACCGAGGCGCGCAAGCTCGTCGTACGCGGCTTCTTCGGCGAACTCGTCGAGGAGATCGGCGTGCCGTCCGTCGCCCAGCACCTCATGGACGTGATCGACCGCCGCCTCGCGCGCGGCGAGGATGCGGCCATGCAGGCCGTGCTCGAAGACAAGTAACCCATACCAGACTTTTCATCCGTCAGTAACAGGAGAATCCAATGTCCACTCTGGAAATCAAGGACCTGTACGCCTCCGTCGAAACCAAGGAAGGCCGCAAGCAGATCCTCAAGGGCGTGAACCTGACCGTCAACTCCGGTGAGACGCACGCCATCATGGGCCCCAACGGCTCCGGCAAGTCCACGCTCGCCTACACGCTGGCCGGCCACCCCAAGTACGAGGTCGATTCGGGCGAAGTGCTGCTCGACGGCGTCGACATCCTGAAGCAGACCCCGGACGAGCGCGCCAAGGAGGGCCTGTTCCTCGCCATGCAGTACCCGGTCGAGGTGCCGGGCGTGTCGATGACCAACTTCCTGCGCACCGCCAAGACCGAGATCGACGGCAAGGCCCCGGCCATCCGCACGTGGACCAAGGAACTGTCCGAGGCGATGAAGCGCCTGCGCATGGACCCGAAGTTCGCCACGCGCTCGGTCAACGAGGGCTTCTCCGGCGGTGAGAAGAAGCGCGCCGAAGTGCTCCAGCTCGAACTCTTGAAGCCCAAGTTCGCGATCCTCGACGAGACCGACTCCGGCCTCGACGTCGACGCGCTGCGCATCGTGTCCGAAGGCGTGAACCGCGCCAAGGAGGCCAACGACTTCGGCATCCTCATGGTCACGCACTACACGCGCATCCTGAAGTACATCAAGCCGGACATCGTGCACGTCTTCGCCGACGGCCACTTCGTCAAGACCGGCGGCCCGGAGCTGGCCGACGAACTCGAGGAGCACGGCTACGACGCCTACCTGCCCGAAGGCGCCGACTCCGAATCCGCGCTGGCATAAGTAGTCACGTTCGGTGACCGCGTGCGGCCGGGATGTTCCATTCCCGACACGCTCCGGGCCGCTCGGCCAAGCCATACGGTCGTGAACGGAACATCCCGGCCGCACGCTCGCGTATGCGGAACATCGCATTTATTGGACTGACTAAGGGGAACATATTGGTGGATTTTGCAGCGATTCGGGCGCAATTCCCGATTCTGGACCAGGAGGTGCACGGGCATCCGCTCGTGTACCTTGACTCGGCCGCGACGTCGCAGAAGCCGCAGTGCGTGATCGACGCGGAGGCCGAGTTCTACCGTACGATCAACGCGGGCGTGCACCGCGGCGCGCATGAGCTGGCGGCGCGTTCGACCGTGGCGTTCGAGGAGGCCCGTGCCAAGGTCGCGCGTCTGGTCGGCGCGAACGCCGAAGAGGGACGGGAGGAGATCGTCGTCACCGGCGGCGCGACGGCGGGCCTGAACCTGCTGGCCACCGCGTTCGGCAACGCGAGCCTGGGCCGTGGGGGAGAGGCGGCCAGGCGGTTCGCCCTCAAGCCCGGCGACGAGATCGTGGTCTCGAAGGCGGAGCATCATTCGGTGCTGCTGCCGTTCCAGGAGCTGGCCTATCGCACCGGCGCCACGCTCAAGTGGTTCGATCTGACCGAGGACGGCCGCATCCGCTCCGACACGGCCGACGAGGTCATCACCGAGCGCACCAAGGTCGTGGCGGTCACGCACGTGGGCAACACCACCGGCGCGATCACCGACATCGCGCCGATCGTGCGCCGCGCCCACCAGGTCGGCGCCGTGTTCATCCTCGACGCATGCCAGTCGGTGCCGCATCTCAAGGTCGACTTCCACGCGCTGGACGTCGACTTCGCCGCATGGAGCGCGCACAAGATGTACGGTCCGACCGGCGTCGGCTTCTTGTACGGCAGGCGCGAGCTGCTCGAGGCGCTGCCGCCGGCGAACTTCGGCGGCTCGATGGTGGAGCTCGCATGGATGGACCAGCCTGCGCAGTACATGGAGCCTCCGGCGCGCTTCGAGGCCGGCACGCAGCCGGTCGCGCAGGTCGTGGCCGCGGGCGTGGCCGCCGAATGGATGATGAACATCGGCATGGAGAATGTCGAGGCGCATGAGAGGACGATCGCCGCCGAACTGCTCAAGCTCGGCGACATCGACGGCGTGCGCATTCTGGGGCCGCGCGAGAACGTAGACCGCATCGGCACCGTTGCGTTCGACGTGGCCGGCGTGCATCCGCACGACGTCGGCCAGTTCATCGACGCGCAGGGCATCGCCATCCGCGTCGGCCACCATTGCGCGCAGCCGGTGCACCGTCACTTCGGCCTGTACGCGTCCAACCGAGCGTCGAGCGGCGTGTACAACAGCGTCGACGACGCGGCGGCACTGGTCGAGGCCGTGTCGCAAGTCCGTCCGTTCTTTAAGGTGTGATGCATGAACGATTTTGGCATGAGCGGCGATGATCTCGAACAGATGTATCAGGAGGTCATCCTCGAGGCCGCACGCGATCCGCATGGCAAGGAATCCTTCGCGCCCGACCTCGCGTCGGAGGACAGCGCGTCGGCGGGAGACTCCACGATCCGCGCCAGCCACGAATACTGCACGCCGGGTGAATCCCACCAGTTCAACCCGACCTGCGGCGACGAGGCGACCGTGCACGTCGAGGTCTCCGACGCCGAACCGCACCGCATCGAGCGTCTGGTCTGGGACGGCCACGGCTGCTCGATCTCGCAGGCGAGCCTGTCGGTGATGGTCGACCTGTGCGCCGGCAAGACCGTGGACGAGGCGATGGAACTGTTCCGCGACTTCCATCAGCTGATGGAATCGCGCGGCGCGGGGCTGGACGACGAGGCCAAGGAGGAGCGGCTCGAGGACGCGGTCGTGTTCCAGGGCGTCTCCAAGTACCCGATGCGCATCAAATGCGCGCTGCTCGGCTGGGAGGGCATGCGCGACTCGGTGGCCAAGGCGCTGGCCGCGAAATAACGGCTTCGGCTTCCCTCAGGCGAGGGGAGCCGGAGTATATTGAATACGAATGTTCCGTATAACGTCTGGAGTGATATGAGCGACAATCTGGTGCCCGAACCCGAACCGTCGGTGTTCGATGCGGTGAACAAGGTGCTGGGCGACGAGGAGGCCGCTCGTCGCGTGATGGCCAACCCGAATCTGGCCGCGGGCTTCCCGAACGGGCGTCCCGCGCCGGTCCCGTCCGCCGATGCGGACGGCGACGTTGAGATGTGCGCGTGCGGCCGTCATCCCAAGAGCGAATGCGGCCACGGCGACGAACACAGCAGCGAGGACGACATCCCGCTCAAGGCCGTCGACGAGATCGGGCGCGCCACCGCGGCCGACGTCAAGGAGGCGCTGCATCAGGTCATCGATCCGGAGCTCGGCATCGACGTGATCGATCTTGGCCTCGTCTACGGCATCGAGATCGACGAGCTGGGACGGGCGATCATCACGATGACGCTCACCACGCCGGCATGCCCGCTCACCGACCTGATCGAGGACGAATGCGCGAGCACGCTGGCCGGCTTGGTCGAGGAGTTCCGCATCGACTGGACGTGGCAGCCGCGCTGGACGATGGACAAGATCACGCCGGAGGGTCGCGAACAGCTCGCCGCGCTCGGCTTCAATTTCGACAACATGCCGCAGTACTGATCGCTTGTCCACGATCGCGCACGGATCGTGGACGCGGGATGCGATCGGACGGCGTTCCCTCAACAATCGAAGCCCCGACCATAATGGCCGGGGCTTCGTCATATCCGTTATGCGAGCCGATCAGTCGTCGACGATGGTGCCCTTCGGCACGACGGTGATGCCTTCCGGCGTCACCGTGAAGCCGCGCGCCAGATCATGCTCGGTGTCGATGCCGACGGTCGAGTTCTCGGTGAGCACGACGTTCTTGTCGAGGATCGCCTTGTACACGCGCGCACGACGGTTGATGACCACGTTGTCGAACAGCACGGAGTCGACGACCTGCGCCCACGAGTGGATGCGCACGTTCGGCGAGAGCACGGAATGGTGCACCTCGCCGCCGGAGACGATCACGCCGGGGGAGACGATCGAGTCGGTCGCGTGTCCCAGGCGGTCGCGTCCGGCATGCACGAACTTGGCCGGCGGCAGCGTGCCGGAGTTCGTGTAGATCGGCCATGCCTGGTTGTACAGGTTGAACTCGGGCACGTAGGCGATCAGGTCCATATGCGCGTCGTAGAACTGCTTGATGGTGCCCACGTCGCGCCAGTAGGCGTGATCGGTCTCCGTGGACCCCGGAATGACGTTCGTGTTGAAGTCGTACACGCCGGCCTCGCCGCGGGCCGCGAAGTACGGGGCGATGTCGCCGCCCATGTCGTGCTTGGTGTCCTCGGCCTTCTCGTCCTTGGCGAGCGCGTCGAACAGCGCGTCGGTGTTGGCCACGTAGTTGCCCATCGAGGCGAGGAACGAACCCGGATCGTCAGGCAGGCCCTCGGTTGTGGCCGGCTTCTCCTGGAATTCGCGGATCTGGTTCGGATGGTCCGGATCCACGCTGATCACGCCGAACTGGTTCGACTGCGCGAGCGGCTGACGGATGCCGGCGACCGTGAACTCGGCGCCGGATTCGATGTGCTGTTCGACCATCTGGCCGAAGTCCATGCGGTAGACGTGGTCCGCGCCGACGATCACGACGATGTCGGGCTGGACGTCCTCGATGATGTTGATGGTCTGGTAGATCGCGTCGGCGGAGCCGAGATACCAGTGCTTGCCGAGGCGCTGCTGCGCCGGGACGGGGGAGACGTAGTTGCCCAGCAGGGAGGAGAAGCGCCACATCTGCGAGATGTGGCGGTCAAGCGAGTGGGACTTGTACTGGGTGAGCACGATGATGTGCCGGTAGTCGGAGTTCACCAGGTTGCTCAGCGGGAAATCGATCAGACGGAACACGCCGCCAAAGGGCACGGCGGGCTTCGCCCGGTCACGGGTCAACGGCATCAGGCGAGTTCCCTCACCGCCGGCTAGGACGATGGAAAGAATCTTTTGCTTGTTTTTCGCCATCTGATGCTCCTCTCTTGGGTCTTAAGCGTCTTGCGACACCGAACTTCTGTGCGTCCCACGCTTCTTCGCATGGCCTGACACACCTAATACTTGCACAAATTCGGCGACACGCAAGGCAGCCGCGCGGGCATGTCGGCAAGTTTCGATGACTTTTCAGCGAATTCTGGTCGAATAGAAGGCGACGGCGCTGGAGGCGGCCACATTGAGCGAGTCGACGCCGTGGCTCATGGGGATCTTCACCGTCAGATCCGCGTTGGCGATGGTGTGCCGGCTCAGTCCGTCGCCCTCGGTGCCGAAGATCAGCGCAAGACGCCCGATATGGTCGGGCTCGGACGCATCGTTGTCCAGACGGCGGACGAGTTCGTCGAGGCTGATCGAATCGTCGGTCAGCGCCATCGCCACCGTGGTGAAGCCGAGATCGTGCAGCTGCCTGAGCCCGTCGAACGGCCAGGCGTGCTTCGATTCCCCGCCGATGCGCGTCCACGGGATCTGGAACACGGTGCCCATCGACACCCGGGCGGCGCGGCGGTACAACGGATCCCCGCAGGAGGGGGTGACCAGCACCGCGTCCACGTCGAGCGCGGCGGCCGATCTCATGAGCGCGCCCACGTTCGTGTGGTCGACGATGTTCTCCATGACCGCGATGCGGCGGGCGTCGCGGCACACGTCCTCCACGCTCGGCAGCGGCCATCGGCGCATCGCCGCAAGCGCGCCGCGGTGCAGACGGTATCCGGTCAGCTGCTTGAGCTGTTCGGGGGAGGCGACGTAGACGGGCACGTCGTCTCCCCAGTGTTCGTCCACGTAGGCGAAGGTGTCGGCCATGCCGTCGATCCACGGCTGTTCGACGAGCAGCGAGATCGGTTCCCGTCCGGCGGCCAGCGCACGGTCGATGACCTTGGGGGATTCGGCGATGAACAGGCCCTTGGCCGGCTCGAGGCGGTTGCGCAGCTGCATCTCGGTGAGGTTCGTGTAGGCCGCCACGCGTTCGTCGTCGATGGAGTCGATGGGGATGAAGCGCATGGCATGACCTTTCTGATCATCGGGCATAGTGCGGGCACCGGCCTGGTGTCGTGTGCGGATACAAGAAAACCCCGTGTTTCCACGGGGTTTGCCGGTGTCCGAGATGGGACTTGAACCCACACGCCTGTATAAAATAGGCACTAGCACCTCAAGCTAGCGCGTCTACCATTCCGCCACCCGGACAGGGTGTTGTTTGAAGCAACGTGTAGATACTTTACCAGTGATCGACAATGCGTCAAATCATAGGGGCTCCACGGCGTGTCGCAAAGTATGGCGCTGGTTTTGTGTACGCTGGTGAGCCATGACGAATCCTCTTTTCCTGCTCAATCCGTCCCAGGACGACGTGCCGGTGAACAGCGACGAACTCAACACCGGCTGGAAGATCACCCTGCCGGCTTCGGTCAGACGGCATGCCCTTCAGGCCATGCGACTGTCGGACGGCGACGAGCTCGACCTGTCCGACGGCCGGGGCCTGCGCATCCGCGCCGTATTGTGCGACGCGGCCAACGCGATGGCCGAGGTGCTGGAGGTCGGCAGGGAGCCGCGGCCGGTCACGCGTCTCGCGCTCGTGCAGGCGCTGGCCAAGACCGGCCACGACGAGCAGGCCATCGACATGGCCACGCAGATCGGCGTCGACCGGGTGGTCCCGTGGCAGGCGGACCGTTCCATCGCCAAATGGAAGGCGGGACGCACCGACAGGAAATGGTCGCAGACGCTGGCCGCGGCGACCGAACAGTCGCGCCGCGCATGGATCCCGGAGCTGGCCGAATGCGCGACGAGCCGGCAGATCGTCGCCGACTGCCGCCGTGCATGCGTGCACGGCGATCTGATGATCGTGCTGCATCAGGACGCGACCGACACGTGGGACGGCATCGAGCGTCGCGTGCGCGAGCTGGCGGACCGCTGCGTCGAGGACGGGCGTCCGCGCACCATCAGCGTGATGGTCGGTCCCGAGGGCGGCATCAGCGATGCGGAGATCGACATGTTCAAGGATGCCGGAGCGCAGGTGTGCGTGCTCGGGACGAACATCCTGCGCGCCGCCACGGCCGGACCGGTGGCCCTCTCCCTGCTGGCGCGGGCGCTGGGCCGGTTCTAGCCTCCCGATGGGCGGGGCGGGCAAATGACATGCCCGCGCAATAGCATGGAGCCAGCGCACAGCGCAAACCCAAGGACGCTACGAAGGAGCGACATGAGCGAGTCACAGGACTGCCTGTTCTGCAAGATCATCGCCGGGGAGATCCCCAGCACGAAGGTGTACGAGGACGAAACCGCCTACGCCTTCAAGGACATCAATCCCAAGGCCAAGGTGCATGTGCTGATCGTGCCGCGCAGGCACTATGCGAACGTCGCCGAACTGGCCAAGGCCGATCCGGCCGAACTGGCGCACATCGCCGAAGTGGCTCAGTCCATCGCCGACAAGGAATTCCACGGCGCGTACCGGCTGGTCTTCAACACGGGACTCGACGCGGGGCAGACCGTCTTCCACGTCCACGCCCACGTGCTGACCGGCGAGAAGCTGGACGAGTAACGGCCCCGATGCGGCGGGAGGGGATCATTCCTCCCGCCGCGCCGGCCTCCGGTCCGACAAGACAGATACATACGAAACAACCAACGAGCACACAAGAGGTTTGTTTGGCGACCACAACGCGAACCATCACCATTCCATCCGAACTTGACCCGGTAGCCGTGCTGGGACCCGTCGACGAGGTCCTGCGGCAGGTCGAACGGGCGTTCCCGGATCTGACCATCATCGTACGCGGCGACCGCATCGCCATCATGTCGCGGTCCAAACAGTCCGAACCGCAGGCGGCGCAGGCCGAGGACGTTCTCCGTACCATCATCCGCGCCGCATACAGCGCGCCGATGGACGCCGACACCGTCCGCCGCCTGCTCGACCAGCAGGTATTGCCCAATCGCGTACGGCAGGACTTTCTCGAACACGGCCGGCAGCAGTACCAAGGCGGGACCCGCACGGCCGAAACGACGACGAGACGCGCCGACGAAGCCCGGGATGCGTCGCAGGAACGTCGCAGGCCGCATGTACCCGGCGTCATCACCTTCGCGTTGGGCCAGCCGGTCCGCCCCAAAACCGCCGGACAGATCGCCCTCGTCAACGCCATCGAATCGCACACCATCACGTTCGCCATCGGCCCGGCAGGCACCGGCAAGACGTATCTGGCCGTCGCCAAGGCAGTGCAGGCGTTCCAGGAGAAGCGCATCCGCCGCATCGTCCTGACGCGACCGGCCGTGGAGGCGGGGGAGAACCTCGGCTTCCTGCCCGGCACGCTCAACGAGAAGGTCGACCCGTATCTGCGGCCGCTCTACGACGCGCTGTCCGACATGCTCGGCGCCGACCAGCTTCGCCGCTACATGGACGACGGCACGATCGAGGTCGCGCCGCTCGCCTACATGCGCGGCCGCACGCTCAACGACGCGTTCGTGATCCTCGACGAGGCGCAGAACACCACCGAGCAGCAGATGAAGATGTTCCTCACCCGTCTCGGATTCAACACGACGATGGTCATCACCGGCGACATCACGCAGGTCGACCTGACCGTGCCGCGGTCGGGACTCGCGACCATCGAGCACATCCTCGGCGGCATCGACGACATCGCGTTCGCCCACCTCGAGGCCGGCGACGTCGTGCGGCACAAGCTCGTCGGACAGATCGTCGCCGCCTACGAGCGGCATTCGGCCATCGCCGGCGACCACAGCACCAAGGCGCGTCGCGAGCACGGCGAGATGAAGCAGTACGGCGCCTACGCCGCAGCCGCCGCCTACGAACGGGCGGGGCGCGCGGAACGCTCCGAACGCGAACGGGAGGAACGTGCCGGAGCGACGGCGACAACGACGGCAACGACTGCGGAACGGAAGGAGAATGCGCGATGAGCGTCGACGTGACCAACGAAACCCAGTGGACCATCGATCCGAAGGTGTTCTCCGACCTCGGCGTGTGGGTCATGGACCAGATGCGCGTGAGCACGCAGTCCGACCTGACCATCCTGTTCGTCGACCCCGAACCGATCGCCGAACTGCACGAACGCTGGATGAACCTCGAAGGGCCCACCGACGTGATGAGCTTCCCGATGGACGAGCTGCGCCCCGGCGACGGCAAGACCGTCATGGAAGGCGTGCTCGGCGACATCGTGATCTGCCCGTGGGTGGCCGCCCAGCAGGCCGCCGCCGCAGGCCACGGCACCCTCGAGGAGATGCTGCTGCTGACCATCCACGGCATCCTGCATCTGCTCGGCTACGACCACGTCGGCCCCGAACAGGAACGGCAGATGTTCGGCCTGCAGCGGCAGCTGCTGCTCACCTTCATCGCCGTACGCCACTCCGTCGGCGAACAGGTCGGCCTGCCCGCGGGCGCGACCGACGCGCTCGCCGCCTACGAGGCGGAGCACGGCACGAACCGCCAGCTGGGCCACTGACGGTCCGCGCGGGCCGTTCCACGGCCCGACGTCCATAACCCGCATACACACCATTACACACACCAACATCAGCAAAGGAACTCCATGCCATCGGACACGTCGGCCATAGCGCTGACCATCATCCTCGTTCTCGTCGCGGCCCTGCTCGTGTGGCTGTCGCTGACCCTGGCCGCCGCGGAAGGCGCCGTCTCCCGCGTGACGCGGGCCAGCCTCAACAACCTCATCCTCGAGGTGCAGACCGACTCGGAAACCTCCCAGTTCCTACGCATGAAGAAGATCGGCCGCATCCACAAGGTGCAGCATCTGATCGCCGACCGGTACGCCACGGCCGGATCCTGCGCGTTCTTCCGCATCGCATGCAACGTGCTTGACGGCGTGCTCGTCGCCTGCATCGCGGCGCTGTTCAACGCGCCGATGTGGCTCGAGGTGCTCGTGGGATTCGTGTTCGCGGTCGTCGTCGCCGTGGTCTCGATCCTCGTCCGCCCGCGTTCGGCCGGAGCGCTCAAGCCGGTCGACATCATGCTCGGCCGCGCCTCGCTGGTCTCCGTCGCCGTGGCGCTCACCCCGTTCGCCCGCATCGGCGGGCAGCGGGACCCGAAGAAGCGCGGCCGCGACGACTCCGACCTGTCCGACGACGAGGAGCTGGAGAAGATCCAGCTCGAGCAGGGCCGCGCCACGATCGACCGGCTCGTCGAGGCGAACGACTTCGACCCCGAGGTCTCGGAGATGCTGCGCAACGTGCTCACGCTGTCCGAAACGCTCACGCGCGAGATCATGGTGCCCCGCACCGACATGATCTGCATCGAGAAGACCGAGACGCTCGAAAGCATGCTCAAGCTGTGCTCGCGTTCAGGCTTCTCCCGCGTGCCGGTGATCGGCGAGGACGTGGACGACCTGATCGGCGTGGCCTACCTCAAGGACGCCGTGCGCGCCACCGCGTTCAACCAGGCGGCCCTCGGCCGTGAGGTCGGCTCGATCATCCGCCAGCCCATGCTCGTGCCCGAGTCGAAGCCCGTCGACGACCTGTTCCACGAAATGCAGCGCACGCGCCAGCACGTCGCCATCGTCGTCGACGAATACGGCGGCATCGCGGGCCTGGTGACCATCGAGGACGCGATCGAGCAGATCGTCGGCGAACTCGAGGACGAGCACGACCGCACGCAGCACGCCGAACCGGAGAAGATCGGCGAGAACAAGTGGAGCATGCCGGCGCGCACGCCGATCGCCGATCTCGAGGAGATCTTCGAGATCGACATCGACGAGGACGACGTGGACACGGTCTACGGCCTGCTCACCAAACTGATCGGCCGTGTGCCGATCGTCGGCGCGTCCGCCGTGACGCGCGGCCTGCGGCTGACCGCGGTCGACTCGGCCGGCCGGCGCAAGAAGGTGTCGACCATCGTCGTCGAACCCGCGCACGTCGAGGGCGTCGGGGAAGATGGCGATTCGACCGAAGACGATGAGGACGGCGGCAAAGCCGACGGCAAGGGCCGTACGGGCCGCGACGAGAGCGACAAGGAGTAGCATGAGCGAACATGAACAGCAGCAGGACGGACCGGTGCAGGGCGAACGGCCGTACCGCTCCGGATTCGTGGCGGTGGTGGGCCGCCCGAACGTGGGCAAGTCCACGCTGATCAACGCGTTGATCGGCAAGCAGATCGCCATCGCGTCATCCCGCCCGGAGACCACGCGCAAGGCGATCCGCGGCATCCTGACCACCGACAACGCGCAGCTCGTGCTCGTCGACACGCCGGGCATCCACCGTCCTCGCACGCTGCTCGGCCAGCGGCTCAACGACATCGTCGAGGAGTCCCTGTCCGACGTGGACGTGGTCGCCTTCCTGCTGCCCGCCGACCAGGAGATCGGTCCGGGCGACCGTCGCATCCTGAGCAGGCTCCGTGCCGACTTCGCGACCAAGCGCGACGACGGCACGTTCAAGTGGAAGGTGCCGATGATCGCGATCGTCACCAAGATCGACGAGCTCGACCGCGAGCGGCTCATCGCCAAGCTCATCGAGATCAACGAGTTCGCCGACTTCTCGGACATCGTGCCCGTCAGCGCCCTCGAGCACGACAATCTCGACGAGGTGAGGCACGTGCTCATCGACCACACGCCCGAAGGGCCGCAGATGTACCCGGACGACCAGATCAGCGAGGAAAGGCCCGAGGAGACCATCGCCGAGCTGATCCGCGGCGCGTTCCTGGAGACGCTGGACGACGAGCTGCCGCACTCTTTGGCCGTGGTGGTCGACTCCATCGACTATCCGCAGGACAACGAGACGGGCGAGGGCTACGACGGCAAGGCTCAGGTCAACGTGTCCATCTACGTGGAACGCGACTCGCAGAAGCCGATCATCATCGGCAAGGGCGCGTCGAACCTGACCTACGTCAAGAAGAAGCTGCGCACGCCCGTCAACCGCATCGTCGGATGCAAGGCGAAGCTCGACCTGCACGTCAAGGTCGCCAAGGGCTGGCAGTCCAACCCCAAGCAGCTGGAGAAACTGGGATTCTGATGATTCCGTCCCCATGAGAGGGCCGATGGCGGGGGACGGTGATGGTAACGTGAACATCATGACTGGTGGAAGCTCCGCAGACTCCGCGTTCGCCGCGGACAAGAACGGGAACGTTCGTTTCGATGACGACCGCCTGCTGATCGACGGCGTGCCCCGCGTGCTCATGTGCGCGTCGCTGTTCCCGTTCCGCGTGCCGCGCTCGCAATGGCGGCACCGATTGCAGGCCGTCAAACGGCTCGGCTATCACGCGATCGACGTGTACGTCCCGTGGAACTACCACGAGACCGCGCCCGGCACGTGGGACTTCACCGGCCAGCGCGACATCGACGCGTTCCTGCGTCTCGCCCATGAGACCGGACTGTACGCGATGGTGCGGCCGGGCCCGTACATCTGCTCCGAATGGGACGGCGGCGCGATTCCCGCATGGGTGGCGACGGACCCGAGCGTCGACGTCCGCCAGAACGATCCCGGCTTCCTCGATGCGGTGCGCGGCTGGTACGACCGGATCCTGCCGATCATCGCGCGCCGGCAATACGGGCAGGGCGGCCCGGTCATCATGGTGCAGGCCGACAACGAACTCGACTTCTTCTCCTGCCGCGACCCGCAGGGCTATATCGGCGCGCTGGTCGGCATGATGCGCAAGGCCGGCATCGGCGTGCCGATCGTCGCCTGCGCCGGCCAGGGCGACTACGAGCGCGCCGGCGCGGGGCCAAGCGGCGCGGCGCCGGCCGTCAACATCTACCAGGACGACGACGGCGTCGGCTGGGAACTGCAGACGCGCTACTACCGCAACGCCAGCCGCGGCTACGGCGCACCGCTGATCGTGACCGAGACGAACCGGCGCCACCGTACGCTGCGACGGCTCGTCGGCTCGGGCGCGCGCTTCGTCGGCCCGTTCCTGCAGGTGTCCGGCTGGGATTTCGACTACGGCACGTCGGTGAACAACTGGGGCCGTCTGGAAACGTTCATGACGCACGACTACGACTTCGGCGGCGTGATCGACCCCGCCGGGCACGAGCGGCCGGACGCCGCCGACGCCCGCCGCCTGTGCGCGATCATCGACGCGCTGGGCGAACGATTGGCCACGGCCGAGCCGGTCGACGACGATCCGATCGGCATGGACGCGTCCTCCGATGCAGGCGGCGGCGAAGACGGCCGTTCCGGCGGGGAGCGCGAATCCGGTGTGCGCAACGCGGACGGCAGCCTGCTTGACCCCGACGGTCAACGGATCGCGGTCGGCGAACTGGCGCTCGGCGGCGGTGGCCGTCTGGTCACAATCACGAACGTATCCGATGCGTCGGCGACGCTCACGCTGGCCGACGGCATGACGCTGTCGGTGCCGGCCGGAGCCGGACTGATGGCCGTGCGCGACCTGCCGCTGAACGGACGTCTCACGCTGGCCGCGACCGACGGCGAGCTCGTTCGTCTGGACGAACACCGGGCAACGCTGTCCGCTCCGACCATGATCCCCGGCACCGTGCATGCCGTGCTCCGTATCGGAGCGACGAACGGGGCCGAAGCGGCCGTATCGTGCCGGACATCCGGCGATGTCGTCGCCGACATGCTGAACGGTCGGGTAGACATCACCGGCACCGAAGGCGAGGTGCGACTGGTCCGCGCCGACGGCACGGAATACGATGTCGTCGTCACGCAGCCGGAACGCGCCGTCCCCGACACGGCCACATCATCCGGCGGCGACGAGTCCGCATCCCGCGGATCCGGTTCGTGCGGGACCGTGGCGCTCACCGACGTCGAGACCGGCATCGCTCAGCCGGAATGGGTCGTCGCGTGCGACGGCTCCGACGAGCCGCGATCATTGGAATCGATCGGCGTGTATCGGGGCACGGCCCGGTACCGGGCGGCGACCGGCGGCGAAACGGCGTTGGGCGTGGTATTGCGCAACGCGGCCGATATCGTCGACGTCACGTACGGCACGGCTCGCACCGACCGGCTCGCCACCGGACAATCCGCCACGTGGATCCGCTTCCCCGAACCCGCGTCGGGCGACGAGATCACGGTGCATACGGGCATCTGGGGCCACTGCAACTTCGACGACAGCCGGCTCGACGCGCTCCGCCTGTCCGCCGGGCGTGGCATGGACGGGCTGCTGCTGGTGCAACGGGAAATCGACTGCGGCGACGGATGGATCATCTCCGACGGAAGGACGGACGCGAATGACGGCCCCGTCCGGTTCGGACCGGCCGTCGGCCGGCGTCCCGGTCCGCGCTCATCGTTCGCGAGCCGTTCGACCACCGTATGGCCGAACCGGCTGACCTATACGACGGCATTGCATGTCGGCTCCGTTGATGCGGCAATGCGGTTCGACGGCATCCGATGCCGGTGCGATGTGCTGGTCGACGGCCGTTCGGCCGGTTCGGCGACGCCGTGGCAGCCTACGGTATGGTTGGGGCCGATCCGGAACGGCAGCGTACTGTCGGTGGTCGTGTGGAAGACGTGGGGCGAAGACGCCGGGCGGCCGATGCTGCTCGTCGGACGCAACGTGCACGGATGGACCGTTGCATCGTGGGATTATGACCAGCTCGAACAAGCCGACCGACAATGCCGGTACACGACCTCCACGCTGCCGATCAACGTGCCCGACGGCGGGGGAGTGTGGGTTCGCGTGGCGTCCGATCGTCTGAAGGCCGCTTGCGACGGCATGAACACCGTCGTTCGGTTCCGTGGATCCCATCTGCAGCTCACGGCCGTCACGGACCGATACCGACTCGGGCGCGTGGTGCTCGGCGGACTGCCCGGCACCGGTTTCGCCGGCGGACACGGCGACTATCTGCTCGTGCCCGAAGACGCCGGTGACCTGCGCGTCTACTGCGAGGCCACCGCGGCGTCGGGAGGCCGACTCGACGGCGTCACGCTCGGAGGTCCGATCGACCTTCGGCGCCGCTGACGGCATGCCCGGGCGTACATGACCGGACGAGCATGGTCATCCGGTCGACGGCGAATCGGCAAGGATATGAAAAACGGCGGGAATCCATACTCGGATTCCCGCCGTTCGGCCATCCATGCTCAATGGACAATGATGCAACGAGTCGCGACTACTTCTTCTTCGTGTACATCTGCGTGTTGAGCAGGGTGGCGTAGCGCTTGATGACCTTGGGACGGATCACCTTGAGGGAGGCGGTCATCAGACCGTTCTCCTGCGTGAACTCCTCGGGCAGGATGATGAACTTGCGCACGGATTCGGCGCGGGAGACGCCCTCGTTGGCCTGATCGACCCACTTCTGCACCTCGGCGCGGACCGCGGCGTTGGTGGCGGCCTGTTCGAGCGGCATGTCGCGGTCGAGTCCCTTCGCCTCCAGCCACGGGCGCAGCGTCTCCTCGTCCAGCGTGATAAGCGCCGAGATGAACGGACGCTTGTCGCCGAGCACCAGGGCCTGCGAGACGATCTCGCAGCGCTGGATGACCTCCTCGATCGGACCGGGGGCCACGTTCTTGCCGCCGGCGGTGATGATGAGGTCCTTCTTGCGTCCGGTGATGTACAGGAACCCGTCGTCGTCCAGACGCCCCAGATCGCCGGTCGCATGCCAGCCGTCCGGCGTGAACGCGCCTTCGGTCGCCTCGTCGTTCTTGTGGTAGCGGTGGAAGACGACCGGACCGCCGACCTGGATCTCGCCGTCCTCGGCGATGCGGATCTTGAAGCTCGGGAACGGCACGCCGACCGAACCCTCATGGAACGGCACGCCGAGCGGGTTGAACGCGCACGGCGCGGTCGTCTCCGTCAGGCCGTAGCCCTCGTAGACCGGGATGTTCGCGCCGCGGAAGAAGTTCATGAGCTCCGGGTCGAGCGGGGCGCCGCCCGAGACGATCCACTTGGCGCGGCCGCCGAGCGCCTCGCGCAGCGACTGGTAGACGACCGGGTCGAACGAGGCGCGGCGCATGGCGGTGAGCGTCTTGGCCTTGCCGAACTCGCTGACCTCCTTCATGTACTGCTGCGCGGCGGTGACGGCCGCGGCGAACACGACGCCCTTCGCGCCGTGGCCGGCCTTCTGCGAGGCGGCGTTGTACACCTTTTCAAGCACGCGCGGCACCACGATCATCACGGTCGGGCGCGCCACCTGCAGGTCGGCGAGCAGCGTCTTGATGCCGGTGGCGATGTACACGCGCATGTTGGACGCGACGACGATGTAGTTGATCGCGCGTGCGAACGTGTGCGCCTGCGGCAGGAACAGCAGGATCGAGCCGGACTTGTCGTGCTGGAGCAGGTCGGGCATGTAGTCGCGCAGGTTGAACGCGTCCGTGCAGTAGTTCTCGTGCGTCATCTCGACGCCCTTCGGCGCGGACGTGGAGCCGGACGTGTAGATGATCGAGCACAGATCGGTCTTCTTGAGCGAGGCGATGCGCGCGTCGAGCTCCTCGTCGCTGACCGAGGCGCCGTACGCGGCGATCTCGTCCAGGCCACCCGTCTCGATGCAGATGATGTGTTCGAGCGACGGGCATTCCTCGATCGCGCCGTCCGCCTTGTCCCGCATGGCGGTGTCCTGCACGATGAGCAGGCGCGCGTCGGAGTTGTTGACGATGTTGCGGATCTGTTCGGCCGAGTCGGTGTCGTAGATCGAGGCGAGCACGCCGCCGCACGCCATGATCGCCGCGTCGGCCAGATCCCATTCGTACGACGTGCGGCACATGAACGCGACCGCGTCGCCCTTCTTCAGGCCGTAGTGGATGAAGCCCTTGGCGACCTTGCGCACCTCGGCGAGAAACTCGTTGGCCGTCTTGGTGACCCACTCGCCGTTCTCCTTATAGGTGTAGAGCGGCTCGTCGCCCATGCGGCGGGCGCGGTCCTCGTAGACGCTGTAGATCGTCGTATGCTCGTCCAGCGGCGGGTTGCCGTCGGTTTCGGCCGTCAGCAGGCCGGTGGCGGGATCGATGAACGTCGTGGTCGGATATCCCGGTCCCCATTCGTCCGTATGCGGCAGGTCGCGGGCCTCGGCGTCGGCGACCTCGTCGGGGGAGACGTAGTCCGGGGCGTCGGACGAGTCGTCGCTGACGGGATGCACGAAGTCACCCCCCAGTCGCAACGCCTTCTGCACAAGGCCGGCGGCCTGCTTGTTCAATGCGGTGATGACGGACACGAAAATCTCCTTGACGTTCTGCGAACCACGCTGCCTGAAGCAGCCGATGGTCTTCTCAAGTGTTGAATAGTAATCGTTCTTCCCGAGTCCGTCACCTTACGGTAGCGTAGGAATACACGCCGCGCGGCGGGGAACTCGCACCGCACACGTTTGCAGAAAAACCATTCGTCCAGTGGAATCCGACGTGCCGAGATTCGCGACGTCCGATACACTGGGGCAGCGGAGCAAGGAATGCTTCGACATTAGGAAAGAAAGGGCTCTCATGGCTGAAACCCAGGAAGCCACCGTGAAGTTCGGTGTCCTCAACGAGACATCGTCCGACGAATCCCGTGTTGCACTGACGCCGGACATCGTCACGCGGTTGCGCAAGGCGGGAATAACCTGCCTGATCGAAAGCGGCGCAGGCATCGCCGCCCATTACACGGATGATGATTACGCCAAGGCGGGCGCGCAGGTGCTGTCCGCCGACGAGGTGGTCGCCAAGGCCGACGCGCTCGGATTCGTGGACCGCCCGTCCGCTTCGCTGGTCGCGACGATCAAGCCCGGCACGTGGGTGATCGGCATGCTCGGCTCGTTCACCGACGCCGACTACGTCGCCGCGCTCGAGAAGGCCGGCATCGTCGGCATCGGCATCGAAAAGCTGCCGCGACAGCTCAGCTCCGCGCAGTCCATGGACGAGATGACCTCGCAGAACTCGGTGATGGGCTACAAGGCCGCGCTCGTGGCGGCCAACGCGTACGGATCGTTCTTTCCGATGATGACCACGGCCGCCGGCACCATCCGCCCGGCCAAGGTGCTCATCCTCGGCGCCGGCATCGCCGGCCTGCAGGCCATCGGCACGGCCCGCCGACTCGGCGCGGTCGTCACCGCGTACGACGTGCGCCCCGCCTCGCGCGGCGAGGTCGAATCCCTCGGCGCGAAGTTCCTCGACCTCGGCCTCGACTTCTCCGCCGGGCAGGGCGAAGGCGGCTACGCGCGCGCCCTCACCCCCGAGGAGCAGGCCGCCCAGCAGGCCGCCGTCGACGAGAAGGCCGCCGGCTTCGACGTCATCATCACCACAGCGAAGGTCCCCGGCCGCAAGCCGCCGGTGCTGCTCACCAAGGCCGGCGTGGACGGCCTGAAGCGCGGCGCGGTGATCGTCGACTGCGCGGCCAGCGAGCTCGGCGGCAACGTCGAGGGCTCCGTGGTCGGCACGACGGTGACCGACGGCGGCGTGACCGTCATCGGCGCGCCGTATCTGGCCAGCGAGGTCTCCAACACGGCATCCAACCTGCTCGCCCGCAACGTCGCCGACGTGCTCGCGCATTTCGTGCGCGACGGCAGGCTGTCCATCGATCTGAACGAGGAACTCGACGACGCGCTCGTCGTGGCCGGCCGTCCGGCCGCGGCCGCGCCGGCCGAGGCATAGGCAAGAAAGGGGAACATCATGGATATCGTCGTCGCGATCACCCTGTTCGTCCTGGCGCTGCTCATCGGCGTCGAAGTCATCGGCAAGGTGCCCGCCACCCTGCACACGCCGCTCATGTCCGGCGCGAACTCCATCCATGGCATCGTCATCGTCGGCGTGGTCATCGTCGCCGCGCACGCCACCAGCCCGCTCGCCTGGGTGTTCATCTTCCTGGCCGCCGTGCTGGGCACGATGAACGTCGTCGGCGGCTACGTGGTCACCGACCGCATGCTCGAGATGTTCAAGTCCGACAAGGCGAAGAAGAATTCCGAGAAGAACGAGGAGGCCAAGTAAATGGGTACGCTGGCTGAAACGCTGGGCACGCCGCTTGGCGTCGTCGAATGGTTCGTCTACCTGCTGGCCGCCGTCATGTTCGTGATCGGCCTGCACCTGATGAACTCGCCCAAGACCGCCCGCCGCGGCAACATGATCTCCGCCGCCGGCATGATCATGGCCTGCGTCATGGCGTTCATCGTGCTGTTCGTCGGCGAGATCGGCAACGGCTTCCAGCACGGCGTCGCCGTGGCGCTGCTCATCGCCGGCATCGCGATCGGCGCGATCGTGGGCGTGTGGAGCGCCAAGAAGGTCAAGATGACCGATATGCCGCAGCTCGTCTCCGTGTTCAACACGGTCGGCGGCGGCGCGGCCGCGCTCGTCGCGCTCAACGACATCCTCAACTCCGAGGAGGCGTCCGGCCCCGGCATCGTGGTGCTCATCACCGCCGGACTCGGCATCATGATCGGCTCGGTCACGTTCACCGGATCGCTCGTCGCCGCCGGCAAGCTGCAGGGCGTCAAGTTCCTGCGCAAGCTCACCCTGCCGGCCAAGGGCGTATGGAACATCGCGTTCATCGTGCTCACCGTGATCGCGTTCGTCATGCTGTGCGTGCAGCCGTCCAACGCGGTGCTCTGGTGCATCCTGACCACCGTGTTCGCGCTGTGCTACGGTCTCGTGTTCGTCATCCCGATCGGCGGCGCCGACATGCCCGTCGTCATCTCCGTGCTCAACGCGTGCACCGGCACCGCCGTCGCCATGAGCGGTCTGGCGATCAACAACATCGCGCTGATCGTCGCGGGCGCGCTCGTCGGCGCGGCCGGCGTGACCCTGTCTCTCGCCATGAGCAAGGCCATGAACCGTCCGCTCATGAGCGTGCTCGCCGGCGGATTCGGCGGCGGCTCCGACGCGGCCGGCGCGGGCGAAGGCCCCGAAGGCACCATGAAGGAGACCACCGCGGACGACGTGGCCGTGCAGCTCGTCTACGCCGACAAGGTCATCTTCGTGCCCGGCTTCGGTCTCGCCCAGGCGCAGGCTCAGCGCGAGCTCGCCGATCTGGGCGAACTGCTCAAGGGCCACGGCGTCGAGGTCGAATACGCGATCCACCCGGTCGCCGGCCGTATGCCGGGCCACATGAACGTGCTGCTCGCCGAGGCGAACGTGCCGTACGAGGAGCTCGTCGATCTCGACGACATCAACCCGCAGTTCCCGTCCGCGAACGTCGCGCTCGTCGTCGGCGCGAACGACGTGACCAACCCGGCCGCACGCCGTCCCGGCACGCCGGTCTCCGGCATGCCGATCCTCGACGTCGACAAGGCGCAGAACGTGGTCGTCATGAAGCGCGGCCGCGGCAAGGGATACGCCGGCATCGAGAACGAGCTGTACTTCAAGGACAACACGCAGATGCTGTTCGGCGACGCGAAGGCCGGCCTGCAGGCCGTCATCGCCGCGGTGAAGGAGCTCATCGCGTAGCCCGATCGGCGGATGCGTCCACGGAAAACGACGGTGGCTCCCCTCGGGATGCGAGGGGAGCCACCGTTTTGTTATGGGTTTTGTTATGGGCGTGACGTCACACGGGACGTCACAGATGGAACGCCTGCGTGACGAAGCGGTTCACCTTGCGCCAGTACAGATCCGGCGCGGTGCTCGCGCTCATGGTGTGGGTCGCGCCCGGCACGAGCAGCCGTTCGCGGTGGATGCTCGCGCAGGCGGCATAGTTGGCGTTGAGCGCGGCGGGGGAGACGAAAACGTCCGCGCCGCCGTGGATGAACAGCATCGGGATCGTCGCGTGCCTCAGCGCGCGCGTGCACGACGCGTCCTCGAACCGGTATCCGGCGGACCTCGCACAGACGCGGCTCGCGGCGCGGACCATCAGCGCGGCGAGCGGACGCGGCAGACGGAACATCGTCATCGCCGTATCGATGAACTGCCGCATCGTCGACGAATAGCCGCAGTCGCACACCGCCGCGGTCACGTTGCGCGGCAGACGCGCGTCCCCCGCCGTCATCATCACCGTCGCCGCGCCCATCGAATTGCCGTGCAGCAGTATGCGCGCATCCCCGTCCGACTCGACGATCAGCGCGATCCAACGCAGCAGGTCGGCGTGCTCCAGCCATCCCATGCCGATGTAACGGCCCTCGCTCAGCTCGTGCGCGCGCAACGCGGGCACCAGCACCGTGAAACCGAGACGGGCGTAATGATGCGCCCACTTCGCCATCTCGCGCGGCTCTCCGGTGTAGCCGTGGCAGCAGATCGCGTACAGATGCGGCCGCGGGGCGGCGCAGTCCGGATCCAGCAGCCAGCCATGCAGCCTCAGACCGTCGTCGCTGGTGATCGTGACCGGCTGCTTCGCCGCATCGAACCATGCCTCGGACTCGGCGATGTCGTCCGCGTCGCGGATCGGCGACTGTACGGCGTCGGGCTGCGGCGGCCGATTCGGGATCGACCACGGCGTCTTCGTGTCCAGCGCGAACCGGAACAGGACATGCGCGGCGCCGATCACCGATCCGACGGCGACGCCGGCCGCCGCGGCGACTATGTCTCCCGCGATCAACGTATTCCTGGTCGTTTGCTTCCTGGTCGTTCGCCTCATCGCATCCTCGATTCCGGGCCAAAGGTCGCCTCTCATCCCCGCGTGGCGGAAATCGCTCACTGACGCATCGTCAGTGAGCGATTTCCGCCACGCGGTCCGTGGTCGGCGGTTTTCTCTCGCTGAGTGTCCGTCAGCGAGAGAAAACCGCCACGGGCACCATCTCCATTGTATGTCCGGCACGTGTGTATACTGGGTTGCTGTTGCTTTGGCGAGGGAAGACGCCGTCTATGGACGGTCGCATCTTCCGTAATCGACTCGGCGTATGGCTCACCTCCTTGGTGCGTTCTGCGGCGCGTCGTGGCGTCAAACAGACAGAACGACAAGTAACACAACCAAGGAGACCAATCATGGCTACCACCATCAAGCTCGAGGGCGAAGTCCGCGACGAGTTCGGCAAGGGCGCTGCCCGCCGTATGCGCGTCGCCAAGCAGATCCCGGCCACCATCTACGCCGGCGGCGAGACCCCGGTGTTCGTCAAGCTCCCGATGAAGGAGACCACCCTGTCCCTGCGCCACACCAACGCGCTGTTCTCCATCGCGTTCGGTGGCGAGACCAAGCTGGCCGTCGTCAAGGACGTGCAGCGCAACCCCGTCAAGCGCATCGTCGAGCACATCGACTTCTACGAGGTCAAGGCCGGCGAGAAGATCGACGTCGAGGTGCCGGTGTTCGTCGAGGGCACCCCGAAGGGCGTCGCCGTCGCGTTCGTCGACGTGCAGGAGCTCAAGGTCCGCGCCGATGTCGCCAACCTGCCGGAGAAGATCGTCGTGAACGTGGACGGTCTGACCGACGGCACCAAGGTCCTGCTCAAGGACGTCGTCCTGCCGGAGGGCGTCGAGCTCGACATGGATGACCTCGAGGAGTCCGTCGTCACCGTCGAGGTGCCGGAGGACGCCACCGAGTCCACCGCCGCCCCGGAGGCTGCCGCCGATGCCGCCTCGGCTGACGCCGCCGCTCCGGCCGCCGACGCCAAGTGATCCTTCCGGCCACCGTCTTCGCGATCGACCGATGGCGCTGAACGGACCGGCTGAATAGACTATGGGAAAAGTCCGTACAGGCGAACTTGTACGGGCTTTTTCCATATTCGGACGCATCCCGCGCCCGCCCCTTCGCCTCCGTTCAGACCCGATTCATAATGTGAAACTCTCGCACACGCCGGAGCCGGTGTGTGAGAAAGTAATCACCAGAAGCCGGCGCCACAAGCGCCGACTGCACCTATCAGCACATGCCGGCCGCGGTTCACGCAGCACAACGACGACTACGGCGGGCATCTGTCACAAAAAGAAGCTAGCAATGACTGAACAATCACATCACGATCCCGCGGCGCTCGACAAGCTCACCGAGCCGTTCACCGTCCTGCCGAACGACAACCCGGCCTCCGACGCGAAGCGCAATGAGCTCATCGACAAGCCGGCCTTCGGCCAGGTGTTCTCCGACAACATGGCCCACATGACCTGGACCAAGGGCGAAGGCTGGGGCGACCGCCGCATCGAGCCGTACGCGCCGCTGAAGATGGACCCGGGCGCATCCGTGCTGCACTATGCGCAGGAGTGCTTCGAGGGTCTCAAGGCCTACCGTCACGCCGACGGCTCCACGTGGCTGTTCCGCCCGGATGCGAACGCCGAGCGTTTCCAGAACTCCGCCAAGCGCCTCTACCTGCCGGAGCTGCCGATCGACGACTTCATCGGCTCCGTGGCCGCGCTGGTCAAGCGTGACGTGAACTGGGTGCCGTCCCGTCGCGAGTACACGCTGTACATGCGTCCGTTCATGTTCGCTTCCGAGCCGTTCCTCGGCGTGCGCGCACCGCAGGAGGTCGACTACTGCGTGATCGCCTCCCCGTCCGGCCCGTACTTCCCGGGCGGCGTCAAGCCCGTGAGCATCTGGGTCGAGGACAAGTGGTTCCGCACCGGCCCCGGCGGCACCGGCTTCGCCAAGTGCGGCGGCAACTATGCCGCCTCCCTGCTCGGCGAATACACGGGCATCGCCAACGGCTGCGAGCAGGTGTGCTTCGTGGACGCGGCCACCAAGACCTACCTTGAGGAGCTCGGCGGCATGAACATGATGGTCGTGCACAAGGACGGCCACGTCGAGACCCCGTCGCTGACCGGCAACATCCTGCCGGGCGTCACCCGCCGCTCGCTGATCCAGCTGCTGCAGGACGACGGCCACGACGTCGTCGAGACGATGATCGCGCTCGACCAGCTGCTCGAGGACATCAAGTCCGGCGAGGTCACCGAGGTGTTCGCCTGCGGCACCGCCGCCATCATCACCCCGATCGGCCGCTTCAAGTCCGAGAAGTTCGACGTGACCGTCGCCGACGGCGGCTCCGGCGAACTGACCGTGGCGCTGCGCAACCAGCTGCTCGGCATCCAGCTCGGCGAGATCGAGGATCCGCACAACTGGATGTGGAAGGTGTGTTGATAGCCGTTCCCATCGGCGATTGACGGGGCCCTTGCGAATAGCGATATCCGCAAGGGCCCCGTTGCGTTGCCGTTCGTCTTTGCCGAATCGGCACACGTCTTTCAGCGTTTTCCTCCGTGATCGCACGCTGTCTTGACGATTTCCCTGCCAGAATCGGGAACTGCCGGCAACGGCAACCGATCGGAAGCCAAACGATACCGATCGTGCATCGAACGAATCCCGACAAGGAGCGAATCATGGATACCGTATCTGACGACATGACGCGTCTGGACTTCGCCGAAACGTGGCTGTTGGCGGAACGTCCGTCCTCGAACGGCGCGTACGAGCCGTGGCGCGACGAGCGGTCCGGCGCGCGGATCGGCCACGATCGGAACTACGATCGGAGGCGCGCATGATCTGGAAACTATTCAGCCTGTTCGGCTGGCGGCGCGGCTCGTACGGTCCGCGCAGACGCGAGTTCTCCGACGGCTTTGGCGTGCCCGGTCGCTTTCCGAACGATCGTCCGTATGGCGGACGGTATGATCACGTACGGTACGATCGTCCGCAGGACGATCCCGAACGTCGCATGTTCGCCGACGGTTCGGATCCTCACCGCAGCTGGGCGATGCGCGACGGCCGCATGGCGGCCGGGCCGCATGATCCGCATGGGTCGCCCGGTCCGCGGCAACTATGATGGAAACCGTTATCCGGGCGGCGAACCGCAATTTGCGGATAACGTCGTAAGCTCCGTGTGACTTGCGGCATATGCGACATATGAATAATGACGGAAAGGGAGCATCCTCATGTTTGAACCACCGATCACTCCGATGCGCAAGGCCAACGACGGTCTCGAACTGCCGGCCACCGGCTTCGGCACCTACAAGGTCAACGGACTGGCCGGAGTGGACGCCGTCACATCCGCCATCCATCAGGGATACCGGCTCATCGACTCCGCCTTCAACTACGAGAACGAGGGCGTGGTGGGGCGCGCCATCCGCGAATCCGGGGTGCCGCGCGACGAGATCATCGTCACCTCGAAACTGCCCGGCCGCCACCATCGGCATGACGAGGCACTGCTTACTATCGAGGAGAGCATCTGCCGCATGGGCCTGGACTACATCGACCTCTACCTGATCCACTGGCCGAACCCAAGCCAAGGGCAGTACGTCGAAGCATGGGAGGCGCTGGTCGAAGCCCGCTCGCGCGGACTGGTCAGGCATATCGGCGTCAGCAACTTCCTGCCCGGCCATATCGACCTGCTGATCCGAGACACGGGCGTGACCCCGGCCGTCAACCAGATCGAACTGCATCCGTACTTCCAGCAGAAGGCGCAGCGCGCCTATGACGACGCCCACGGCATCATCACCGAGGCGTGGAGCCCGCTCGGCCGCGCCAACCAGATGCTGCGCGATCCGGACCTCAGGCGCATCGCCGCCAAACACGGCATCTCCGTGGTACAGACGATCCTGCGCTGGCATCTCCAGATCGGCGACGTGGCCATCCCGAAATCCCTGAATCCGGAACGTCAGCGTCAGAACCTCGACCTGACCGCCTTCGAACTCGACGATCAGGACATGGCCGACATCGCCGCATTGGACAACCCCGAGGGCTATACCTTCGCGCAGAATCCCCACTGGCACGAGGAGGCGTGAGAGCGGCGGCATTCGTATCGTCGTTGTCTTTTTGCGAACCCTTTCGCGCCTGTCTCAAGGTGTACAGAAAACGGTCTGATCCGTGTGCCGGGCTGCCTTTGCCAAACCGGCACGCGCCTTCCAACGTTTTCCGGTGTGATCGCATATTGCCATGATAGTTCCCCTGCCAGAATCGGGATTGTCGGCAACGGCAATAACACGGACCTAAGGAGCGAATCATGGATCTTCCGCACGATGACATGATGTATGCGAATTTCGCCGAGTCATGGCTGCTGGCACCCCATCCGTCCCCGAACGGCGCATATGAGCCGTGGCGGGATGGCTTGCGCGGCGCCCGGCCCGATGGCGGAATCCGCGCATGAATGACGTGAGAGCAGTTTGATGTACTCCGTAACGCTCGGTGGCGAGGCAGTTTGACGATCGAGAGGCTGATT
>NZ_JAFEJT020000008.1 GCF_018555435.2 Bifidobacterium amazonense
TTTGCGGCGGTCATGGCCCAGGTGAGACGCCCGGCTCCATTCCGAACCCGGAAGCTAAGGCCTGGCACGGCAATGGTACTGCACCCGATAGAGTGTGGGAGAGTAGCACACCGCCGCATTCACACTTGATGAGGACCCCGGTCGAGCCACACGGCTCCCGGGGTCCTTTCATACCCACACACCACAACGAAACACACACGCAAGAACAAAACCGCCACGCCCCTGGGTAGGGGCGCAGTACCGCGCCGTTGCGTATGCGATGACGGTGCCGGCAACTATCCAAATGCCTCCGCTGCGGCGATGATGCGCGACAGTTCCTCATCGACGAGGTCTCGTCCGTACGTATCCAGGAACGGCTCCAGATATGCATCCGTATGCAGATTGAATCGCAGCGTCCACAACGCCCAGTACACATCCACATGCCGGTCGCTCATACCGGCGCAATCCAGATCGACGAAACCACTGAACCGCCAATCGTCCAGGATCACGTTCGGCAGGCAGTAATCCCCGTGAATCAGCACATCGGCGTGCAGCAGACTCCCACGGTCGCGGACGATCGCATGGATCTCGTCTACGGAAGCGTCGCCGTACGGATCGGTGTGGAACACAGCGCATGCAGGGATGATCCCCTGTGTAGCTTCATGCGACCGTTTTACAGACGGTGTTCCCCGCGCATGCGGGGATGATCCTTCGACGGGAGCGCCGCCCTTCCACTGCGTCCAGTGTTCCCCGCGCATGCGGGGATGATCCCTCGCCCAACGGCTGCTCGATCAGCCAATAGCGGTGTTCCCCGCGCATGTGGGGATGATCCCGGGATGAGGACCGGCACCATGAGACCGGATTGGTGTTCTCACGCCGGCAGGGATGATCCTTGGACTGCATAGGGAAGATTGGTGCTGGGCGAGACAACCTGAGATGAGGGACACCAAATCAATACCGCCTAAAGATGTAAGGTGGATACGGCCTTAAGCGACAATCAAAGAGTGTTATTACATCCGTAATACAGCTGTTTAGCGGTATGCTGAACTCCTTGGGTTCGGTATTTGACATCATCAAATGATAAGATGAGTGCAAGAACCCCAAGCGCAAGTGAAAAGCCGAAGTCCCGGATTCTCGACCTATCCGGGGCTTCGGCCCTACACCATCATCCCGCGCCACACCATGAAACACAAGCTCCAAGGACTCGGCGGACTCGCCTTCGCCCTCGTCGCCGCCGCATGCGCATTCGCCGGAACCGCTCCGTGGATCACGGCGCTGTTCGCCATCGCCATAGGCGTCGACTGTCGCACCCTCGGCCTGTTTGGAGACCATGATGACTGAACACTATCTCAGCGTTAAGCAGGTGGGAGAGCGACTCGGAGTCAAAAACGCTAGCGTCTACAAGCTTCTTGAACCTGATGCCACCATTGGAGACACCAAAAGCTGGCTCCCCGAGACCATCGACGAATGGAACCGCAACCGTCCTGGCCGAGGCGCCGGTGGCGGGCGGCCGCGTAAGAAGAAGGTTGAGTAGCTATGACGAGGTATTCGAGAAGACTCGCCGAGGGGGAAGGGGTAGTTGTCATATCCTTGCGGTAGTGCTATAGTTTGATATTTGCGTATATGCATGTCATATGGCGGGCATGCTGACAAAGACGAAGCGCCCGCGATTCTAGGCATATGGCGGCCTGCAAGGCGCTTGTCGTGGAACAACAGTATCGAACGAACAAGCGAGCGATAAGGAACGTCCATTGGCTACTGAAGCTACGACGAACACCACCACCATGATCGCACGCGCCGACCAGCACGACATTGATCTGCACAAGGCGTCGGACCGTGTGAACTTCGGCTCCATCCGCGAGCCCATCGATGTGCCCTACCTGCTGGGCGTGCAGACCGACAGCTTCGACTGGCTGATCGGCTCCGACCGCTGGAAGAAGCGCGTCGAGGAGGATGAGAAGAACGGCACCACCACCGTGCCGCACATGTCCGGCCTCGACGAGGTCTTCAACGAGATCTCCCCGATCGAGAACTTCGCCCAGACCATGTCCCTGACCTTCTCGGACCCGTACTTCGAGGAGCCGCGCCACACCGTGCAGGAGTGCAAGGAGAAGGACTACACCTACTCCGCGCCGCTGTACGTGAACGCCGAATTCGAGAACGGCGACACCGGTGAGATCAAGTCCCAGACTGTGTTCATGGGCGACTTCCCGCTGCAGACCCCGCACGGCACCTTCATCATCGGCGGCACCGAGCGAGTCATCGTCTCCCAGCTCGTGCGCTCCCCGGGCGTCTACTTCGACCGCTCCACCGACCGCACCTCCGGCAAGGACGTGTTCGGCGCGAAGATCATCCCGTCGCGCGGCGCGTGGCTCGAGTTCGAGATCGACAAGCGCGACGTGCTCGGCGTGCGCGTCGACCGCAAGCGCAAGCAGTCCGCGATCGTCTTCCTTATGGCCATCGGCATGACCAAGCCGGAGATCCGCGACGCGTTCGAAGGCTACCCGCTGGTCCTCGACGCGCTCGACAAGGAGACCGTCGACACGCAGGACGAGGCGCTCACCGACCTCTACCGCAAGATCCGCCCGTCCGACACCGCCACCCCGGAGGCCGGCCGTAACCTGCTCGACTCCTTCTACTTCAACACCAAGCGCTACGACCTGGCGCGCGTCGGCCGTTACAAGATCGACCGCAAGCTCGGCCTCGAGCACGACATCAACGACCGTTCGCTCAAGCGCGAGGACATCATCGCCACCATCAAGTATCTGGTGACGCTGCACGCCGGCGAGGCGACGTTCCCGGGCAAGCGCAAGGGCCAGGACGTCGACCTGCGCGTCGAGACCGACGATATCGACCACTTCGGCAACCGCCGCATCCGCCAGGTCGGCGAGCTGATCCAGAACCAGCTTCGCACCGGCCTGTCCCGTATGGAGCGCGTCGTGCGCGAGCGCATGACCACGCAGGACTCCGAGGCGATCACCCCGCAGTCGCTGATCAACATCCGCCCGGTGAACGCCACCATCAAGGAGTTCTTCGGCACCTCGCAGCTCTCGCAGTTCATGGACCAGAACAACCCGCTGGCCGGCGTGACCAACAAGCGTCGTCTGTCGGCCCTCGGCCCCGGCGGTCTGTCCCGCGACCGCGCCTCCATGGAGGTGCGAGACGTGCACCCGTCCCACTTCGGCCGCATGTGCCCGATCGAGTCCCCTGAAGGCCCGAACATCGGTCTGATCGGCTCGTTGGCGACCTTCGGCCGCGTCAACCCGTTCGGCTTCATCGAGACCCCGTACCGCAAGGTCGTCGACGGCCAGGTGACCAACGACGTCGAGTACATGACCGCCGACCAGGAAAACGACCATGTCATCGCGCAGGTCAACCAGAAGCTCGACAAGAGCGGCAAGTTCGTCTCCGACGTCGCCCTTGCGCGAGCCGACGAGGAAGAGGCGGTCGACGTCCCGGTCAGCTCCGTGGACTACATGGACGTCTCGCCGCGTCAGATGGTCTCGATCGGCGCCTCGCTGATCCCGTTCCTCGAGCACGACGAGGGCCACCGAGCGCTGATGGGTACCAACATGCAGCGTCAGGCCGTCCCGCTGGTCGAATCCGAGCGTCCGCTCGTCGGCACCGGCTCCGAATGGCGCGTCGCGTACGATTCCGGCGACGTGATCATCGCCGACAAGCCGGGCGTCGTGATCTACGTGTCCGCCGACCTGATCCGCGTGATGAACGACGACGGCACGCAGTCCAGCTACAAGCTGTCCAAGTTCCAGCGCTCCAACCAGACCACCTGCTACAACCAGCGTCCGATCATCAAGAGCGGCGAGCGCGTCGAGGCCGGCACCGTGCTGGCCGACGGCCCGGCCATCCAGAAGGGCGAGATCGCGCTCGGCAAGAACCTGCTGGTCGCGTTCATGCCGTGGAACGGCTACAACTACGAGGACGCCGTGATCATCTCGCAGCGTCTCGTGCAGGACGACACGCTCTCCTCCATCCACATCGAGGAGTACGAGATCGACGCCCGCGAAACCAAGCTGGGCGCCGAGGAGATCACCCGCGACCTGCCGAACGTGGGCGAGGACGCGGTGGCCAACCTCGACGAGCGCGGCATCATCCGCATCGGCGCCGAGGTCGAGGCCGGCGACATCCTCGTCGGCAAGGTCACGCCGAAGGGCGAGACCGAGCTGACCCCGGAGGAGCGCCTGCTGCGCGCCATCTTCGGCGAGAAGTCCCGCGAGGTGCGCGACACGTCGCTGCGCGTGCCCCACGGCGAGACCGGTACCGTCATCGCGGTCAAGGAGATCACCCGCGAGGACGCCGAGGAGGACGGCGACGAGCTGCCCAACGGCGTCAACCAGATGATCCGCGTGTACATCGCGCAGCACCGCAAGATCACCGTCGGCGACAAGCTGTCCGGCCGTCACGGCAACAAGGGCTGCATCTCGCGCATCCTGCCGGAAGAGGACATGCCGTTCCTCGCGGACGGCACCCCGGTCGACATCATGCTCAACCCGCTGGGCGTGCCTTCGCGAATGAACCTCGGCCAGGTGCTCGAGCTGCACCTCGGCTGGATCGCGCACTCCGGCTGGGACATCTCGCTCGACCCGGATCTCGAGGCCGAGTGGAAGAAGTACATTCCGGAAGGCGCCGAGAAGGGCGAGCCGGGCACTCCGGTGGCCACCCCGGTGTTCGACGGCGTCAAGCCCGAGGTCATCAAGGGCCTGATGAAGTCCACCCTGCCGAACCGCGACGGCGACCAGATGGTCGGCGAGGACGGCAAGGCGTGGCTGTTCGACGGCCGTACCGGCGAGCGTTTCGGCAAGCCGATCTCCGTGGGCTACATGTACATGCTCAAGCTCCACCACCTGGTCGACGACAAGATCCACGCGCGTTCCACCGGCCCGTACTCGATGATCACGCAGCAGCCGCTGGGCGGCAAGGCCCAGTTCGGCGGCCAGCGCTTCGGCGAGATGGAGGTGTGGGCCCTCGAGGCCTACGGCGCCGCCTACACGCTGCACGAGATGATGACCACCAAGTCCGATGACGTGGACGGCCGCGTGCGCGCCTACGGCGCGATCGTCAAGGGCGATAACCTGCCGCCGGCGGGCATCCCCGAGTCGTTCAAGGTGCTGCTCAAGGAAATGCAGTCCCTGTCGCTGAACGTCGAGGTGCTCAACGAGGAAGGCGTGGCCATCGACATGAAGGACGAGGACGACGATCCGGTCTCCGCCGGAGACGATCTGGGCTTCAACATCGGCGCCCGCCCCGACGCGGCCGCCAAGGAGGACCAGAAGGCTCCGGAGCCCGAGTACCAGTGATTCCGCGGCTGCCCTTCGGCCGGCCGGTCCTGCGGGTTTTCGCGAGGATCGGCCGGCCGGTGCGGCGGCCTGATACGCGACGGGCGTCGTGCGCGAACTTGCGCGACGCCCCGTGCGCCGACTCACAGACATCACAGACAACAGAGATAGTTTCACAGACAGTTTCACAGACAGGACAATAGAGTGCTGGACGTCAACGCATTTGACAAGCTTCGTATCGGCCTGGCCACCGCCGACGACATCCGCGGCTGGAGCCACGGCGAGGTCAAGAAGCCCGAAACGATCAACTACCGTACCCTCAAGCCGGAGAAGGACGGTCTGTTCGGCGAGCAGATCTTCGGCCCGACCCGCGACTGGGAGTGCGCCTGCGGCAAGTACAAGCGCGTGCGCTTCAAGGGCATCGTGTGCGAGCGATGCGGCGTGGAGGTCACCAAGTCCCGCGTGCGCCGTGAGCGCATGGGCCACATCGAGCTGGCCGCCCCGGTGACGCACATCTGGTTCTTCAAGGGTGTGCCGTCCCGTCTCGGCTACCTGCTCGACATCGCGCCGAAGGACCTCGAGAAGGTCATCTACTTCGCCGCGTACATGGTCACCAAGGTCGACGAGGAGCAGCGTCATCAGGACCTGCCCGACCTGCAGGACGAGTTCGACACCGAGATCAGCCACCTCGCCAAGCGCCGCGACAACGAGATCGAGGACCGTGCCAGGAAGGTCGAGGCCGATCTGCACGAGCTCGAGGCGGCCGGCGAGGCCACCGGAGCCAACAAGGCCAAGCTGCGCAACGGCGCCGAGCGTGAGATGGCGGCCATCCGCCAGCGCTACGACGACCAGATCCAGCGTCTGAACGCCGTGTTCGACCGCTTCAAGAACCTGAAGGCCGGCGACATGGAAGGCGACGTGGACCTGTGGCGCGAGATGGAGGACCGCTACGGCGACTACTTCGAAGGCTGCATGGGCGCCGAGGCGATCAAGAAGCGCCTGCAGGACTTCGACCTCGAGGCCGCGTCCAAGCAGCTGCGCGAGGAGATCGACACCGGCTCCGGCCAGCGCAAGGCCCGCGCGCTCAAGCGACTCAAGGTCGTCAACGCGTTCCTGACCACCGGCAACAAGCCGGAGGCCATGGTGCTCGACGTGATCCCGGTCATCCCGCCGGATCTGCGCCCGATGGTCCAGCTCGACGGCGGCCGCTTCGCGACCTCCGACCTCAACGACCTGTACCGCCGCGTGATCAACCGCAACAACCGACTCAAGCGACTGATCGAGCTCGGCGCCCCCGAGATCATGCTCAACAACGAGAAGCGCATGCTCCAGGAGGCCGTCGACTCCCTGTTCGACAACGGCCGCCGCGGCCGCCCGGTCACTGGCGCGTCCAACCGCCCGCTCAAGTCCCTCTCGGACATGCTCAAGGGCAAGCAGGGCCGCTTCCGTCAGAACCTGCTCGGCAAGCGCGTCGACTACTCGGGCCGTTCCGTGATCGTTATCGGCCCGTCGCTGCGCATGCACCAGTGCGGCCTGCCGAAGCCGATGGCCCTCGAGCTGTTCAAGCCGTTCGTCATCAAGCGTCTCGTCGACCTCAACTACGCGCAGAACATGAAGAGCGCCAAGCGCATGGTCGACCGCGGCGACACCGAGGTGTGGGGCGTGCTCGAAGAGGTCATCGCCGAGCATCCCGTGCTGCTCAACCGTGCGCCTACGCTGCACCGTCTGGGCATCCAGGCGTTCGAGCCGATCCTTGTCGAGGGTAAGGCCATCCACCTGCCGCCGCTCGCCTGCGCCGCGTTCAACGCCGACTTCGACGGCGACCAGATGGCCGTGCACCTTCCGCTGAGCGCGGAGGCGCAGGCCGAGGCCCGCTCGCTCATGCTCGCGTCCGATAACATCCTCAAGCCGGCCGACGGCCACACCGTGACCATGCCGTCTCAGGACATGATCCTGGGCCTGTACTGGCTGTCCACCGTGACCGAGGGCGCCAAGGGCCAGGGCCGCGTGTTCTCCTCGCTGGCCGAGATGCAGATGGCGCTCGACTTGCACGAGATCGACATGCAGGCCAAGGTGCTCGTGCGCTTGCCCTCCGACTTCGTGCTGCCGACCGGCTGGGAGCCGGGCGACGTGACTGTCGTGGACCCGGAGCCGGGCAGCCCCGAGGTCGTCCACGAGGAGCGTTTCTCCGACGGCACCGTCCTGTTCGCCACTTCGATGGGCCGACTGCTGTTCAACGAGACCCTGCCGACCGACTACCCGTTCGTCAACGAGCAGGCCCCGAAGAAGGTCCTCTCGCGTATCGTCGACGACATCGCGACCCGCTATTCGACCGCCCAGGTGGCCGCCACGCTGGACGCGCTCAAGGATCTCGGCTTCACCCGCGCCCCGTGGTCGGGCGTGACCTTCGCGTTCTCCGACGTCACCGAGCCGCCGGAGCGCGAGGCGCTCGTCGCCGAATCCGAGGCGCAGGTCAACAAGATCAACCAGCAGTACGACCTCGGCTTCTTCACCGAGGAGGAGCGTCGCCAGGCGATCATCGATGAGTGGACCAAGTGCACCGAAAAGGTGTCGGACGCGGTCGTCAAGCACTTCGACCCGAAGAACAACCTGGCCATCATCGTCCAGTCCGGCGCACGAGGCAACATGACCCAGATCAACCAGATCGCGGGCATCCGAGGCCTGGTGAACAACCCGAAGGGCGAAGTCATTCCGCGACCGGTCGAGTCCAACTACCGTCAGGGCCTGTCCGTCCTGGAGTACTTCATCTCCGAGCACGGCGCGCGTAAGGGCCTGGCCGATACCGCACTGCGTACCGCTGAGTCGGGCTACCTGACCCGTCGTCTGGTCGACGTCTCCCAGGACGTGATCGTGCGCGAGGAGGACTGCGGCACCAAGAAGGGCCTGCCGATGCGCGTGGCCGACCGTCAGGCCGACGGCACGCTGACGCTGGTCAAGGCCGCCGACGGCGGTCCGTACTCCCGTCTGCTCTCCGCCGACGTGATCGACCCAGCCGACGGCACGACCGTGCTGTACAAGCGCGGCGACGCGCTGAGCATGGACGTGCTCAAGGACCTCGTGGCGCACGGCGTCGAAGAGGTCAAGGCCCGCTCCGTGCTGACCTGCGAGTCCAAGCGCGGCGTGTGCGCCAAGTGCTACGGCTGGTCGCTGGCCACCAACAAGCTGGTGGACGTCGGCGAGGCCGTCGGCATCGTCGCGGCCCAGTCCATCGGCGAGCCGGGTACCCAGCTGACGCTGCGTTCCTTCCACTCCGGCGGCGTCGCGGCGGCCTCCGATATCACGCAGGGTCTTCCCCGTGTCACCGAGCTTTTCGAAGCCCGCACCCCGAAGGGCGAGGCGCCTATCGCCGAGTTCCCGGGCGTGATCAAGACCGACGCGGAAGCCGACCACGTCTACCAGATGACGCTGACCCCGGACGACCAGACCGTCGAGCCGATCGTCTACACGGTGACCCGTCGCGCCCCGCTCCTCGTCAAGGACGGCCAGCACGTCGAGGCCGGCCAGCAGCTGACCGAGGGTTCCGTCGACCCGAAGAAGATCCTGCGCATCCTCGGCCCGCGCGCCGCGCAGGTCAACATCGTGGAGGAGGTGCACACCGTGTACCGCTCCCAGGGCGTCGACATCCACGACAAGCACATCGAGGTCATCGTGCGCCAGATGCTGCGCCGCATCACCGTCATCGACTCCGGCGACACCAACCTGCTGCCGGGCGAGCTGGTCGATCAGGCGCGCTTCAAGGAAGCGAACATGGAGGCCGTGAAGAACGGCGGCAAGCCGGCCGCGGGACGCCCGGAGCTCATGGGCATCACCAAGGCCTCGCTCGCCACCGACTCGTGGCTGTCCGCCGCCTCCTTCCAGGAGACCACCCGCGTGCTCACCGAAGCCGCCCTGAGCCAGAAGGTCGACGACCTCAAGGGCCTCAAGGAGAACGTCATCATCGGTAAGCTTATCCCGGCCGGTACGGGCCTCGCCCGCTACCGCAACGCCGTGGTCGAGCCCGACAAGGCGATCCGCGACACCATCTACCCGAACTTCGGTCTGGGCGGCGGCACCGACGCGGACACCGACTTCTCCGACGCCGACCTGTCCGACGTGGACTTCGCGAACCTCGACTTCGGCGATCTGAAGCTCGGCGACGACTTCAACCCGGACGACTTCCTGGACGACCAGGGCGGCCAGGACGACGTCGAGTGACCGTTGCCCGTTCGCTGAACGTCCGTTCGGATCTGCTGCCGCGTCGGGCGGCGGGCGGTCCGGACGAATAGGCCGATAAGCGTCGGTCGAGACGCCGACATGGTGTGATCCGTGGCCCCGATCCCGTGAAGGGATCGGGGCCACGTCGTTTTCGGCGGTCGTGACCGAGGCCGGGACGATCCGGCGGTGTGGCGTGGCGTACGTGACGTGCGCGGTGTACGGGCCAGGGACAGCCGCGCATGCAGTCGCTTGGGCCACGGCAGCGAGGCGAGCATCGCGGCGCGAGCCTCGAGCAACGCCAGCCAATAGGCCTCCGCACGATCCGCGGACACCGTCTCGCCGGAATACTCGGCATGATCGGCCTCGTCGCGCAATGATCGCAGCAACATACGGTTGATGCCGAACCGATGCGCGGCCAGACCGGCCTGATCCCGCCGGGTGCCGGGCAGATCGACGCCGCCCTGCCATGCCCACGTCACCAGCGCCGACCATCCGGCGACGATGCGCCGGTTCGGCGGGCCCCGTCGTCGCAGCTGCTGCAGCATCAGCTCCTTGACCAACAGGATGACGCCGCATCCGGCCAGCAGGATCCACACCGGGCCGGAACACCATGCGGCCAGCGTCAGCGCACGCACCACGGACGGTCCGTGCGGCGCCGCCGTGTCCGTTCCCGCCTCGTCGGCATCCTGACCATCCACCGTGGACGATGCACGGTTGCGTACCTCATCCCGTAACGGGTCGGCCAGCGGCGGGGGAGGCTGCCTCACCAGCGTGAGCGGGTCGGGAGAAGCGGTGCCGGTCGAGTCATCCGGAATCCGCGTCTCCGACGGCGTCGGATACAAAGCCACCCAGCCCAGACCACGGAACCTGATCTCCACCCATGCGGCCACGTCGGCACCGGTGAACCGGGTGACGGTCGTGCCGTTCTCCTGGGAAACCGTACGCGCATCGCTGATCATGCCATGCTCGTCCTTCGGCAACAGGCCGAGCACCACGCGCGACGGCATCCCGAGCACGCGCGCGGCCAACGCCATCGCGGACGCGTACTGTTCGCTGTTGCCGACCATCGGCCCTTCGCCGAACATCATGGACAGACGGTAATGGCCATGCCCGGCGGCGGACGGGTAGTCGTCCGCCAAACCGTCCGAAAACCAGCCGTCCGTGCGCAGGGAATCACGCAACGCAAGCGCCGCGGCGCCATCCGTGCCATGCCCGGCCGCCGTCGCCTCCGCCCACGCGGCCAACGCATCGGGAACATCGGTCGCAGCCGACCGGTCCGGCTCGGCGGCGAAGGCTTGGGACACCTCCTCGTCGGAGACCTGCGGGTCGGTGACGCCCGCCAGCGCATACGAGAGCCCCTCTGCCGGCTCGACGGACAGCAGCGCCGCACGCGAGATGTCGTTGTAGTACACATTCGGAACATGCATGCTCGACTCGTCCGCACCCGGTCCGTCAGCATGCCCGGCCGCCGTGATCTCGACGGCATGCGCCGTGCCGGCGATCGGCAGCCAATGGTCCCATAGCCCGCGTCCGACGGTGACTTCGGCCGAAAACCGGACGCATCCGGCGGAACGGCTCGAGCCGCCGGATGGGGACACGCCGTCGCCGACCAGCCGGTACCGGGCGGACGAATCTCCGTCCGAGGGATCGGACAGGCGCCATATGTTGCCGTCGAAGTCATCCATCACCGCCAGACGGATCGGCGTGCCCGCCGGCAGACCGGTGACGGTGAGCAGCACGTCGTCGTGATGGTATTTCAGCAGCCCGCGCATGCCGCTGAGCGGACTGGTACGGGCATACGACTCCAGCGGAGGCTCATACCGGTCGCGCAGCGCCAGACGTCGCGCCGATGGCCAGGCGCAGACCCCCGCAGCCAGCAGGCCGGCCGCGACCAGCATGGCCACGGCCGGCATCAGCCGGTGGGAATCCCACAGCCGATTCCGGCATGCGTGCCACAACAATGGCAGCATGGCCGCGATCATGCCGCACGCCGTGCGGCGGACGCCATCCGACGTGCCCAGCAAGGCGCATAGGGCGAAGACGGCGGCGCCGCACGACCAGCCGGCCACCAGCGCGGGGACGGAGCCGTCCGCGGAAGCGGCCAGACAGACGGCGATCAGCAGGGACGACCACAGGCAGATCGTCCACACCGCGGACAGGCATCCGTGCGACGAGCCGACCGGGGGCTCCACGGCGATCAGATAGGTGAACGATGCGGCCGCATCCGTCCAGCCCGACCATGCCGCGGCCAGCCATGAGACAGGCGCGGGAGACCCGCGGGCAAGGGCGCTCGCCCCGGACCCGCCCCGGGCCAACGACAGCAGCGGTCCGGACAGCCCCTGCGCCAGGATGGGCAAGGTCATCGTCCGACAGACGCCCCATGATCTGACCCATCCGGCGGCCAACAGGCCGATCGTTACCGCGGGCAGGGCGGCGAACGCCCAGAGCGCCGCTGAGCCATACACGTCGATCAGATTCGACGCCGCCAGCAGCGTGACGATGCCCGCCACGGGCAGCGCACGCCATTCGAACGCGGATTGCGCGGAACGCCTGGATGCGCGGGACGGGGATGATGCGTTCATGGCAGGGCCTCCAAGATCATGGGCAATTCGTCGAGCGTGCCGATGCACGCCACCATGGTGCCGTACATGGGCAGGGGACGGAACCGTACGTCGCTGCCGAAGACGGAACCTGAGCCGGGACCTGAGCCGGATCCGACGGGAAGGTCTTGCCCTGTGGGATCAGACCGCCGCAGCGTCTGCAGCACCAGGCCGGCGGGACCGAGAAGACGCGCGGACCGTTCGGCGCAGACCGCGGGATCATGAGCGGAACCGATGACCGTGCACTGCAGGACGGGAGAAGCGGGGCGGAACGCACGCGGCTCTTGGCGGGACAGGACGTGGCGGCCCGTTACGGCATGCGGTCCGGCATGATCACCTGCGGGCATCGTCGTGATCGCGCTGCAGAAGTCGAGGAACTCCTCGACGCTGCCGGGGCGGATGCTCGCCCCTCCGGCCTCGGCGGTCAACGGACGACGTGACAGCAGGCATTGGACGCCGATGGACGCGAACACGCCGACCGCAAGCTCGAATTCGGCGTCATCGGCATAGCCCTCCTCGCCGGCATCCAGCATCAGATCGGTATCGACCCGGCAGGACGCCTCATACTGCCGGACCATCAGTGTGCCCATGCGCGACGTGCTCAGCCAATGCACCGCGCGCAGGTCGTCGCCGGGACGGTACTCGCGAAGCCCCTGAAAGTCGAGATCGTCGTCGACGGTACGGCCGTTCGGCCTGCCGTCCAGATCATGGCGGACCCCGGTGTCCGGCAGCGGACACCGGACGGTGCGCGGGTGCACGGACACGCGGCGGGTGCCGCCCAGCCGCCGCTCGCCGTGCATCAGCCCGAACGGATCCCCGGTACGGACCACAACCGGTCCGACGTCCATCACGCAACGGGTGCTCGTATCGGCTTGCAGCCGCACCGTGGCCGTCCGTCCGGCCCCCAGTCCGGGGACGCGGATGCGCAAGGTCCCCGTTCCCATGACCAGCAGCGCCTGACCTGCCGGCATGGCCGATGCGCCGGGGTTCCTCACGTTTACCGTCACGTCGAGACGGTCTCCCACGGCCAGACGCGTGGCGGACACGTCGACCGACATCTCCCCGCATGCGGTCACGCGCGACATGACGGCGGCCATGACGGACAGCGACGTCAGCACGATGCCGGCCGACAGCGACTCCGACCATCCGGTGAACGGGAACGCGAGCATACCCAGCACCCCGAACGACGCGCACAGCCACCCCAGCGGCGACGCCTGCGGTCGCGCGCCGTTGCCGCGATCCACGTGCGATGCGCGATGACGGCCCATCGCAGCCTCCTTTACATCAGGGAACGACCATCGGGACATGCCGTCGCGATGCGGCGATCCGGTCACGGACAGGCCGGATCGGCAAGTCGCTCGGCAAAACCGGTCACAGTCCGGCCGCCAGCCGCGACGACGGCACCGGAACGTCCTCGAGCACGCGTTCGACGACCGACTGTGCGGTCAACCCTTCGAACAGGGCCTTGGACGACATCACCAGACGATGGGCCAGCACCGGGACCGTCAGATCCCGGACATCGTCGGGCAGCACATAGGACCGACCCTCGGACGCGGCCCGGATGCGTGCGCATCGGACCAGCGCCACCGCGCCCCTCGTGGACGGGCCGGATACGACCTGCTCGCAACGGCGGGCCGACTCGACCAGCCGCATGGCGTATTCGAGCAGGCTGTCCTCCACATGCACCCGTCGGGCGGCGGACCTCATGTCGGCCACGTCGGCCGCGGTCCATACCGGCCGCACTTCGCCGGCCCGATCCTCGACATCCATCTGACGAAGAATGCCGAGGCCGGCCTCATGCCCCGGATGCCCGATCGACGTGCGGATCAGGAACCGGTCCATCTGCGCCTCCGGCAAACCGTAGGTGCCCAGCTGATCGGAGGGATTCTGCGTGGCCACCACCAGAAACGGGTCGGGCACGGCATGCGACGTCCCGTCCACGGTGACCTGGCGCTCCTCCATGACCTCCAGCAGCGCGGACTGCGTTTTCGGCGACGCCCGGTTGATCTCGTCGGCCAGCACCACCGATGCGAACACCGGCCCCGGTCTGAACGAGAACGTGCCGTTCGCTCCGTCATACAAAGTGACGCCGGTGATGTCAGACGGCAGCAGATCCGGCGTGAACTGGATGCGTTTGAACGGCACCCGGATCGCATGCGCCAGTGCGCGCGCCAGCTGCGTCTTGCCGGTGCCCGGCTCGTCCTCGATCAGCACATGACCTCCGGCCAGCAATGCGGTGACGCACAGGCGTACCGGTTCCGGCTTGCCCACCAGCGCCTCGGCGATGGCGTCGGTCAGCAGGCGGAACGATTCCTCGAACCGGGACATGCCGCCGTGCCGTGGCATGGCCGCCGTGGCACGAGCCGGATCGCGGGATGCGGCCGGACGCGGCGACGCGCCGTTGGCCCGGACGTTCCGCAACGCCGTCGGCCGTACGCCGGGACGCGTGTCCGCCTGCGTGCCGGGTCGTGCCACGGGCGAGGTGCCGACGATCGTGTCGTCGGGCGGCGCGAACGCCGCGACGGCCGGAACGCCGCCTCCCGCATGCTCCGCTGATGGCATGGCGGACAGTCGCGTCTGATCGGACAGACACGTCATGTCGTCGAATGGGGGATCGATGCCCATGGTCACTCCTTTGCTGGCTGGTCCCGTGCGTGCTGGATCACGGATTCGCTGAACGTCGGCACGGAGAATGCTGGCGTGGCCGCCGCGGCCAGTCCGGCGGACGGCATGCCGGACGTTTCGTTCCGGTCCCCGTCCCCTCCGCCCTCAACGGTTCCCTGGCCGCCTTCGGCGGTTTCCCGGTCGCCGTCGCCGTCACCCTTGCCGGCGGTGCCGCTTCCGCCTTCCGTTTCCTCCGTCTCGTTCTTCCCCTCCTTGTCCTCCGTCTCGTCCTTGTCGTCCTTGTCATCCTTATCGCCCGGGCCTTCCGGTTCCTCCTTGCCGGAGCCCACGCGGAACCCCTGCACGAATCCGCCGCGTTCCTCGTGCTCGATGCCGGTCTCCCCGACATTGGACATGACACGGACCGCCCACGCATACGATGCCGCCTGGCCGATGCGGCATCTCGACGCATCCAGCTTCTGGCTGCCGCCGTTCCAGCGCATCATGCAGGAGGGCCCGTCCTCCGGCGTGACCACCATGTATGCGGACACGTCGCGCCCCCACGCCTTGACGCCGCCTCCATTGACGTCGATGAGATCGGCGGTGTCGGCGCTCCACGACACATTGACGGGCAGCTCGATGACCGCCTTCACCCGATGAACGTACGGCTGTCCTCCGCTCTCGGCCTCCGGGCCCGACATGCCGTTGAGCATCTGACGGACACGGAATCCGGAGAACGTCTGCCAAGGCTGCAGCGTGAACGCCGCGGAAGGGCCCTCGACCACCTGCTCGGGAAAGCCCGACGCCGACACCGCGAAGGCATCGAAGGCGCCCTTCGTCGTCCATGAGGCCGTGCAGACGGCGTCCTTGCAGGAGAACGACGGCGAGGACGGTGCCTCGACGTCGTAGCCGACGACCACATCCGCGCTGGTCGCGCTCGTCGGGGAGGCTCCCGGGGCGGCGGGGGCGAGGGTGGCGACGACATGCAGACGCCGTCCCAGCTGGGATCGGTCCGCCGTGAACGAGACGGAAGGCGACGAACAGTCCAGCGAAGCCGTGGTCCCGCCGCTGATCGCGATGCCGCCGCATCCGGCGTTGCGCAGATCGCCGAGCGTCACGGCCACGCGCATGCCGCCCTTACGGTCCGTGGACGTCAGCGAGACGGCGATGGGAGCCGGATCTCCCCAAGGACGGGCCGGAGCGGAGGAGACGCCCGAAGGCCCTTCGCCCACGCGGTTCCGGGCCGAGACCGAGGCGCGGAACGCGGCGCCGTCCGTGATCGCCTCGTCGGGGACCGCGAACGTGGCGTCCAGGCCGCGCACGGTCCGTGTGACCGAGTACCCGCCGGCGGAACTCGACAGCGTCACCGTATACCCGTCCGGCTCGCTGCCCGAATAGTCCGGGGCCCGCCATCGCACGACGGCGACATGGTATCCGGCGGTCACGGTGACCTCGCCCGGCGCGGCCGGAAGCCGGTCGGGCGTGGCGTGCACAGCCGCCGACGGAGCGGACCAGCCGACCTCGTTGCGCGCGCGGATCGTGAACGTGTACGGCCGCCCGTTGGACAGTCCGGTGACACGGCATACGGTCGCCGAACCGCACGTGCGTTCGTCTCCGTCCCACGACACCGCGTATTCGACGATCGGACTGCCGTTCGCCGGGCCGGGCGTCCACGACAGGCTGACCGCACCATCCTCCGGCTGTCCGGACACGGGGGAGGGCAGCGGAGGCCCGGGCACATCGGCCACGGATACGTTGATCGCGCCGTCCACCCTGCGATCGGGATCATGCGTGGCGTCCTCGACGGTGAACCGCACGACGGCGGACATCGCGCCGGTGCCTTCGGGCACGCCGATCGACAGCGGCCCCGACCCGTCGCAGCCGTCCACCGTCAACGACGAACCCGGTTCCAAATCGCATCCGACCAGTTCCAACGGCGTGCCGGGGAACGGATTGTACGCGTCGGACAGCGGATCGATCGAGACGTCCGACCCGGACTCGATCCGCACGGCGATGCCCTTCACCCGTGCCGTCGGGCGCGTGGACGCGGTGACGCGCACCGTCATCTCGGCCCGCACGACGCCGGCCGCATGGTGCACGGACACTGGCACCGTCACCGTGTCGCCGGGCCGGGCGTCGTCCGCGGCCTCAACGGACAGCAGCCCGGTCCCGTCGACGTTCGCCGACACCGTATCCGAGATCAGACCGCCGGAATACGAGTATTCGGGCTTCCGGCCGGCCGTCGCATAGCCGGCGGGGGCGGTGGTCAGCGCCCGCAGGTCGATGGAACGGCGCCCGCCGGCCTCCAGATCGATCGAGGCGGGGGTGAACGTCGGGGCCGGCGTCTGCCGCCCGATCACCGTGATCGGCAGGGTGATCACCGCGGAGTTGACGATTCTCGCCGTGTCGCCGGGTTTCGCGTCCGTGGCCGTGAAGGTGATCGATGCCGGTCCGGCATACCCGGCTGCCGCGGTGAACCGCAGCGTCTGGTCGTCGACGACCAGGCTTCCCCCGTCTGACTTCGTCGCGCTCGTCAGTTCGGGCGAACCGACGTACGCCGTCTTGCCCGCGCCCACGCGCACATGGTCGGCGATGCTGATGACGATCGTCTCCTTCGCGTTCACCGACAATGCCGGCGCTTTCGGACGCAGAACCGGCGGAAAGACGCCGTATGCGGGAACGTGCACGAACGCGGTCGAGGATATGCCGTGCGTCGTGTTCGTCACCGTGTAGGGCACGGCCCGCGCGCTGTCGGTCAGATCGATGCTGATCGTGGAGGAGCCGTTCCCCGCCATGCGCGCGTGGTCGCCGGCGGACGGATCGACCGACACCGCCAGTTCGTCGGCGGAACCGGACGGATTGGCGATCCACTGTGCGACGTCGACCTCCACGGTGCGCCGGTCGATCGTCGCCGTTGCCGGCACACGGTAGTCGTAGGCCGCCGGCGGTTCGATCGCCGCCCGGTCGTCGACGGTCACGGCAAGCGTCGCCGTATCGCACAGTCCGGCCTGATCCCGGACCGTATACGTCACGTATGCCGTGCCGGCGACGCGTGGCGCGGTCAGTTCGATCGTCGTGCCGTTGACGTGCGCGTCGTCGAGGCCCTGCATGTCGAGATGGTCGTCGACCGACAGCTCGACGCCGTCCGCGGCGATGTCGTTGACGGTGACCGGCACCGCCGCGCGGGTGCCCGGCCGCAACGTTATCGTGTCGTCCCGCGCCACCACGCCCGATCTCGCCGAACCCGGGAAGACGCCGACTCGTACGGTGGCCTGCACGCGCTGGCCGGTCCAATCCTCCACGGCGTAGGAGAACGTGTCGGTGCCTGCCGAATCCGCATACGCCTCGTACGTCAGATGATTCGCCCCGACTTCGGTGACTCGGCCCAGCGAGGGGGCGGTGTTGCCCAGGCCGAGCAGCACGACGTCGTCGCCGTCCTCGTCGATGCCGGACAGGGGTATCGCGACCTGCGTCGTGTGCCCCGCGGCCACCTGCGCCTCCACGTTGCGCGGCGCGGGCGCGGCCTTGCCGTCCGCGTCGCCGGCATGCACGGCTATCGTGAGCGTTCCCGACGCGGTCGCGCCGGAACCGTCCCGCACCGTGTATGCCAGCCGGTACTCGCCCGCCTCGTCGCCGGCCTGATAGCGGATGCCGCCGTCGGAGACGAACGCCAGCCCGCGGAACGAGTCCCGGTCGTATTGCAGCTCGTCGAGCAGCGTCACGTCGGTGCCGTCCACGTGCAGGACGCGGTCGAGGACGTCGACCGACGCGATGCCGCCGGTGCGCACCGTCATGTCGAGGTCGGGGGCCGTCGGGGCGGCCGTGGAGGAGGACGAGGCGGGCGGGTGCAGGATGATCGTGCCCGTCGACGATCCCGCGGCGTTCGCCACCGTGTAGATGACCCGCACCGGGGCCGTCGGCGTCCGCCGGGCGGTCAGGTACACGCGCCGGTGGGCCACCAATCCCGCGGAGATGCCGGAATCCGCGTCGGCATGCACCGAGGTGACGCTCAGCACGCCGCCCATCGGATCGATGTCGTTGGACAACGGTTCGACGATGGCGGTGCCGTCGGCTCCCAGCAGCGCCACGTCGTTGGCGGCCACCGGCATCGCCGTCCGCCCGGACGCATACGCCACCTCGATACGGGCCAGCCCCGCCGTCGGCATGTCGCCCTGCATGACGGTGTAGGGCACGTAATGGGTGCCTTCCCGCATGGTCGAGAACGAGAACGACAGCCCCGCCTCCATGGTCACGCTGGTGCCGGCCGGCGCGTCGGCGGCGACGAGGGACACGGAACCGGCCGACGTGGGGTGCACATGCGGTTCGAGATCGACGAGCACGGCGGTTCCCGGCGTCGTCTGCACGCTTGCCGCGTCCACCGTGGCCGCCAGCGTGCCGGCCGGGCGCACGGAGAAGTAGACGGTGCCGAAACAGGTGTCCCGGCCGTCGGACACCATCAGCTCGACGCCGATCCTGCCCGACTCCATCGCGCCGGCGTCGAAGACCAGACGCCCGTCGGCCCGGGCGGATACGGACGCCCCCGCCTGTCCGTGGGGCGCCGCGGCGACCAGCGACAGCGGGTCCCCGTCCGCGTCGAGAAAGCCGGCGAGCGCGTTCACCGTGTAGACGGCCCCTTGTTCGACGTCGTATTCGATGGGCGCGTCGACCTGCGCCGGCGCATGGTTTCCGTCCGCTTCGACCAGGTCCAAGGTCGCCGTCGCCGTCGAGGTCTGGCCGCGTCCGTCGTCGATCGTATAGGAGATCGTCTCGGTTCCGGGCTTCGCGCCGCTTGCGTCCAACTGCAGATACCGGCCGGCGAGGATCGGCCGGACGACGAGCGCGGATCCGTCGGACACGTCGGCGGATGCGATGCGCAGCACCGAACAGTCGGTCTGCTCGTCGTTGCGCAGCACGTCGAGGATCTGCATGTGGCCGGCACGTGCGCCGAGCTCGTCGTCCACGGCCCGGATGGCGCCCGATTCGGCCGAACAGGTGGGGGAGAACTCGCGCTGGCCGTTGGTCGAGCGGTCGTTGCCGGCGCGCTCCTCGGACTCGTCTGCGCCTGCGACGTTCCATTGGACGCCGATGGCCTGCGTTGAATCGGCGGGGTTCCACACGACGCCGTTGGCCACGTCGTTGAGCAGCGCATGCCGGTGGTTGGCCCGGAACACCAGATCCGACGTGACGCCGACCGTGTCCAGCGTCTCGAAGCCGCCGTGGGGATCGGCGGTGGAGACGGTGCCGTCGCCGGCGCAGACGCGCAGGTAGTTGTCCGTTGCGCGGCTCCACGCGGCATGCACGCAACCGGATACGGACACCGGACGGGCCGGTTCGGCCGATGCCCCCGCCGATGTGGTCTCACGCGGCTCCCCGTCCCGGCCGGTCAGGTCGATCAGATGCAGCCCGTCTCGTCCGGCGGCCGCGAGCCGGCATGATCGCTCCTCGTCGACGGAGGGGGCCTGCAGCAGCAGACGATCCTCCCCGGTGGAGGCGTTCCCCGACGGCCAGTGCACGTCGCCGCCGACGGAGACGACCGGGATGCCGCAGACCACGGTGAAATCGTTCGCGGCCGGCGTGGAGCCGTCCCCGATCGAGGCGACGCGTCGTGCGCGCGCACCAGGCTTGGCGATGCGCAGCACGGCGCCGTCCCGAGGCCGGTATCCGTACAGCGCGCCGTCGTATGTGACCGCCGCGCGGCCTCCCTCGCCCAATTCGAGCTGCGGATCCGAGGATCGCGGGCCGATCGACTTGATCTCGTCCGCCCTTCCGGACCATACCCGTCCTGAAGCCGTGTCGACCAGTGCGATCGTGCCCGCGCCGAGCAGCGTCGTCATATCGGGGTCCGTCGCGGCGACGCCGTCTTCGGACAGCGACGAGGCGGCGATCCGGGTGGCCTGCGTCCCGTCCGTGAGCAGCATGTCGTCGCCGTGCTGCGCGACGTCGAACCGTGCGGCGTCCACCGGCAGCGTCGCATCCGCTTCGCCGATGCGCACGTTGAACCGTGCGATCCGTCGGTCCTGGAGCGAGGTCACCCACACTGTGCCGTCGTCCAGCGTCACCTGACGGTTGGCCGCCGCGTGCATCCAGACCGCGGCGACCGCGATGGCCAGCACGCAGGACAGCGCCAGCCGGAACGCCAGCCGGTCGCGCCCGGTGCGGGGGCGTCTGCGCGGAGCGTCGGCCCGCCGTCGGAAACGGAGGGGAACGAACATTGGATGATGCGACATGGGAACTCCTATCGTCTGACGGCGCAGGCCACCGCCGGCCGGGCGGAGGCGCGGCGGTCGGACCGCATGATGCTCACCTGGACGCACGGCGAGGCGGCGTCGCCGTGCAGGGTGAGCGTCGTGGCGTCGATCTGCGTCATGGCCGCCTCCTGCGGTCCGTCGGCGTCGTCCACCGGCGACCACAGATACGAATCGCCCTCCTGCGGGTCGGGATTGGCCCAGGTGAACGTGACCGTGCCGTCCCGTATCACGCCGGACAGGCGATCCGGCGTCGGCACGATGCGCTCTCCGGCGACGACGTCGTCCGCGGCCGCGACGGAGGAGAACGACGCGATCACGGACGGCCGGTCCAGACGCATGGCGGTCATGCCCGCGACGGCGGCGAACAGCGTTCCGGCCGTCACGGCCATGGCCAGCATGGGCAGGATCGCCGCATACGGGCCGCGTCGTCCCGAGGCGGCATGACGGCCATGCGGACGGTCTTGCGAACGGCTTCGGGAACGGCATCGATGGGGCCGCGCGAGGGACGGACGGGACGGCACGACGCGTGCGGCCTGCGCGCGTGGCGCGGACGCCGGCGATGCGGTCCGCACGATGTCCCGCGTGCCGTTTGGGGCGTCATCCTGCGCGTCATTCCACGTGTCCAGGCGCGAACGCACGTCATGCGGATACGGCGATGCGCCCTCGACGACCAGCGGCGTCATCCGGCATCCCATACCCAGCTGCGCCCGTTGCAGGTCGCGGGCGAACTCCACGGCGGAGCCGGGACGGTCGTCCGCGGCGGGGGAGAGCGCCCGGCCCAACGTACGTGCCAAGGCCGGCGGCATGTGTTCGGGCGTCGCGCATACCCGAGGGGAACGGCCCGCATACGCCGCGAACAGCGTGGCGGCCAGAGCGTATACGTCGGACGATTCGTCGCCGCCACGGCCCTCGTCCGTCACCTCCGGCGCGGCCCACAACGCCGAATGGCCCGTTCGCTCGCCGGAACGGTACACGTCGGCCGCCACCCCGAAATCGGCGAGCATCGGCATGCCGCCGCCGTCGATCAGCACGTTCGCCGGCTTGATGTCCCGATGCGCGACGCCCAATCGGTGCGCCGCGGCCAACGCCCCGGCGAGCCGGACTCCCCAATCGGCCACCTGGGCGGCGTCGAGCGTGCGGCGGGCGAGCAGATCCCCCAACGAGCCTCCCGGCGCATAGGCGAGCATCAGCCATCCGCGGCCGTCCTCCGCCACGCCGGCATCGTGAATGGCAAGCACATGCGGATGCCCGCCGAGACCCGCCAGCGCCCGGGCCTCGGCGACCATCCGCTGCCGGGCCGGGCCGTCGAGCGTCGTACGGGACACCTTGACCGCCACGGTACGCTCATCGCCGTCCACGCGGTACCGGTGCACGTCCGCCGTGCCGCCACGGCCGATCGTGCCGACGAACGTGCACCCCGGCAATATCGGAGGGCGGTCGCACGGGGCGCCGCCGGCTCGCGGGACGTCGTTTGCACGCGAAACCGTTCCGACGGGTGAGGCGCCGCCCGCGGCCGGGACGGGCGGACGCGCCGCCGGCGCCATGCTGCCGGCCATGGTGCCGGCCACATTGCCGTACTGCATGGGAACCTCCTTCGGTCTGTCTGGCCCGCCGACGTCCGGTAGACGCACGGGCCGTTCCGCACGCCGCCCGAACGGCGGGTGAAGGCGAGCATACACGATATCGTCCGTCCGTCGCCCCGATTCCGGCCCCTGTGGTCGAATGGTCCGGAATCCCAATGATTCCAACGGCCGGCCCTGTGAAAGACCCGGACGAATGTGGATAAGTAGGGGGTATAGGTGGACTGTCGAAGCGGCGAGGGGAATCGTGTCAACGCGTCTTCGATCGCGGGGAGGCCCCTATGCCGGCCGCGAAACCCCAAGAAAAATCGCATACGGAAACCATCCCCGGACAAACAGAGTCGGTTTTTCCACTCGAACAACGAAAAGTCCACCTTGCCGGCATCGTGCGCAGCCGTACAGTGAACCCGTCACCGCAAACAACCGGTTCGCAACATCAAGGGAGATACCATGACCCAGTACAGCAAGCCGCTGCCGCTGAAGAACGTCACCGTCACCGACCCGTTCTGGCATACCGAACAGGAGCTCGTGCGCACGGCCGTCATCCCGTTCCAGTGGAACGCGCTCAACGACAACGTGCCCGGCGCAGCCCCCAGCTACTGCATGCACAACTTCAAGGCCGCCGCCGCGCAGAACGCGCGCAAGGACACCGAAGGCAAGCAGTTCGTCCCGCCGGCCTACACGTACCGCGGCTTCGAATCCAAGCCGGACGATCCGGCGCATCCGGATCCGGACAAGTTCTACGGCTTCGTCTTCCAGGACACCGACTTCTCCAAGTGGATCGAGGCCGTCGGCTACAGCCTCACCCAGCACCCCGACGCCGAACTCGAGAAGACCGCCGACGCCGCGATCGACATCGTGTGCGCCGCCCAGCTCGACAACGGCTACCTCGACACGTACTACATCCTCAACGGCATGGACCGCGCGTTCCACAACCTGCGCTGGCACCACGAACTGTACTGCCTCGGCCACCTCATCGAAGGCGCGATCGCGTACTACGAGGGCACCGGCAAGGACAAGCTGCTCAAGGCAGCCGAACGCTTCGCCGACTACGTGGGCGAGTATTTCGGTCCGAACCCCGGCCAGTGCAAGGGCTATCCGGGCCATGAGATCGCCGAGATGGCGCTCGCCCGCCTCGCTAGCCTGACCGGCGAGAAGAAGTACCTCGATCTCGCCAAGTTCTTCGTCGACGAGCGCGGCACCGAGCCGAACTACTTCCGTTACGAGGGCGAGCGCGACAAGCGCGACGGCTATTCCGACACCGACTGGTCGTTCGACTACCCGTACGCGCAGGCCCACAAGCCGGTGCGCGAGCAGGACGAGGCGGTCGGCCACGCGGTGCGTGCCGGCTACCTGTACTCCGGCATGGCCGCCGTGGCCAAGCTGTCCGACGACCCGAGCCTGGCCAAGGCCTGCGAGACGCTGTGGCGCAATATTGTGGATAAGAAGCTGTACATCACCGGTGGTATTGGTGGCACGGTGCATGGCGAGGCGTTTTCGTACAACTATGATCTGCCGAATGATGCGGCGTATTCGGAGTCGTGCGCGGCGATCTCGTTGGCGTTCTTCGCGCGGCGCATGCTGGAGCTGGCGCCGAGGGCCGAGTATGCGGATGTGATGGAGCTGGCCTTGTACAACACGACGCTGGCGGGCATGGCGTTGGATGGCAAGAGCTTCTTCTATGTGAACCCGCTCGAGGTGTATCCGGAGGCCTGTCATAAGGACAATCGCGTCTGGCATGTCAAGCCGGTGCGGCAGAAGTGGTTCGGCTGCGCGTGCTGCCCGCCGAACATCGCGCGCATCGTCGAGTCGGTGCAGGAGTATGCGTACACGGTGGCGGACGATGCGTCCACGCTGTTCGTGCACCTGTATATGGGCGGTGTGGCGAAGGCCGTGTTGAACGGCGCGGAGGTGACGTTGGACGTGACGGCGAACCTGCCGTGGCGGGGCGACGGCACGATGGCGGTGCGTCTGGACGCGCCGGCCGAGTTCGCGCTGGCGTTGCGTCTGCCGGGCTGGGCGGGTCGTGTGGACGCGGCCGCCGCGGCGGTCGTCGCGACCGGTGAGAAGGACGGTCGTGTGACGCGTGAGGTGCGTGACGGCTACCTGTATCTGTCGGGCGAGTGGCGTGACGGCGATGAGGTCGCGTTCGGTTTCGCGATGCCGGTGCGCATGCTCAAGGCGAATCCGATGGTGCGCGAGGATGTGGGCAAGGTAGCGTTCGTGCGCGGCCCGGTCACGTTCTGCGCGGAAGGCGCGGATAATGGCGACAACCTGCATCTGCTGCATGCGGACGTGGACGCGATCCTCGGGGATCCGGACGCGGTCAGGGTCGTGCCGTTCGAGTTCCACGCGGGTGCCGAGGGCATCGACGAGCAGGGTCAGGGCGAGGTGGACCATGTGACCCGTGACATGGTCAGGCTCGAGGTGCCGGCGTGGCGCGAGCCGGTCCCGGCCGGCGCGTCGGCGGAGTCCCCGGCGTTCGCCCCGCTGTACGCGGAGTATCGGCCCGCGAAGCGCGAGCCGGTCACGGCGACCCTCATCCCGTACTTCGCGTGGGCCAACCGCGGCGAAAACGAAATGACCGTCTTCCTCAACGACTGACCCGTCATGCAACCCGTCCGATAAGAACCGACACGCCGAGGCCCGGTCCATACGGCCGCCGAGCGCGAGGCGAACGGCATGGTCCGTCGCCTCGCGCTCGGCGGGGGACAATCATCGGAGGTGCGGGGCCACCACGACGGGCAGGCCGGACCCTAGTGTGGAACCCATGAACGGGAACATGACGGCTCCACGCTACGAACTCATCGGCCTGCCCGCCTACGGGGACGCCGAACGCGACCGCAAGGGCGGCGATGCGGATATCGACGCCATCGCACCGGACTCCGCGCTGGACGACGCCCTGCACGGCGACCGGCCGCTGCTGGTCGCCGGCCCGCCGTGCAGCGGCAAAACCACGTTCGCGCTCGACGCGTTGCGCCGCGGCATCGACGCCTTCGGCGGGGAGACGGTCCGGATGGCCGTATCCGGCCGGCAGAACGCGGACCTGCTCGCCGATCGGATCATCCGGGACACCGGTCCCATGGCGCAGGCCCGGCCGGTCACCACGCTGTCCGCCATCGCCTTCCGACTGATCGCCGCGATCCGCTCCCGGCTCGAACTGCCGCAGCCGAAGCTGCTCAACGGCGCGGAACAGGACGCCCTGCTGCGCACCGTCGTCGACAAACACGTCGGCCATGTGCGCGCCGGCGAGCCATGCCCGACCTGCGCGCTGCTGCGCGAATACTTCGCCGTCGACGACTGGTCCGGCGTCATGACCGGGGACGACGGCGACGCCGCACGCGGCACGGCCGACGATCCGGACGCCATCGGCGGCGGATTCGCCCGCGGCGTCAACACCGAATTCGTCAAGCAGCTGCGCGACATGCTCTCCCGCATGAACGAGCTCGGCGTATCGCAGACCGGCGAGACCGCGGCGCTCGGCGCACTGTCCGCATGGTCGCCGCGCACGGAGCGCCTGCACGTCCAATGGCGGCTCGCCTTCGCGCTGCGCCGCGAATACGCGGCTGCGATCGGCGCGGCATATCCGGGAGAATACCGTCTCGACTCCTCGCGGCTGCTGGCCGAAGGCGTCAACGCGGTGCGTGACGCCGAGCCGTCCGAACTGCCGAAACTGGTCGTCGTCGACGACTGCCAGGACCTCACCCTCGCCGGATTCGCGTTCCTCGAAGCCCTGCACGCAAGGGACGTGCGGCTGGTCCTGACCGGCAACCCGGACGAATCGGTGCAGACGTTCCGCGGCTCCTACCCGGAATACCTGTTCGCCCAGCTGCATGAACGCATGCACGCGACCGTGCTGCGCATCCGACGGATCCTTCCGACGGGCGCGGATCCGAAACCCGCCCACTGCGAGACCGGAGCCGGAACGGACGGGAGCCGCCGGGGACCGGTCGGCCGTTCGTTCCGCGATCTCGTCGCCTCGCGCGTCTCGCTGTCCATCGCCTCCCCGCAGGACGAGCCGCTGCCGTTGCCGCAACGTCCCGGCAAACTGCCGCAACTGCCCGGCAGCCTGCCGATCACGGCCGTCGACGACAGGGGACTGGTCTCGGACGGCAGCCTCGCCACCGCGCTGTACCGCAGCGCCGGCGACGAGGTCGAGGACGTGGTCTGGCAGATCAAAACCGCACGCCTGGCCGAACACCGCGACTGGAACGACATGGCCGTCATCGCGCATGACAACGCCACCGTGCGCCGGCTCGGCGAACGGCTGCGCCGCGACGGCGTGCCCGTGCGCTACTCATCCGTCACCCGTCCGCTGAAGGACGAGCCGTTCGTGCAGGGCCTCTTCGCGCTGCTCGAACTGGCACGGCTGCGCGAGACGACGCCCGACCGGCTGAACATGAGCCTTGCGGCCGCCGCCGTATACGTGCGCTCCCGCGTCGTCACGCTGATGAACTGTCCGCTGATCAGCGTGGGCGGCGGCAACGACCATGAGGGGCATCCGGCGAAACTATCCGTCGCCGAAGCCGCGATGGGCGCATTCGCCGCACTGGCCGACGTGCTGCCGGACCGGACGGAGGATTCGCCGGAGCCGGATCATACGGCCGATACGACGGACGCCGGAGACGCGGAACGCTCGCTGAACGGGCTGATCCGCGCATGGCGGGCCATGCGGGACACGGTCCTGCAAGCCCGCGCCTCGGACCGCGTCAGCACCGACGACGCGCTGGTGGACGCCGAAGCCGCGGCCGGCGACGATCTGCAGTTCGGCATCGAGGCGCTCTACCTGCTGCTCGAATTCGGCGACACGGACGCCGTGACCGCGGCCGTGCGCGCCGCATGCGGCAAGGACCCCCACGCCGCCGCGTTCGAGCGCCTGTGGTCGCTGGTCGGAACCGTGGCCGCGGGGCTGCGCGACCTGACATCGAAGGAACCGCAATACGCGCTGGCCCTGGCATGGGACTCCTGCGGCGTGGCCCGACGCTGGCAGCGCGAGGCGCTCAACAACACCGATGCCGGCCGCGCCGCCAACGACCGGCTCGACACGGCGATGCGACTGTTCGACTACGCCTCGGGATCGGCCTCGGCCAAGGACCTGACCGGATTCATCGCCCAGGTGCGCGGCATGCGCATCGAAGCCGACTCGCTGGCGAAAACCGCACCCGTCGACCAGGCCGTCACGCTGACCACGCCGGCAGGATCCGCCGGCGCGCACTGGCCGCTGGTCTGGATCCCCGCCATGCAGCAGGGGGTATGGCCCAACCTCGCGGCACGCAACACCATGTTCGGCGGAGAGGACCTCGCCGACGTCATGCTCACCGGCACACTCGCCGACACCGAACACGCCCACGGCGGCGACCCCCGGCTGGCGTCCGTGCTGGCCGGCGAGCAGAAAAGCCTGCTCGTCGCGCTCACCCGGGCCGACGAACGCGTCACGATCAGCGCCGTCGCCAACGACGATCTGAGCCCTTCCGACTTCCTGTACGTCTATCTGCCGGAACGGTTCGACCGTACGACGCCGCAATCGCGGCTGCCATACATGAACGTCGGCCAGGGCGACCTGTATTCCGGACTCGACATGACCACGCGCGGGCTCGTCGCCGCGGCGCGCGTGGCGCTCGCCGTCGAACCGGACGGCTCCCCGGCCGGCGACGACGCGATCGCCGCGCTGCGGCTGCTCGCAGGCAGCGGCGTTCCCGAAGCCGACCCCGCCAACTGGCCATTCGTCGCGGATAGGATCAGCAGTGCGGCCGCGGCAGGCGACGGGTCCCCCGCAACGCACGCGCACGATGACGGCGCCATGACGGTCACGCTCTCGCCGTCCGCCGTGGACGGCATCTGGGCCTGCCCGGTGTGCTGGCTGATGGAGAACCGCTTCGCCGGGCCGCGTGCCGGCAGCACATCCACCTCGTTCGGCTCGCTCATCCACGAGGTCGCCCGACAGGCCAGCGCCGCGGGACTCGACCTGCCGGACGCCTACGCGTCCCAGCCGGCCGAATCCCGTATGGAGCGGGTGCGCGACGACATGATGGATCTCTACCGGTCGCTCAGAACGGACCCGGCCGTCATCGCCCGTCCGGAGGACCGGTACGACGCCGCCCGCAAGGACGCCACCGCCGAAGCCGTGTTCGGGCGGATCGCCAGCTATTTCGTCTCGTCGAACGACGCCGGATACCCGGTCGGCAACACGGCGAACTTCACCGTCGGCACGCTCGAATCGGCCGAATGCGAACGCTCATTCGCGGCGCTGTTCGACCTTGCCGACATCGCGGCCGCCTACAACGCGATGGAAGACGTCGATCCGGTCGATCCGGTCGAGCTGGCCGCCATCATGGGGACACTGGTCGGCGGATGGCCGGAGGCGATGAGCGAGGGGCTCACGGTGCGCCTGACCGGGCGCATGGACCGGATGGAGCACCGCATCATGCCGGACGGCTCTCGCCGTGTGCGGCTCATCGACTACAAGACCGGCGCCGTGCCCTCCACGCAGGCCGTGTTCAACGACCTGCAGCTCGTGTGCTACCAGCTGGGCCTCGCCTTCCCCGAAGGCGGGCAACGCGGGGGAGAGGCGTTGCGGGCCATGCCGCGCATCGCGCAAAGCTGCCTGTTCCACGTCTCCGCCAATGCCGCGCCCGCGCAAAGCTACGGTCAGGAAAGCCTGTACCAGCCGGCGCTGTTCCACGACGGCCGGCTCAACGACACGCCATTCACGCCGCGATACTTCTACAAGGATCCGGCGAAGCTGGCCGACGTGCCCGAGCTGCCCGCGGATCCGCCGCAGGGCGTGGACGCCCGCACCTGGGAGCGTTTCCTCGCCCTGCGCGGCACGCAGGCGGTATGGGCGCTGACCATGATCGCCCGCGTCTTCTACGCGGCGGCCGCCAGCCGCAGCGAGCATCTGACCGTCCATCCGCAGGCCGCGCATATGAGGTTCTGCCGCATGAAGGCGGCATGCCCGGCATGCGCGGGCCGTATCGACACCATCTTCGAAACGAGGCAGGCATGAGCGAGACCACGTTCACCGACAGTCCCGAACAGGCCGAGGTCATCTCGGCCCCCACCGACGCCGACGTGCTCGTCGTCGCGGGCGCGGGCAGCGGCAAGACCTACACCATGACCCGTCGCATCATCGGCCTGATCGAACGGGGCGTGAGACCGGAACGCATCCTCGGACTCACCTTCACACGCAAGGCCGCCAGCGAACTGCTCAACCGCGTCTCGGCCGCCGTGGCCGGCACGGACGCGGATGGCCGCGGCGCGTTCCTCAAACCGGAGGTGTCCACCTACGATGCGTTCTTCCAATCGATCGTGTGCCAATACGGCCTGCTGGTCGGCTTCGACCAGAACACGCAGCCATTGAGCGAGGCCGGCGCGATCCAGCTCGCCTCCACCGTGGCGGGGCGCCACACCGACCTGCTGCTCGCCGACGACTGGGGGTCGTTCAACGCCGTGGTCGGCAAGATGCTCGACCTGTCGCATGCGATCGGCAACGCGATGATCGGCGGGGGGACCGCAAGCGTCGACGAGGCGATCGGGCGCATCCGCGCATGGGACGCCGGATTCGTCCGCCGGCTCGACGAGGCGATCGGGAACGCGCCGGTGCCGGACGAGGAGCCGAAACCCAAGGCGCCGCGCCGGGCCAAAAAGGACACCGACGCGCAGTATGCGGCCAAGCGGGACGACTACCGCGCCCGGCTGCACGAGCTGTGCGTGTGGCGCTGCGCCGCATTGCGGGACACGGCTCGCCGCCGCGACACGCTGCTCACGCTGGTCGAGGAGTACGAGCGCGAGAAACGACGCCAGAACATGGCGGAATTCAGCGACTTCACCGTGGCCGCCTACCAGCTCGTCTCCCGGTTCCCCTCGATCGGCGAACGGTACCGCCGGCGGTACACGCATGTGCTCCTCGACGAGTACCAGGACACGTCCACCACGCAGGCCATGCTGCTCGCCGCGCTGTTCCATGCCCAAGACGGCGGACGTTCCTCGGTGAACGCGGTCGGCGACCCCTTCCAGTCGATCTACGCATGGCGAGGCGCCAGCCCCGGCGCGTTCCGCATGTTCCAGCATGATTTCGCCATGGGAGAAGCCGCCCGGCCGTATCCGCTGAGCGTGACCCGCCGCAATTCGCGCATCGTGCTCGAGGCGGCCAACAACCTGACCGCGCCGCTGCGCATCCCGCCGCGCCGCGCCGGCAGCTCGCTCATGCGCGAAGTGGACGTCGCGCCGCTCTCCGCCATGGACGACGCGCCCGCGGGCACGGTCGGCGTGCTCGGCCTGACCACGTTCGGACAGGAGATCGACGCGGTGGCACGGTTCGCCAAGCGGGCGATCGCCCGGTACGGGCACGATGCCGGCAAGCCGGCGCCAGCGGACGGCAAACCGCATGTGGCGGTGCTCTTCCGGGCCAAAACCCACATGGCCGAATTCGCGCAGGGACTCGAACGCGCCGGGCTGACCACGCTGGTCGTCGGCTATTCGGCGTTGCTGGAACGCCCCGACGTGCGCGACCTGCTCGCCCTGCTCCACGCGGCGGCCGACCATACCGACACGAACGCGCTGATGCGGCTGCTCGCCACGCCCCGCTACGGGCTGGAGGCCGACGACCTGGCCGTGCTGGCACGGCTGGCCGAACGATTGGACACGCAGGCGCGCTACCGGTCTCTGGTCGAGGCCGGACTTGCCGAGGACGGGTTGGACGACGGCGACGACGCATTCCCCACGACGGACGCCTCCGTATCCGCCCGCGTCGCCGAGGCGGTCCGCGCATACCGCGACCGCGTGCCGCACGCCGTCTTCCTCGCCGACCTGCTCGGACGCGGCGATCTGGCCCGACTGGCCGACGGCGAGCCGCGGCTCGGCGAACGGGCGAAGGCCGCGATCGTGCGCGCCGGCACCGCGCTGCGCACCGTACAGGCCGCGGCGAACCATCCGCTGACGGAGGTGATCGAAACCGCCGTGCGTGCGCTGGAACTCGACATCGACATGATCGTGGCACAGGCCGTCGCGCACCCGGACCGTCCCGTGGACCCGGCCGCGGCCCGCACCGGCGTGGACGCGATCGTCGCGCTCGTGGACACGTACACGCGCGAAATCGTGGAAGGAGGCACGCCGAACCTGCGCGGCTTCATGGCATGGACGGACTCGCTGGCCTCCATCGAGGAGGAGACCGCGGCCACGCCGGACACCCCGGCCGACGTGGTGCTCATGACCATCCACCAGTCCAAGGGGCTCGAATGGGATGCCGTCGCCGTGGCCGGCATGGCCGCCGGCACGTTCCCCAGCGTCAAGGGACGGCTGCGCATCACCCCCGACGAGGATCATGCCGGCGGCATGGACTCCGGTTCATGGACCCCGCCCGAATACCGGACCACGGTGGCGACATGGCTCGACGATCCGGCCGCGGTGCCCGTGCCCGTGCGCGTCGACGCCGGCATCCTGCCGCGCTTCCCCCATGACGCCGAACCCGGGGCCGATCCACAGGACTCGCTCGCCATGCTCGACGACGTCGAAGTGGTCGACGACGAGATCTACGGCGACCTGCGCGGCAAGGACATCGGCGACGACATGGACGCGGTCGACTCTGACGGCTGGTATCTGACCCAGGCCGAGGAATACGGCCGCCGGCTGCTCGCCGACGAACGCCGCCTCGCCTATGTGGCGCTCACCCGGGCCCGCCACGACGCACTGCTGACATACAGCCGCTACCCGAGCGCCGACCGCGACCCGCGACCGACGCTGGAACGTCCCGGCCGCAGGCCGAACGAGTCCAAGCCGTCCGTGTTCTGGACCGAAGTGCGCGACTCGCTGTGCCATCACGCCGACCTGACGGCGGTCGGGGAGGGGAAAGGGAGCGAGCCGGCATCGGCCGTCGCGGCATCGTCCACGCCGTCGCTCGACGACATCGGCGCGGAACGTCCGGACGGGTTCTTCGTCGGCGAGCAGGCCGCCGACTACGAGCGCGCCGTGGTCGAGGAGGCATGGTCCGCACCGCTTGAACGGCGCGACGACCACGCGAGTCTGCCATGGCCGGCCGAACTGTCCGACCATGTGGTCGAACGGCTGGTCCACGCCGTCGAAGCCCACGGCGGCGTCCTCGGTGCGGGAGAGGACGGTCGTGCGGACGGCGGCATCCCGGATCGGGATTCGCTGGCGGGCCGTGCGGCGATGCTGGTCGCGGACCCTGACCTGATGCCGCAAGAATTCGACGACGCGAGCCAGCTCGACGAATCCGTACACGAACGGGCCATGCGCGTCCTGGGAGGCGGCAGACAGTCCGTCACCGCGCTGCAGGCCCGCAGCGGCCGGCTCGGCGCGAGCGAACGCCGCCAGACGTGGCGCGGCATCGTCCGGCCCATCCCGCGGGTCGCCTCGCCGCTGGCCGAGACGGGCACCCTCTTCCACGCATGGGCCGAACGGTTCGTCAACGCCTGGGCGGACGAGGCGGCCGACGTCGTGGACGCCGGACCGTCCGACGGCTCCGACGACGGACCCGCCTTCGGCACGGCGCCGGCCCCGGTCACGCGCGAGGCGATGATCGACGACCTCGCCGCACGCGAACGGGCGATCCGCGAGCGCGAAGCCGACGGGGAGACGGTGCCCGCCAAGGAGCGCGACCTTGCCGTATGGCAGCGCCGGCTCGTCGAATCACGCTGGGCCGCACGGCGCCCGGCATGGGCCGAACGGCAGATCGTCGCCGCCATACCGGGCATCGGCGACGTGATCGTCAACGGCAAGCTCGACGCGGTCTTCCGCGGCGGTCTCGCCGGGGAGACGGACGGCAAACGGTATACGATCGTCGACTGGAAGACCGGTCGCCGGCCGGTCAAACCGGGCGACGTCGAACGCAGGCTCGTGCAGCTCGACTGGTACCGTCTGCTGCTGTCCTACATCGAACGGATCTCGCTCGAAAGCATCGACGCGACCCTGTACTACCTGCGCGAGCCGGACGAGACGCGGCGCGAACTGCATGCACGGGACAAGACCGAGGCTCAGATCCTCGCCGAACTGCGCGATGCCGGCGTGCCCGAGGGGTCCGACGACGACTGACGGACACGGGACCATGTCCGGCCGCGGGCCGGGGCGCCCGCCCCGATTTGACGGCGACGTGCCGATGCTCCGTCCTGTATTCGGACATGGCGCCGCGATTCCGGCCGGCGCCGGCCGCACGGACGATACGATGGGTCTGGACGAGAACGGCCGTCGCCTACGCCCCATCCGCCCCGGCAGGGACGTGGGCGCGGACGCACAGGCACGCACACAGGCGCATACACAAGGAGGACACACATGATCAGGGTTTCGGTGGTGGGAGCCAAGGGACGCATGGGATCGCACGTCGTCGAAGCGGTGAACGGCGCGGCGGACGCACAGCTCGCGCTCGCGCTCGACGCGGGCGACGATCTGACCGCGATCACGCCGGACAACACCGACGTGGTCGTCGAATTCACCGTGCCGAGCGTGTCGCTCGGCAACGTGCTCGCGCTGGTGAAGCAGGGCGTCGACGTGGTCGTCGGCACCACCGGCTGGACCGACGACAAGCTCGACCAGGTGCGTGCGGCGCTCGCCGAAGCCCCGCGCGAAGGCCAGAGCGTGTTCATCGCGCCGAACTTCGCGATCTCCGCCGTGCTCGCCGACCACTTCGCCAAGGTCGCGGCCCCCTACTTCGAATCCGCCGAAGTGATCGAACTGCATCATCCGACCAAGGTGGACGCGCCCTCCGGCACGGCCATCCACACCGCCCAGGCCATCGGCGAGGCCCGCCGTGCGGCAGGCCTGGGCGACATGCCCGACGCCACCGAAACCGACGGCGGCTCGCGCGGGCAGGTCGTCGACGGCGTGCACGTGCACGCGGTGCGCCTGCGCGGCCTCAACGCGCACGAGGAGGTGCTCTTCGGCAACGCCGGCGAGCAGCTGACCATCCGCGCCGACAGCTTCGACCGCATCAGCTTCATGCCGGGCGTGCTCCTCGCCGTGCGCAAGGTCGCCTCCGGCGCGTTCCCCGGCCTCACGGTCGGCCTCGATCATTTCCTCGACCTGTAGGAGCCTTCCGGCCGGGATCCAGCGTCCCGGCCGAGAAGTACCGTAAGCCGTATGACTGAGACGATGCATCTTCTTGATCCGGCCCCGTTCGGCCGCATCCTGCCTGCCATGATCACCCCGATGCGAGCCGACGGCTCCGTCGATTTCGAGGCGGCCCAGACCGTCGCCAGGCAACTGGTCGAAGATGGTGCGGACGGCATCGTCGTCAACGGCACCACCGGCGAGTCGCCGACCACGCACATGGACGAGAAGGTCGACCTCGTGCGCGCCGTGCGCGAGGTCGTCGACGTGCCGATCATCTCCGGCGCGGGCTCCAACGACACCGCGCACACCGTGCGCATGGTCGAACAGACCCAGGAGGCCGGCGCCGACGCGGTGCTCGTCGTCGCCCCCTATTATTCGCGTCCCTCGCAGGAGGGCGTCTACCGCCACTACAAGGCGGTTAACGACTCGGCCGACAAGCCGATCATCATCTACGACGTGCCCGGCCGCACCGGCCTGCACATCCAGCTCGAAACATACTGCCGCATGGCCGAACTCGACCACGTCGCGGCCGTCAAGGACGCCACCGGCGACATCGCCGGCGCCGTGCGCAAGCGCATGGAGACCGGTCTGACTTGGTATTCCGGCGACGACGGCCTCTTCCTGCCGTTCCTGTCGGTCGGCGCGGTCGGCATCATCTCCGTGATCGCCCACGCGGCCGCCGGCCCCATGCGCGACCTCGCCGCCGCCTTCGACCGCGGCGACATCCACGAGGCGCAGCGCATCGCCGTGCAGCTCGCCCCGCTCGTCGAGGCGATGAACGGCAACGGCTTCCAGGCCGTCATGGCCAAGGCCGCGCTCAAGGTGCGCGGCGTGCTCGACGACACCACCATGCGACTGCCGAACGTGGGCCCGGGCCCCAGCGAGTTCTCGCGCGCCGAAAACGGCATGCGCGCCTCCGGGCTGCTGTAGGCCCCGGCCGCCCGTCCGATCCGGCGCAGGCCCGGCCCGTTGCGCGGGGGCGCCACGGGCCCGGTCCGCATGCGGTCCCGGCGCCGCCACGCCGCCACCATACGTCGTTCCCAGCACAGGCGGGAACACCAAACAATGGAAATCCAACTAGGAAATGGTTACAGAACAAGAAACATCACAGAACACCACACGCAGGCGCTCCACCAAGCGCGCCGCAGCCCAGAACCAGACCGAAAGCGAGCAGATCGCGGCCGCGCAGGCCGCCGTCGACCTGCTTGACGGCCTGGACGCACGCGGGACCGGCGACGGCGCGGCCGAGCCGGCCGACAAGAAGGCCGGCAAGTCCGGCCGCACCCGCCGCTCCGGCAAGTCCGGGGACAAGGCCGAAGGCAAGGCCCCGCGCAAGTCGTCCCGCTCCCGTTCCGAGCGCGGCGAACGCTCCGATTCCAGCCGCCGCTCGTCCGGCCCGCGCCGCATCTCCCGCGGCGGACAGCCCGCCACCGCGCCCCAGCAGGACGCCGTGCTCATCGCGCCCCCGAAGTACCGCAAGGGCTCGCTGCGCATCGTGCCGCTCGGCGGCCTCGGCGAAATCGGCCGCAACATGAACGTCATCGAATACAACGGCCACCTGCTGCTCATCGACTGCGGCGTACTCTTCCCCGAAGAGGAGCAGCCGGGCGTCGACCTGATCCTGCCGGACTTCGACTACATCAAGGACCGTCTCGACAAGGTCGAGGCGCTCGTGCTCACCCACGGCCACGAGGACCACATCGGCGGCGTGCCGTACCTGTTGAAGCTCCGCCCGGACATCCCGCTCATCGGCTCCAAGCTCACCCTCGCGTTCGTGGAGGCCAAGTGCAAGGAGCACAACCAGCATCCGACCATGGTGCCGGTCACCGGCCGCGACAAGATGAAGGTCGGCCCCTACCAGCTCGAGTTCATCAACGTGACGCACTCGATCCCGGACGCGCTCGCCGTGTACGTCAAGACCCCGGCCGGCACGCTCATCGACACCGGCGACATCAAGCTCGACCAGCTGCCGCTCGACCACCGCATCACCGACCTCGTCGAGTTCGGCAAGATCGGCGAGCAGGGCGTCGACCTGCTCATGATGGATTCCACCAACGCCGAGGTGCCCGGCTTCGTCAAGCCGGAGACGTCGATCGGCCCGGCGCTCGACCAGGCGTTCGCGCAGGCCAGCCGCAAGATCATCGTCGCGAGCTTCTCGTCGCACGTCCACCGCGTCCAGCAGGTCGTCGACACCGCCCACAAGTACGGCCGCAAGGTCGTCTTCGTCGGCCGTTCGATGGTGCGCAACATGTCCATCGCCGCCGACCTCGGCTACCTGCACCTGCCGGAGGACACCGTCATCGACCTCAAGCAGGCGCACGACGTGCAGGACGACAAGATCGTCTACATGTGCACCGGCTCCCAGGGCGAGCCGATGGCCGCGCTCGGCCGCATCGCCGACGGCAACCACCGCGACATCACCATCAACGAGTTCGACACGGTCATCCTCGCCAGCTCCCTGATCCCGGGCAACGAGCACGAGGTGTACAAGGTCATCAACAAGCTCGTCCAGCTCGGCGCGCGCGTCGTCAACCGCGACAACGCCGCCGTGCACGTCTCCGGCCACTGCAACGAGGGCGAGCTGCTGTACATGTACAACATCGTCAAGCCCAAGTGCGCGATGCCGATCCACGGCGAGAACCGCCACCTGGTCGCCAACGGCCTGATCGCCGTCAAGACCGGCGTGAACCCGGACAACGTCGTGCTCGCCGAGGACGGCGACGTGGTCGACCTGTACCACGGCAAGGCCGCGGTCGTCGGCTCCGTGCCGTGCGGCTACGTGTACGTCGACGGCGATTCGATCGGCGAACTGACCGACGAGGAGCTCGAGAAGCGCCGCATCCTCGGCACCGAGGGCTTCGTGTCCAGCTTCGTCGTGGTCGACACCGACGCGCGCGAGGTCGTCTCCGGTCCGAAGATCTACCTGAACGCCGTGGCCGAGGACGAAAGCGAGTTCGACAAGGTCCGTCACCAGATCGTCGAACAGCTCAACGACGCGATGATGAGCGGCACGAAGGACACGTACAAGCTGCAGCAGATCATGCGCCGCACGCTCGGCGGCTGGGTCGCTCGCCAGCTGCACCGCAAGCCGATGATCGTGCCGGTCGTGGCGGACATCGCCACCGACCTGATCGAACAGTAGTTTTCCGCATTTTGCACAAATCGAGGCGGCGTGACCGGCACAACCGATCACGCCGCCTCACGATTGAAACAAGGAGTGACATGCCAGGAGCAAACCTCACCCGCATCGAAGCCGAAGAGCGCAAGGCCGTCGTCGCGGCGCCCATCCACTACGCCGTCTCGCTCGACCTGACCGTCGGCGCGAAGAACTTCGGATCCACCGCCGTCATCACGTTCGACGCCAAGCCGGGCGCCTCCACCTTCCTCGACCTGATCGCCGACGAAGTGTCCGAAATCACGCTCAACGGCGTCGCCCTCGACCCGGCCATGGCCTACGCCGACAGTCGTATCGAACTGACCGACCTCAAGGAGCACAACGAGGTCGTCGTCAAGGCGCTGTGCCGCTACTCCAACACCGGCGAGGGCCTGCACCGCTCCGTCGACCCGTCCGACGGCAACGTCTATCTGTACTCCCAGTTCGAAGTACCGGACGCGCGCCGCGTCTACGCCGTGTTCGACCAGCCCGACCTCAAGGCCACGTTCGACTTCGACGTGCTCGCCGCCTCCAGCTGGATCGTCACCTCGAACATGCCGGTCAAGTCCGTCGACGCGACCGACCGCACCACCGAGGACGGCACGCTCGGCGACCATGAGGCCGAAGCCGTCAAGCACTGGACGTTCGAGACCACGCCGGTCATGAGCTCCTACCTGACCGCGATCTGCGCCGGCCCGTACGCCGAATGGCACACCGCCTACCGCAACGAGGACGGCCGCGTCGTGCCGATGGCCCAGTACTGCCGCCGCTCGCTCGCCGACGCGTTCGCCAAGGACGTCGACTACCTGTTCGACATCACCAAGAAGGGCTTCGCGTTCTACGACAAGACGTGGGGCGTGCCCTACCCGTACGCCAAGTTCGACCAGATCTACGTGCCCGAGTACAACGCGGGCGCGATGGAGAACATCGGCATGGTCACCATCCGCGACTCCTACGTGTTCGATTCGAAGGTCACCGACGCGCTCGCCGAACGCCGCGTCGTCACCGTGCTGCACGAGCTCGCCCACATGTGGTTCGGCGACTACGTGACGATGAAGTGGTGGAACGACCTGTGGCTCAACGAGTCGTTCGCCGAGTTCACGTCCACGCTCGCCACCGCCGAGGCGACCGAATGGCACGACGCGTGGGCCACGTTCTGCTCCGGCGAGAAGAGCTGGGCGCTGCGCCAGGACCAGCTGTCCACCACGCACCCGATCGTCGCCCCGATCAACGACCTCAACGACACGTACGTCAACTTCGACGGCATCACCTACGCCAAGGGCGCCTCCGTCTTGAAGCAGCTCGCGTTCTACGTGGGCCGCGAGAAGTTCTTCAAGGGCATCAACGCGTATCTCAACAAGCACGCGTACTCCAACGCGACCCTCGCCGACCTGCTGGGCGAGCTGGAGCTCACCTCCGGCCGCGACCTGAAGGCGTGGAGCGCCCAGTGGCTCGAACAGTCCGGCATCAACACGATCGCCACCGAGGTCGAGACCGCGGCCGACGGCACGATCGAATCGCTCACGCTCAAGCAGAGCGCGCCGATCGAGCACCCGGTGCTGCGTTCGCACCGTCTCGCCGTCGGCTTCTACGACGAGGATCCGGCCACCGGCAGGATCGTGCGCACCGACCGTTTCGAACTCGACGTCGACGGCGAGGAGACGTCCGTCGCCGCGGCCGCGGGCCGCAGGCGTCCGGCGCTCATCCTCGTGAACGACGATGACCTGACGTACACCAAGCTGCGCTTCGACGACGCGTCGCTCGCGTTCGCGATCGAGAACCTGCACCGTTTCGACGACGCGCTCGCCCGCGCCGTGATCTGGCTCGCGCTGTGGGACATGACCCGCGACGGCGAACTGGCCGCCGCCGAGTTCGTCGACACCACGCTGCGACTGCTCGCCACCGAAACAGAGTCGACCACGTTCCGCTACGCGCTCGGCTGCATGAGCACCGCCGCATGGCACTACACCGCGCCGGCCTCCCGCGCCGAGGTCATCGAGCATGTGGCCGCCGAACTGTGGAAGCTCGCCTCCGCCGCGCCGGCCGGCTCCGACCAGCAGTTCCAGCTCGCCACCGCCTACCTCGGCTACGGCGAGGAGGGCGACGAGGCGTTCGCCGCCAACGCGAAGGGCCTGCTCGACGGCACGGTCAAGCTCGACGGCCTTGAGATCGACAACAACTTCAGCTGGACGCTCGTCAACGCGCTCGCCTCGGTGAACGTGTTCGACGAGGCCGACATCGACGCGCAGCTCGCCAAGCGCGACACCACCGAGAACCGCGAGTTCGCCTACGGCGCCCGCGCGGTGCGCGGCACGGCCGACGCGAAGGCGTGGGCGTGGGACCAGGCGCTCAACAACGACGAGCTGACCAACTCGCAGCTCGAGGCCGTGGCCCGTGGATTCGCCGCCACCCCGCGCGCCGATCTGGCCCAGCCGTACGCGGAGCAGTACTTCGCGACCGTCGACTGGATCTGGGAGCACAAGACGTTCCACATGGCCGAGGCGCTGCTCGAGGGTCTGTACCCGATCTACGCCGACCCGGCCACGCTCGTCGAGCTCGGCAACGCGTGGCTGTCCAGCCACGAGACCGCCGACAACGCGCTGCAGCGCATCATCCGCGGCAACGTGGAATCCTCGCAGCGCACCCTCAAGGTCCGCGACTTCAACGCGGCGCTGTAAGGCGCACGACGGTCGGGGCCGCTTCGGCGGCCCATGACGCGAGAGCGGCCTGTGACATGAAGCGGCCTGCGCCGCGCGACAAATCCGGGATACGAGGCCACTCGTCCCGGATTTGTTGCATTGAGGGCCGGTCAATGCAAGGAATCCGGGAAACCGGGGCTGATCTCCCGGATTCCTTGCGCTTAGGCCCAGTCAGCGCAACGAATCCGGGAACCGGGCGTTTTTCGATTCCGCGTCGATGCCGGCATCGGCCGCCCGGACCGGTGAAAGGCCGGCCGTTCGAACGAAATGCGAGGAAAACGGGCAGTGTTGCGCGTGGGGGAGTGACGGGGACGGGCCGGTTGGGTACGATGGGTTGCGGTAAACGACCACTCATGGGTAGAGGAAGTATCGACATGCCGAAGATGTTTGGAACCGATGGTGTACGAGGATTGGCGAACCGCGACCTGACCGCAAGGCTCGCGCTCGATCTGGGAGACGCGGCCGTGCGCGTGCTCGGCAAGGCCGGCGCCCGCGACGAGAACCAGCCGGAGGGACGCCGCCGCGCGCTCGTGGGCCGCGACACGCGTGTGTCCGGCGACTTCCTCGCCTCCGCGCTGTCCGCGGGCATGTCCGCCGGCGGCTTCGACGTGATCGACGCGGGCATCATCCCCACGCCGGGCGTCGCCTACCTGACCAGCGTGCTCAACGTCGAGATGGGCGCCGTCATCTCCGCCTCCCACAACCCGATGCCCGACAACGGCATCAAGTTCTTCGCCCGCGGCGGCTTCAAGCTGCCCGACGCCAAGGAGGACGAGATCGAGGCCGTGCTCGGCCAGGACTGGGAGCGTCCGACCGGCGCCGGCGTCGGCCGCGTCAGCCACGACACGGTGACCGCCACCAACCTGTACATCGACCATCTGGTCTCCACCATCGCCCCGCTCAACCCGGACAAGACCCAGCCCAAGCCGCTCAAGGGCCTCAAGATCGTGGCCGACTGCGCCAACGGCGCCACCTCCGTGGTCGCCCCCGAGGCGCTGCGTCGCGCCGGCGCCGAGGTCATGGTCATCAACGCCTCGCCGGACGGATACAACATCAACAAGCACGCCGGCTCCACGCACCCCGAGCAGCTGCAGGCCATGGTCAAGGCCACCGACGCGGTGATGGGCGTCGCGTTCGACGGCGACGCCGACCGCTGCCTCGCGGTCGACGAGGACGGCAACATGGTCAACGGCGATCAGATCATGGGCATCCTCGCCCGTGCCAAGAAGGAAGCCGGCAAGCTCGCCGACAACACGCTCGTCGTCACCGTCATGAGCAACCTCGGTTTGAAGCTCGCCCTGCGCGACATGGGCATCAAGACCGTGCAGACCGCCGTCGGCGACCGCTACGTGCTCGAGGAGATGCTGCGCGGCGGCTACACGCTCGGCGGCGAACAGTCCGGCCACGTCATCAACCGCGAATTCGCCACCACCGGCGACGGCACGCTCACCGCGCTCACCCTGTGCAACGAGGTCGTCCGCTCCGGCAAGAGCCTCAAGGAGCTCGCCGCCGACTTCCCGCAGCTGCCGCAGACGCTCGTCAACGTGCCGAACGTCGACAAGATGGCCGCCACCACCAACGCGAAGGTGCAGGCCGCCGTCGAACGCGAGGAGAAGCTGCTCGGCGACACCGGCCGTGTGCTGCTGCGCCCCTCCGGCACCGAGCCGCTCGTGCGCGTCATGGCCGAGGCCGCCACGCAGGAGCAGGCCGACGAGGTGTGCGCCCGCCTCGCCAAGGTCGTCGCCGACGAGCTTGCCCTGTAACCCGACCGGTCGTCATCGAAATCATCAGCTCCCGTACAAGGAACACCACGAATATGTTTGGAAAGAACTCCAAAGTCGACATCGAACTCAACCGCGCCGTCGAACAGCTCATCAAAACCGGCGGCAAGGAGCACATCCTGCCGATTGTGCAGGCCGGCGAGCCCGTCCTGCGCCAGGAAACCGCGCCGTATGCCGGCCAGCTGAGCCGCAAGACGCTCGACAAGCTCATCGACACCATGCACACCACCATGCTCGAAGCGCCCGGCGTCGGTCTCGCCGCCACGCAGATCGGCCTCGGCCTCGCGCTCGCCGTCGTCGAGGACCATGTGCGCGACGACGAGGACGATCCGCGTGAAATCGCCGAATTCCCGTTCCACGTCATCATCAACCCCAGCTACGAGCCGGCCGGCGAGGAGACCCGCAGCTTCTACGAAGGCTGCCTGAGCTTCGACGGCTATCAGGCCGTGCGCAGGCGCTGGCTTGACATCACCGCCCGCTGGCAGGACGAGGACGGCAAACAGCACGAGGAGCATCTGCACGGCTGGCCGGCCCGCATCTTCCAGCACGAGACCGACCATCTGAGCGGCGAACTGTACATCGACAAGGCCGAGATCCGCTCGCTCGCCACCACCGAGAACCTCGAGGACCTGTGGGCCGAGGATCCGGTGCCCACCGAGGCCGCCGAAGAGCTCGGATTCGACCTGTGAACGCTGCCGGTCCGCGATCCGTGGGCACGACGCGCCCCGGACTGGAATGGCTCGAATCAGCCAAGGACGACATCGGCATGTGGTCCGCCACCATGCCGAAGGACGCCGACGGGCGTGCGATCGACTGGAACTGGATCCGCTCGCTCGACCTCGCCGTCGGCGTAGGCCGCGCGTCCGACGACGATCTTGAACCGGGAGCCGCATCCGACCTGCACGATCTGATCGCACGCGACTACGCCGTACGCGACCGGCTCGAGCCGGTCATCGCGCAGTGCAGCACCGCGTTCATGACCGACTTCGACCGCATCATCTCGTCCTACCGTCTGCCGCGCGCGCTCGCCTACGCCAACCGGCGTCTCAACGACGAAATCGCGCTGCTCATCGAACGCGGCGTCGCCGAAGGCCGCTGGACCGTGACCGAAGAACGCCGCCGACGCACCACCGTGCCCGTCCTGCACGCCACGGACGGCAACGATGCGGCGCTCGCCGACATCCAGGACCGCAGCGCCGACGTCGCGAACGCGCGCGCCGACCGTCGCGGCAGACAGCGCGAGCAGGAACGGGCCGGACGACGCGACATGCTGCGCGCCAACCTCGGCGGCGCCACGTCGCAGGCCGGTTCGGCCACGCTGTTCGGCGGCGGCGATCCGACGCGCAACGATCGATCTCCGCGTGCCGACTCCGAGGCGAGACTGCGTGACTATCGTCGGCCCGACTGGCGCGACGCCTACCTGCCCGGCCGCGACGTCGACGCCGTCATGGGCATCGACATCGAGACCACCGGCATCGATCCGGCCCGCGTGTACATCATCGACGTCGGCTTCGAATTCATGAACATGGCGTCGGACGCCCCCGCGCAGGGAAACGCCTACCGGTACGAGCAGGACTACTACGAGGCCGGCGACGCCTACGGGCAGTCGCGGCTCGCATTCGGCGTGCCCGCACGCGCCGCGCGGCTCGACAACAAGGTCATCCGCGACCTGACCGGCATCGACGTGCGCGAACGCGGCCCCGCAAGCGGCCTGCGACTGTTCGAAGAATGGCCCGCCGCCCAGCAGGGGCTCCTGCGCCGCCTCGAGGCGCAGCCGTACGTGGCGCACAACGCGACGTTCGAACACGGGTTCTTCATGCTCAACGTCGCCGGATATGCGGAAAGCTACCGTGCCGGCAACATCACCATCATCGACACCATGCCGATGAGCAAACGCTGGGATCCCGGCTCCGAACCCGACGACGAGCACCCGTACGGCGACAACAAGCTCGACTCATACGCCAAACGGCAGGGCGCGCTGTCCGCGGAGCACAACGAACGGCATCTCGGCCTCGAAGACGCGCACATCATGCTCGTGGCGATGAAGCATCATCTCCGAGAACTGCGCGCCGAAGGACGCGGACCATGGGGATCGGGCGGCGTCGGCGGCGTCGGCGGCAAACGCTGCGGACGCCGGCGCTGACGAGCTGACGGCCCGGCGCGCGGCAATCGGCGGCAACGCCGCCACGCTCCTCGCACAGGCATGCCTATAATGACTCGCGGCGGTCGACCCGAAGCCGGGCGGCCAGCCGCAAGTCATTACAGACAACCCAAGAGGAAGAACATGTCCGAACCCAACGGTGCGCACGGCAACGCCGGCGCAACCACAGACAACGCAACCGCAGCAACCACCGACGCCAGCCTTGAAAACCGCGCCAAAACCCCGAACCACGGCCCCACATGGTGGCTGTGGACCGTCATCGCCGTCATCGTCGTCGCGGCCATCGCCATCGGCGTCAACCTCGTCAAACCCAAGACGGACGCGCAAGGCAACCCATCCACCGTCGAAACCGGCGGCAAGACGGCCGACACCGTCACCATCGGCCTCAAACTCGCCCCCACCAACCTCGACATCCGCAACACGTCCGGCTCCGCGCTCGACCAGATCCTCATCGGCAACGTGTACGAAGGACTCGTCGCCCGCGACGAAAACAACCAGGTCACGCCCGCCATCGCCAAAAGCTGGGACGAAAGCAAGGACGGCCTGACCTACACGTTCCACCTCAACGAGAACATGACGTTCTCCAACGGCGACGCGCTCACCGCCGAAGACGTGAGCTGGTCCATCAACCAGCTCATCAAGAACCAGTACCACGACGCCGACAGCCTCAGCATGGTCAAGTCCGTCGCCGCCGACGACAACGCGAACACCGTGACGATCACGCTCAGCACCGCCAACTCGAACCTGCTGTGGACGCTCACCGGCCGCCCCGGCCTCGTCTTCGACAAGGACGCGACCTACGACGCGAAGACCGAGGCGATCGGCTCCGGCCCGTACACCGTCTCCAAGTTCGTCGCCAACGATTCGATCACGCTCAAGGCCAACCCGAAGTACTGGGGCACGCACAAGGCCAAGACGCAGACCGTCATCGTCAAATACCTCGCCGACGACAACGCGGCCGTCAACGCGCTCAAATCCGGCGACGTGCAGGTACTCGCGCCCATCACCGAAAACCTCGCATCGCCGTTCACCTCCGATAGCGAGCATTACACCGTCAAGGCCGGCGACGACACCGACAAGTACGTGATGGCGTTCAACTCCAAGGGCAAGAACACGTCCGACAAGCGCGTGCGCCAGGCCATCCGCTACGCCATCGACCACGACGAGCTCATCGCCTCGCGCGGCGGCGCCGACAAGGCACTCGGCGGACCCATCCCGTCCCTCGACCCCGGCTACGAGGACCTGACCGGCCTCTACCCGCACGATGAAGCCAAGGCCAAGGCGCTCATGCAGGAGGCCGGCTACAGCACCGACAAGCCGCTCACGCTCACCCTCACCTACGCGAACATCTACGGCACCGAACTCGGCGACCAGCTGCGCTCGCAGCTCGCCAGGATCGGCATCGACCTCAAGGTCAACGTCGTCGAATTCTCCACCTGGCTGCAGGACGTGTACACGAACAAGGACTACGACATCTCGCTCGTCGACCACAACGAAAGCCACGACTTCTACCAGTGGGCCGACCCGACCTACTACTACAACTACGACAACGCCGAAGTGCAGAAGCTGTACGCGCAGGCGATCGCCGCCACCAGCGACGACCAGCGCGACGAACTGCTCGCCAAGGCCGCCAAGCTCGTCTCCGAGGACGCGCCCGCCGACTGGCTGTTCAACTACCGCGTCACCACCGCATGGGCGAACGGCGTGTCCGGCTTCCCGGTCAACCTCAACCAGACCCTCCTGCCGCTCTACGACGTCACCTACACGAAGTAGTTCGTCGTTGTAACGGGGATATCCTGTTCCAGCGTTGGCCGCGTGAGGCTGGGATGTCCTATTCCCGACACGCTCCGGGCCGCTCGGCCAAGTCATACGGTCGGAAACAGGACATCCCAGCCTCACGCTCGTTACGTTGTTATGTCGCGTTGATGTAAGGAAGTGATATGCGATTCGTTGTTCGCAGGTTGCTGCTGTTTGCGGCGGCGCTGTTCGGCGTGTCCGTCGTCGTGTTCGCGGCGCTGCGCGTGCTGCCGGGCGACGTCGCGTCGGTGATGGCGGGACTCAACTCGCCGGCCTCGCGCGTCGAGGCGCTGCGCGAACAGTTCGGATTGAACCGGCCGCTGCCCGTGCAGTACATCGACTGGGCGGGTGGATTGCTGCGCGGCGACTTCGGCACGTCGATCCTGACCGGCCGGTCCGTCACGTCGCTGATCGCCGCACGCGCGTCGATCACGTTCCCGCTCATCGTGCTCGGCCTGCTCATCGCGATCGCGATCGGCGTGCCGCTCGGCGTCGCGGCGACGCTCGCACGCTCGTCCGCGGCCCGTACCGCGTTCCACGTCGCCGGACTGATCGGCGGTGCGATTCCCGCATTGTGGGGCGGACTGCTGCTCATCCTGCTGTTCTCGCGCGGCACCGGACTCATCGGACTGTTCCCCTCGCAGGGCTTCCCGCTCGACGGATGGGCCGCGCCCGGACAGGCCATCTGGTCGCTGATCCTGCCGGCGCTCACCGTCGGCATCATCGTCGGCGCGTCGCTGATGCGCTACACGCGTTCGGCGCTCGGCGACATCGCCGGATCCGGGCGCATCGACATGGCCATGGCCTGCGGCATGACGCGCGCGCAGGCCGTGATCGGCGTCGGACTGCGACTCGCCATGCCGCAGCTCGTCTCGGTCATCGGCCTCACGTTCGCGGAAATGATCACCGGCGTCATGGTCATTGAGAACCTGTTCGCCCTGCCCGGCATCGGCTCGGGACTGGTCACCGACGTGGGCAACCGCGACCTGATCGCCGTACAGAGCGAACTGTTCATGCTCGCCGCGTTCTTCCTGCTGGTCGGCCTGATCGTCGACCTGCTGCACCGCGCGCTCGACCCGCGGCTGGCAACGGCAGCGGACGCTTCGGAGGTGACCGCATGACATCCGACAAGACATCGCGCACGTCGCACACGGCCGCACAGGCGACCGTTCGCGTGAACGCCAACGTACCGGCCGGTCCGACGGCTGCGATCGTGCTGCACGGCATGTGGCGGCGCGGCGAAGGCAAATTCTCGATCATCGTGCTCGGACTATGGCTCATCGTCGCGTTCGTCTCGCTGTTCTGGACGCCGCAGCCGCTGCTCGCCACCGACGGGTACCACGTGTGGGCCACGCCGTCCGCCGCGCACTGGCTCGGCACCGACGGTACCGGCGCGGACGTGCTCAGCTGGCTCATGGCCGGCTCGCGCACCAACCTGCTCATCGTCGTGCTCACCGTCCTGTTCGCCGCGGCGTTCGGCCTGCTGCTCGTCGCCGCGATGGTCGCGCGCAACGGCACGCTCGCCGGCGCGAGCGTGGTCGTCGTCGACGCGCTCATCTCGATCCCGACCGTGCTGCTCGCGCTGATCCTCGCCGTGCCGCTCGGTGCGTCCGTCACCGTGATCGTCGTCGCCTGCGGCTTCGGCTACGGGCTGAACCTGGCACGCGTCGCACGGCCCGCCGCGCTGCTCGCTGCACGGTCGTCGTACGTCGAAGCGGCGCTCGCCTCCGGCGCGTCCGGCTGGTGGACGTTCGTGCGGCATATCGTGCCTAACACGCTGCCGGTGTTGCTCGTGCAGCTGTCGCTGTCCGCGGGAACGGCGGTATTGGCCGAAAGCGGGCTCACGTATCTGGGCATCGGCGTGCCGAGCGGCGTGCCGAGCTGGGGGCATTCGCTGGCCACGTCGGTCAAGTTCATCAACGTGTACCCGCTGACCGTGCTGTGGCCGGGACTGATCGTCACGGTGGTAGTCGTCGCGCTCAACGTGTTCGGCGATGTGCTGCGCGACGCGGTTGATCCGATGGTCAATGCGGAGTTGCGTGATGGTGCTGCGGGTGCGGACTGCGACGGCGGTACGTTGTCCGACCCGCTCCGGGCCGCTCGGCCGAGTCATACGGTCGGACAACGTACCGCCGTCTCCGTCCGAGGGACGGCGGATACGGACGTTGCGGGGAGGCGATCGGCGTGAGCGTTGAGATTCGTGGACTGAACGTGGCGATCGGCGGGAAGACGATTGTGCGCGACGTCGATCTGAACGTCGGCGACGGGGAACGCGTCGGGCTGGTCGGCTCGTCCGGGTCGGGCAAGTCGATGATCTCGCGCTCGATCATGGGACTGCTGCCGGCGAACGCACATGTGTCCGGATCGATCAGGGTCGGCGACAGGCAGGTCGTCGGCATGCGTGACGCGGAACTGGCCGATCTGCGCGGACGGTACATGGGCATGGTGTTCCAGAATCCGGCCGCGTCGCTCAATCCGGTGACGACGGTCGCGCGGCAGATCGCATTGCCGTTGCGTCTGCACTATGACCTGACGAAAACCGAACGGCTCGACCGCGTGCGCGCGATGATCGCCAAGGTCGGTCTGCCGGACGACGTGCTCGGCAAATACCCGCATCAGCTCTCCGGCGGTCAACAGCAGCGCGTCGGCATCGCGACCGCGCTGATCACGTCGCCGCGGTTCATCATCGCCGACGAGCCGACCACGGCGCTCGACTCGATCGTCCAACGGCAGATCGTCGACCTGCTCGTCTCGCTCGTCGACGACGCGGGCGCGTCCATGCTGTTCATCACGCACGACTTCGCCGTGCTCGCCCACGCGACCACCCGCTGCTATGTGCTCGACGGCGGCCGCATCGCCGATTCGGGCGACACCGCGGCGCTGCTCGACCATCCGTCCACGACGCAGACCGACCGACTCGTCTCCGCCGCCCGTACCCTGTCCCTTGTCGAAAGCGGGGAGGCGTGATGACCGTTCCCATTCTTTCCGTCCGTAATGTCAGCAAGTATTTCGGGCGGCGCGCCGATCGCCGTCAGGTGCTGTTCGACGTGTCCGCCGACGTGTACCCGGGCGAATGCCTTGCCGTGATCGGCGGCTCCGGTTCGGGCAAATCCACGCTGACCCGCATCATGCTTGGTCTTGAGACCGCCGACTCCGGTACGGTCACCTATGCCGGCGGCGACATTCGCCGGGAATCCGGGCTCGTGTTCCAGGATCCGTTCTCATCGCTCGATCCGCGCTGGCGCGTGGCCCGGTCGGTCGCGGAACCGTTGCGCATCCAGCGTCGAGACCTGTCCCGCGACGAGATCGATGCCCGGGCCGCCGAGGCGTTGCGCACGGTCGGCCTCGATCCGGCCGTGTTCCTCGGCCGGTATCCGATCGACCTGTCGGGCGGGCAGGCGCAGCGTGTCGCCATCGCGCGCGCGATCGTGAACGAGCCGCGCGTCATCCTCGCCGACGAACCGATGAGCGCCATCGACGTGGCCGCGCGCATCCAGATCCTCGACGCCTTCGCCGCCATTCGTGAAACACGTCGTGAAACGGCGTTGGTCATGGTGTCGCACGATCTCGGCGTCGTGCAGCACATCGCCGACCGCATCCTCGTGCTGCACGACGGCCGCGTCGAGGAATGCGGCCCGACCGCCTCCGTGCTCGGCGACTCGCAGTCCGCCTACGCGCGCGAGCTCATCGCCGCCGCCTCGCTGTGACGGGCCCGGTCAGTTGGCGACGTTGAACTCGCCGCCGGCGAAGAACGAGCGGACCGATTCGACGACCTGACGGGTCAGACCCACGTACGCCTCGTCGTTGCGCCATGCGACGTGCGGGGTGAGGACGATGCCCGGCACACGACGCAGCGGATCGTCGGCCGGCAGCGGCTCGCGCTCGTACACGTCGAGCGCCGCACGGACGTCGCCGCGCAGCAGACGCGCGGTCAGCGCGCCCGGTTCGATGATCTCGGCGCGGGCCGTGTTGACGAACAGCGTGCCGGGGCGCATCCGGTCGAGCTCGCGGATCGTGACGATGCCGGCCGTCTGATCGAGCAGCGGCAGATGCAGGCTGACGATGTCCGCGCGTTCCATCAGGTCGCCCATGTCGTCGACCAGATCCACGCCGAGCCCGGCCGCGGCCATCGGATCGACATGCGAGTTCCAAACGGCCACATGCATGCCGAAGCCGTTCGCGATGCGCGCCACGGCCTGTCCGATGCCGCCGAAGCCGACCAGGCCGATCGTTTTGCCATGCAGCGCGTAGCCGTCCGCGCCCGTCCAGTCGCCGGCCTTCACCTCCCGGTCCAGCCGGCCGACCTCGCGGGCCAACTCCAGCAGCAGCGCGAACGTGTGCTCCGCGACCGCGTGATCGCCGTAGTGGACGATGTTGCATACGCGCACGCCGCGTTCATGGGTCCGGTTCAGGTCGATGTAGCTGGCCACGCCGGTGCCCCGAATGCGAAGCAGCGCACGTGGCCAGCGCCGCCGTCGAATCCGCAGAACCGGTCGAGCATCGGGTCGGGGATGTGGAATCCGATCACCATCACCGCGTCCGCGTCGGCCGTGCGGCTCAGGATCGTCTCCTCGTCCATCGTGCAGTCCGTGTACATGCGCACGCGCGCCACGTCGCGCAACAGCGGCAGGTTCTTCCGGAACGGCTCGACCATCGAGGAGATGACCGTTGGCATCACCGCCAACGGCAGGTCGGTGCGTTCGGGTTGCGTTTCGATGGTGGCTTGGCTGGTGGATGCTGGCTCGATTTCGCTCATGCCCTTCACAGTAGACCCGTTCCATGTCCGACGGCGCCGACGAAACGGTCCGCCGGAATGCGGGCGGGATGGAGCGATGCCGGCGCAGTGCCGGAACGATGCGGAAGACAAGGGGTCGGGGTATACTTGCACGGTTGGAATAGCTGTAATGCTAATTTGATGATTCGGAGAACAATACTATGGCTTTTGGCACCGATCCCCGCCCGCAGGGACTTGCGAATCCGCCGATCGACGATCTGATGGAGCATGCCGATTCGAAGTACGCCCTGGCGATCTTCGCCGCCAAGCGCGCCCGCCAGATCAACTCCTACTTCACCCAGCTCAACGAGGGCCTGCTGCAGAACGTCGGCCCGCTGGTCGAATACCAGAACCAGGAGAAGCCGCTGTCCATCGCGTTCCGCGAGATCAACGACGGTCTGCTCGAGGAGACCCTCGGCGAGGACGATCTGAGCGAAGGCAACTGATCGTCCGGTCATCCGGTCGCCGAACGGTCGTTCGCCGGCCCGATCGCACGGAAAGACGTGGCGCGTCCGCGGAACCGTTCGCATTGCGGACGGTGTCTGTTCGGATGCCGATCTTGGCGGACCGGCGGCGGAGCGCGTTTTGTAAACGATTCAAACCGAACCGCGACGAATTATAACGTATACGCCCCATCGAAAACGGTGCCGGAGACGAAATCCTCCCGGCGCCTCTTCGATGGGGCGTATTATTTTCTGCGTATGACATGTTCTCCCGCCGTCCCGTCGGTGCGGGACGAACGGGGGACACAGGCGGGCAGCAACAAGAGGTGCGATACATGGAACGACGATTGATCTCCGCCGAATCAGTGACCGAGGGGCATCCCGACAAGATCTGCGACCAGATCTCGGATGCCATTCTGGACGATCTGCTCAGGCAGGACATCCACTCGCACGTCGCCGTGGAGACCGTGGCCGGCGTCGGGCAGTTCCTGATCTTCGGCGAGGTCAACAGCGAAGGCTACTGCGAGGTCCAGCACGTCGTGCGCGACGTGGTGCGCCGCATCGGCTACACGAGCAGCGAGGTCGGCCTCGACGCCGACTCGTGTGGCGTGCTCGTCTCGATCACCGGGCAGAGCGCGGAGATCAACCAGGGCGTCTCCCGCCTGAGCCACGAGCAGGAATCCGAGGCCTCCCGCGAGGAGCGCTACGAGGCGCAGGGCGCCGGCGACCAGGGCGTCATGTTCGGCTATGCGACCGACGAGACCGACGTGATGATGCCGCTGCCGATCCATCTGGCCCACCGCCTTGCCTACCGCCTTGCGCAGGTGCGCAAGAGCGGCGAGGTCGCGCATCTGCGCCCGGACGGCAAGACGCAGGTCACCATCGAATACGACGAGAACGACCGCGCCGTGCGTCTCGACACGGTGCTCATCTCCACGCAGCACGACCCCGAAGCCACGCACGACTGGCTCGAGGCTCAGCTGGTCGAGCACGTCATCAAGCCGGTGCTCGATGAGGTGCTCGGCGACAAGGTCGAGCACGACGACTATCGCGTGCTCGTCAACCCGACCGGTTCGTTCGTGCTCGGCGGTCCGGCCGCCGACTCGGGCCTGACCGGCCGCAAGATCATCGTCGACACATACGGCGGCGCCGCCCACCACGGCGGCGGCGCGTTCTCCGGCAAGGACCCGAGCAAGGTCGACCGTTCCGCCGCGTACGCCGCGCGCTGGGTCGCCAAGAACATCGTCGCCGCGGGACTTGCGCACAAGGTCGAGGTGCAGGTCGCGTACGCGATCGGCGTGGCCGACCCGGTGAGCGTGAACGTCGAGACGTACGGCACCGAGATCGGCGGCGTGACCCGCGAACAGATCCAGAAGGCCGTGCGCGAGGTGTTCGACCTGCGTCCGGCCGCGATCATCGACGAGCTCGACCTGCTGCGCCCGATCTACTCGAAGACCGCCTCCTACGGTCACTTCGGCCGCGAGGACAAGGACTTCACCTGGGAGCGCACCGACAAGGCCGACGCGCTCAAGGATGCGATCGAGGCCGAAGCCGAGTGACCCGCCACCGGTCGGGGCGGCTGCATCGGTGCCCATGCCGACGGCCCCGACCGAGTCGACGTGTGCACGTCCGACGTGTGCACGTCCGACGTGTGCACGTCGGGATATAACCAAAATGACAGACTATGGCGCCTGCCGTGAATGTGTTTCGCGGCAGGCGTTTTCGCTACGAGGGAACGCGCGGACGCGGACATGAGCGGCACGTGTGCGGCATGTGTGCGGCACCACGCAGCACGAACGGACATATCCGAAGCAAGAAGAAAGAGGCGAGCCATGAGCTATGGCAAAAGCATGACCGTCGCCGAAATGGTCGGCGAATTCATCGAACCCAATCAGCTGCTGCGCGTCGAGGCGTTCGACGGCTCCACGTTCGGACCGGGCACCGCCGAGCTGACCGTACGGGTCAAGACCCCGAACGCCGTCTACCAGCTGCTCGAGCATCCGAACGAGATCGGCGCGGTGCGCGCCTACGTGCTCGGCGACTTCGACATCGACGGCATCGACTACGCGGACCCATACCCGCAACTGCGTCAGCTGCTGTCGCTGGCCCCGTATGTCAGGCCGCTCTCTCCGTTGTCGGTCGCCAAGGTCGCCGGCTCGGTCCTCAGCCACGGCATCCGCAAGGCGCCCGTGCCGGCCACCGAAGGCCCGTCCAAGTTCGCGCGCATCAAGTCCGGCCTGCTGCCGCACACCGAAAAGGCCGACAGCGAGACCGTGAGCTTCCACTACGACCTGTCCAACGACTTCTACCGCAACTTCCTCGGCCCCACGATGACCTACACCTGCGCCGTGTTCCCCGAAGAGGGCGCCAGCCTCGAGGAGGCGCAGCTCAACAAGATCCGGCTCGTGCTCGACAAGCTGGGATTGAAGCCCGGCGACCGTCTGCTCGACATCGGCTGCGGCTGGGGTTCGCTGGTGATCGAAGCCGCCAAGCGCGGCATCAAGGCGCTCGGCGTGTCGCTGTCGAAGGAGCAGATCGAATACGGCCAGGAGTGGATTCGCCGCGAGGGACTGGAGGATCTGGCCGAACTGCGCGTGATGGACTACCGCGACGTGCCCGAACGCGACTTCGACGGCATCTGCTCGATCGGCATGATGGAACACGTGGGCGTCAAGAACTACCAGAGCTACTTCGAGGAGATGTTCAAGCTCCTGAAGCCCTGCGGCCGTCTGCTCAACCACCAGATCACCATCAGCCACGACAAGCCGAACGGCAAGCCCGGCACCGACGAGTTCCTCGACCGGTACATCTTCCCCGACGGCGATCTCGGCGCGCCCGGATTCATCGAAAGCTGCATCCACGACGCCGGCTTCAACGTGGTGCATCAGGAGAACCTGCGCCAGCATTACGCGCTCACCCTGCATCACTGGAACCATAACCTGTCCGAGCACTGGGACGAGGCCGTCAAGGAGGTCGGATTCGAGCGTGCGAAGGTGTGGGGCCTGTACATGGCCGCCTGCGCGCTCAACTTCGAGATCGACGGCATCCAGGTGCACCAGTTCCTCGCCGTCAAGCCCGACCGCGTCGGCCATCCGGACGGCAAGTGGTATCCGCTGCGTCCGTGGTGGAAGGCCTGAGCCGGACGCACGATGGCCGTGTGCCTGCGGCCGCCATATGGTAGAACGGTGACCTATGACCACGCCGCACGCCGAACAGCTGGCGCTTGACGGGCTCGCCCCGCGCAAGCGCCGCCGTCGCGCGCCGACCGAACGGGAATCCGCCGCCGACAGGCCGATCGCGCAGGTCGTGCTCGACGTGCAGGCCACCCATCTGGGCCGCACGTTCGACTATCTCGTCGACGAGAAGCAATCCGAAGATGCCCGTCCCGGCGCGATGGTGCGCGTGCGCTTCGGGGGGCAGCGGGTGAGCGGCATCATCTGGAACCGCGTCGACTCCAGCGACACGCCGTCCTCCTCCCTGCGCTACATCGAACGCGTGCTCACCCCCGAGCCGCTCGTCTCCGCGGCGATGCGCCGCGACGTCGAGCTCATCGCCGACGCATACGGCGGCACGCGCGCCAACATCCTGCGCTTCGCCGTGCCGGCGCGCGTGGCCCGCGTCGACCAGGAGCAGCGGCTCGCCGAATCCGGCGCGTGGCAGGGACGCCGGCGGTTCACGCAGACGCAGGAGGAGGCCCGTGATGCCGGTTTCGCCCGGTTCGCCCGGTCATATGACAATGCGCGGCGGTTGCGCGACGCGCTCGACGGCACCGGTTTCGCCTCGTTCGTCGTCGACGCGCTGCCCGGAGCCGCACGATGGGCGCGCGATCTGGCATGGATGATCATGACCGCGTTGCTCGCCGGCAAGCCGGCCGTCGCCGTGCTGCCGACGAACCGCGAGGTCGACGACCTCGCCGCGGTGCTCGCGCACGACTACGGACTGCGGCCGTTTGCGCCGAACCATGCGGCCAACGGCGGCTACAGCGGCGATTTCGCGATCCTTGAAGGCAGTGCCATGCCGCCGGCCGAACGCTACCGCGCCTACAGGGCCGTCGCCACCGGACAGGTGCGCTGCGCGATCGGCGCGCGGTCCGCGATGTACGCGCCGGTCGAAGGGCCGGCGCTGTTCGCCATCGTCGACGACCTCGCCTACCAGAACATGGACGGCTTCATGCCGTATCCGAACGCGCGCGGCGTGCTCAGGCTGCGTGCCAAAGCCCACGGCGGCGTGTTCGTCAGCCTTGCCAACGTACGCAGCCCGATCAGCCAGTGGGAGACGAACGGCGACGGCGACCCGTCCTCGGTGAAGGAGACCCCCACCAGCGGCTTCAGCACGGCGGTGCACCCGCTGCCCGCCGTCGTCAAAGAGCAAAGCCCGTGGATCCGCTGGCTCAACCGCGACGAACTCGCCCGGCTCGCCGACCCGAGCATCGGCGCGCGCGTGCCCCACACCGCCGTGCGCATCCTTACCAAGGCGCTCGAACGCGGGCCCGTACTGCTGTCCATCCCCGCCGACGGCATCACCGAAGCGCTGAGCTGCGCCCGCTGCCACCGCCAGGCGCGCTGTCCGCGCTGCACCGGACCGCTCGAACACGATCCTCGCACGAACGGCGTGCGCTGCCGCTGGTGCGGCGCGGCCGTCGTCGACTGGACATGCCCCGGCTGCGGCGGCGACCGGCTGCGCGTCGTGCGCGTCGGCGCGGCCGGCACCGCGCAGGAGCTCGCCGGACTGTTCCGCGGCGTGCCGATCATCGTCTCGTCGCGCAGCCAGCCGCGCGGACTCATCGAAACGATTCCCTGCCGTCCGCAGATCGTCATCGCGACTCCCGGCTGCGAGCCGCGCGTGCTGCCGGTCGACGGCAACGACGGAGCCGCAGGACACGAATACCGGGCCGTGGCGATCCTCGACGCATGGACCAGCCTGTACGCGCCCGGTGTGGACGCGCGGCCGGACGCGCTGGCCAACTGGATGCGCCCGATGGCCCTGTGCGCGCCGCGTTCGCGAGGCGGTCAGGGACTGCTCATCGGCGAGACCGATCCGGCGATCGCCCAGTCGCTGATGCTCTGGGATTCGCGGCTGCTGGCCGCCAAGGAGATCGAGGAGCGCGTGCAGACCGGTCTGCCGCCGGCGCTCGCCGCCGCCTGCGTATGGGGGCGACGCGACGCGGTGATGCAGGCCGTGGGGCGTCTCGGCGCGCTGCCCGGCGGCGAATGGGGCACGGTGAGCGTCGGCGGCGAGGACATGCCCGCCATGCTCGGCCCCGTGCCGATTCCGCAGCCGGTCACCGTCAACGCCCGCGAATTCGACGACACGGCGGACCGGGTCAAGGCCGTGGTGCGCGTCGCCCAGTCGCGCAGGACGGAACTGGCGACACGGCTGCGCACGATCGTCTCGCGGCACGTCGCCGCGCGCGAGCCGGGGGAACTGAGGTTCCGCCTCGATCCGAAGGACCTGATCTGACCGGTCCCCGACGGGGCCGTCCGCCGCGTGCGTCCGCTACGGCCGGAACGTGCGCGTCCGGTCGGCGCGGCGTGGGACGATAGCGATGGAACATACCGACGTTCATGGTTGGAATGGAGGACCATATGAAGGGTTGGCCGGGAGAGCCGGATATGGAACATGACGTGCTCATGGCGGACGGCAATGCCGCGTCCGCCGCGGGCAAACCGATCACCGACGTGATCTTCGACTTCGGCAACGTGCTCATCTACTGGGATCCGACCGCCGCGCTCATCGCGCGATACAGCCAGGAGACCATCGACCAGTTCCTCGACAACGACATATCCGGCTTCTACGACGGCAACGACCTCATGGACGCCGGCGCGACCCCGGCCGAGGGCGTCGCGTGGATGCGCGAGACGCACGGCGACAAATGGGCCGACATCCTGCAGTACTACGTCGACAACTTCGAGGACTCCCTGACCGGCATCGTGCCCGGCATGCGCGTGCTCGTCAACGACCTCAAGGCCGCCGGCATCGGCGTGTGGGGCCTGTCGAACTGGGAGAAGGAGCTGTTCCACTGCGCCGAGGAGAACTGCAGGATCCTCCAGCAGCTCGACGGCAAGCTCGTCTCCGGCTTCGTCAAACTGCGCAAGCCGCACAAGGAGATCTACGAGGCGGCGCTCAAGGACTTCGGCATCAAGGCCGAAACCAGCGTGTTCATCGACGACAAGGCCATGAACATCGTCGGCGCGAACGAGGCCGGCATCCGCGGCATCCGCTTCTCCGACTCGCGCAAGCTGCGCGAGATCCTCATCGCGCAGGGCGTGGACATCCCCGCCGTGCAGTAGCCGTCGTGCGCCGTGCCGCGTGGTCGAGGCCATGCGCTGTCTCAGCGGGGAGTAGTATGTCGTCATCGCGCTCTTCGCCGACAGGAGGGCGCGGAATGTCGTTTGCGGATCGCGGACCGCATCCGGTAGCGTTTCCGATGTCGTTGAGCCGCATCGTGTGATGACGTGACATGTTTCGAGGGAGGACACCATGCTGAAAATCCTGTTCGCCGGCAGCCCCGACGTGGCAGTGCCGTCGCTGCGCGCGCTGGCCGCCGACACCGAGCACTTCGAGATCGTGGCCGTGCTCACCCGCCCGGACGCGCCCGTCGGCCGCGGTCGCAGACTTACTCCGAACCCGGTCAAGCAGGCCGCGCTCGAACTCGACCTGCCCGTCATCGAATCCGACCCGTCCGAGGAATGCTTCGTGCACGAGCTGGCCGCCACCGGCGCCCAGGCCGCCGCCGTGGTCGCCTATGGCAAGATCCTCAGCCAGGAGGTGCTCGACGCGCTGCCGCTCGGCTGGTACAACCTGCACTTCTCCATGCTGCCCCAGTGGCGCGGAGCCGCCCCCGTGCAGCGCGCCATCTGGGCGGGCGACAAGTCCACGGGCGTCACGGTGTTCCGCATCACGCGCGCGATGGACGCCGGTCCGATCGTCTCCCAGTGCGGCACCGACATCGGCCGCCACGAAACCGCCGGCGAACTGCTCTCACGGCTCGCCGACAGCGGTTCGAGCGTGCTCGTGCGCGCCATGCAGGCCGTCGAGGCCGGGCGTGCGGCCGCCGTCGCCCAGCAGGAGGGCGACTATCCGAAGGCCGACAAGATCACCGTCGAGAACGCGCATATCGTCTTCGACGCCCCCGTCGACGACGTGGACTGCCAGATCCGCGCGTGCACGCCGAACCCGGGCGCCTGGTGCGAACTGCACGCCGACGATGCGGACGGCGCGGAGGCGGCCGTGCTGCACGTGCTGCGCGCCCAGCCGGCCGACATGGAGAACCCGAACGTGCCGAAGGATCTTGCCGCGGGCGTGCTGCACGCCGGCAAGAAGAACGTGTGGGTCGGCACCCTGTCCGATCCGCTCGAACTGCTCGAGGTCAAGGCTCAGGGCAAAAAGGCCATGAAGGCCGCCGACTGGGCGCGTGGCGCCCGGCTCGGCGCCACGGCGCACTGCGCGTGAACCGTTCATGAACGTCGATGGTCCCGTCCGCTCGCCGGCGGACGGGACCATCGTGCATCCGCTACGCTGCCATGGTCACGGGCGCAACAGATCGAGGACGAGCCGCAGGTCGCGCTCATCGACCGCATGCGGCGCGGCTGCCCGGGTCTTCGGCTTCGCGCAGAAGGCGACGCCGAGCCCGGCGGCCTGGATCATCGGAATGTCGTTCGCGCCGTCGCCCACGGCCACGGTCTGCGCCATCGGCACGCCGAGCTCGCCGGCCCACGTCTTCAACGAGCGCAGCTTGACGTCCTTGGTGACGATCTCGCCGAGCACGCGGCCCGTCAGCCGGCCGTCCACAACCTCCAACCGGTTCGCGATCCAATGGTCGAGCTTCGCGTCCTCGGCGAGCATATCCACCACTTCGTGGAAGCCGCCGGAGACCACGCCCACCTTCCAACCGTGCGCATGCAGCGCGTCGATCAGATCAAGCGCGCCGGTCGTGAAATGCAGCGAGTCATGCACCCGACGGAAGATCGACTCCGGAAGCCCCTCCAATAAAGCCACACGGGCGCGCAGCGCCTCGGCGAAATCCAATTCGCCCCGCATCGCCTGCTCCGTCACCGCGGCGATCCGCTCGCCGCAGCCGGCCGCCGCGCCCAGCTGGTCGATCACCTCCTCGTCGATGAGCGTGGAGTCCACGTCCATCACCAGCAGTCCGGGGCGTGACAGGGAGGGGATGCTCCGCCCGCCGGAACAGGCGCCGTCGGCGTCGTTGCGGGTGTCAAGGTCTTGCAAGGTTTCGCTGCACATGCCACCGATTGTCGAAAAACGTTGGGACAATGGCCCCTATGACTTTTTCCGGCACTCTGCTCGCAGTCTCCGAAATCCCCGTCTGCTCCACCGGCGAAACCGGTCTGATCGGCGCGATCACCGACTGGCTCGTCGCGCTGATGGAAACAGTGGGCGGCCTTGGCGTGGCGCTCGCCATCGCCCTCGAATCGATCTTCCCGCCCATTCCCAGCGAGGTCATCCTGCCGTTGGCCGGCTTCACCGCCGCGCGCGGCACGCTGAACCTCGTCGAGGCGATCATCTGGGCCACCGTCGGCTCGCTGCTCGGAGCATGGGCGCTCTACGGCATCTCCCGTTGGGTGGGCCTGCATCGCATCCACCGTGCGGCCGACGTGATCCCCGGCGTGAGCCGCAAGGACGTGAACAAGGCCAACGACTGGTTCACCAGGTACGGCACCTGGTCGGTGCTGCTCGGCCGCGTGATCCCCGTCGTCCGTTCGCTCATCTCCATCCCCGCCGGATTCAACCGCATGAACTTCCTGCAGTTCTCCGGCTGGACGCTGCTCGGCTCCGCCGTATGGAACACGATCCTCGTGACGGCCGGCTACCTGCTCGGCGACCAATGGTGTTCGATCCTCGGCGCGCTCGGCGTGTTCGAGGACGTGGTCATCGCCGTCTTCATCGTGGTCATCGTCGTGCTCGCCGCACGCAAGATCCGTAGCATGATGATGCAACGCAATCGGAAGGGAAGATCATGAGCGAAGAGCGCAGCGCCGAGGAACTGGCGGAACTCAACGACCGTCTGATGGAGAAGAACCACGCGCTCGCCCAGGCGCTCACCCGTGCCGGCAGGGAGCTCACCAAGGCGAAGTCGCAGCTGGCGCAGCTCGCCCAGCCGCCGCTCACGTTCGCCACGATGGTCAAGGTGGACTCGTCGCATACCGACGAGGACGGCGTCCAGCACGCCAGCGCCGAGATCCTCAACGGCACGCGCAGGCTCGTCGTGCCCGTCGCCGCCAACGTGAACGCGGCGAGGCTGACCGCCGGCGCGACCGTCATGCTCAACGAGAACATGGTGCTCGTCGAACAGCGCGGCACCGACACGCTCGGCATGATCCGCACGGTCAAGGAGACGCTCGCCGACGGACGTCTCGTCGTCGCCGACGCAAGCGGCAACCCGCAGCTCGTCCGCAGGGCCGGCTCGCTCGCGTCCGCATCCGCCGCGATCAACGCGGGGGACCGCGTCATCGTCGACCCGTCCGTACGGTTCGCGCTCGAAGCGCTGCCCGAGGCCGACGACGCCGACCTCGTGCTCGAGGAGACCCCGGACGTCACGTTCGACGACATCGGCGGCCTCGACGAGCAGATCGAACGCATCCGCGACGCCGTGCAGCTGCCGTTCCTGCACCGCGCGCTCTTCGAACGCTACGACCTCAACCCGCCCAAGGGCGTGCTGCTGTACGGCCCGCCCGGCAACGGCAAGACGCTCATCGCCAAGGCCGTCGCTCATGCGCTCGCCGCCGGCTCCGGTGCGGGATCCGGCGTGTTCCTGTCCGTCAAGGGCCCGGAGCTGCTCAACAAGTTCGTCGGCGAATCCGAGCGTCTCATCAGGCTCATCTTCAAACGCGCCCGCGAACGCGCCGCCGACGGACGGCCCGTCATCGTGTTCATCGACGAGATGGACTCGCTGCTGCGTACGCGCGGCTCCGGCGTCTCCTCGGACGTGGAGACGACGATCGTGCCGCAGTTCCTGGCCGAGCTCGACGGCGTGGAACGGCTTGACAACGTGATGGTGATCGGCGCGTCCAACCGCATCGACATGATCGACCCGGCGGTGCTGCGGCCGGGCCGGCTCGACGTGAAGATACGCATCGACCGTCCCGGGGCCGCACAGGCGCGCGCGATCGTACGGCACTATCTGACCGACGACCTGCCGCTGGAGGACGGGGCGGACTCCGACGCGCTCACCCGGGTGCTCGTCGGCGACGTATACGCACGCGACGAACGACGGCACCTGTGCGACGTGATGAACGACCGCGGCGCCTGGTCGGCCGTGTTCCTCGCCGACGTGGCGTCCGGCGCGATGCTCAAGAACATCGTCGACCGGGCCAAGACGAAGGCCGTCAAGGCGTCGATCGTCTCCGGAACGCCGGTCGCGCTCAACGCCGCGATGCTCGGCGAGGCCGTCGAGGACGAGTTCGAGGAAACCCGCGGCTCGGTGCTCGACGCCGATCCGGAGCAGTGGAGCCGCATCAACGGCATGGACGCGGGGCGCATCGTGCGCATCCGACCGGTCGTCTGACAGCCGGATGCGCACGGGAACGTAACGAAAGGACGGACAGCATGAGCGTGAAACGAGTCATGGGCACGGAAACCGAATACGCGGTCTCCCGCGCCGACGGGCAACGAGCCAACCCGGTACGGCTGTCGTTCGACGTGGTCGGCGCGGCGGCCGGCGGCGCACGGTCGCGCATCCGCTGGGACTACCGGCAGGAGGATCCGGTCAACGACGCGCGCGGTACACGCCTCGAACGCGCCGCCGCGCGCCCCGACATGCTCACCGACGCGCCCCAGCTCAACATCGTCAACGTGATCGCCCACAACGGCGGCCGCGTCTACGTCGACCACGCGCACCCCGAATACTCCGCGCCCGAAACATGCGATCCGTTCGAGGCCGTGCGCTACGACCACGCCGGCGACCGGATCATGCTCGCCGCCGCGCGCCGCGCATCCGAGGCGACCGGCACGCCGATCGTGCTGCACCGCAACAACGTGGACGGCAAGGGCGCCAGCTGGGGCACGCACGAAAACTATACGACCGACCGCGACGTGCCGTTCGACGTGATCGCACGGCTCATGACCGCCCATTTCGTCTCCCGGCAGATCTATACGGGATCCGGCCGCGTCGGCATCGGCGAGCAGAGCGAAACGGCCGGCTACCAGCTGTCCCAGCGCGCCGACTACATCCACATGAAAGTCGGCCTGCAGACCACGTTCGACCGGCCGATCATCAACACCCGCGACGAATCGCACAGCACGTCGCGCTACCGCCGCCTGCACGTCATCGTCGGCGACGCGAACCGCATGGACGTGCCGCAGACGCTCAAGCTCGGCGTCACCTCCATGCTGCTGTGGCTCGCCGAACACGCCGACGACGCCGGATTCGACCTGAACGAACTGCTTGACCGGCTCGAACTGGCCGATCCGGTCGCCGCGATGCACGACGTGTCGCACGACCTGACGCTCGCCCGTCCTCTGCCGCTCGCGAACGGCGGCGAGACGACCGCATGGCTGATGCAGGTCACGCTGCGTTCCGCCGTGTACGCCGCAGCCGCGATGATCCACGGCACCGACACGACCGGCGAACCCGCATGGCCGGACCGTTCGACCCGTTCGATCATGGCGATGTGGGGGCAGGCGCTCGCCGACACGGCCGCCGTCCGCCACGCCGACGACGACGCGCGACTGACGATGGCCGCCGAAGCGGGACGTCTCGAATGGCTGTTCAAATGGCAGCTGCTCGAGAAGATGCGCCGCAAGGGCGCGCTCGACTGGTCCGATCCCAGGCTCGCCGCCATCGATCTGAGCTGGGCCGCGCTCGATCCGGCGCATTGCGTGTTCGCCAAACTCGCCGCGCACACGGAACGGGTCTGCTCCGACGACGATGTGCGCGCCGCGTGCGACCATGCGCCCGAGGAGACGCGCGCGTGGCTGCGCGCCGCGGTGATCGAACGGTATCCCGATCAGGTGGTCGCCGCCTCGTGGTCGCATCTGACCGTGCGTCGGCACGCCGACGCCTCGCCGCTCGGCGACGCCGGATTCGACGCGTACGGCAATGCGAGCAGGCCGGCCGAACGGGCCTCCGACCTGCTCACGCTGGACATGTCCGACCCGATGCGTTTCGGCCGTTCGGCGTGTGAACGCTTTGTGGACGATTCCGACTCGGCTGCCGGAATCATCACGGCAGCAAACGAAAACATCACATTTCCTCGGTAAGATTCTGCTCAGCACACGACGCCATGACGCGTACCGCGCGGCGGTCGCACCGGGACGGCATCCCGGCGAGCGGGCCGGCGCGCGGGGCAGGCCGAAGACACCATAACGTCAGCACACCGCTGAGGAAACCGAGGAATATGACCATGGAATTACGACAACTCGCGCTCGAAGTGTCCCGCATCGCGCAGGACGCCGGCCGCCACGCGCTGACCGACCAGCTCAACCCGCGCGATCTGAAGGGGCTTGACCTGTCGGAGACCAAGCGGTCCACACTTGACGTGGACGACCGCCTTTCGCGGTTCATCATGAACCGTCTGTCCTATCTGGACGACTTCAACGGCCGCTGGGAGGACCGCCCCGAACAGTGCCGGCCGGGGGAGCGCTACTGGTGCGTCGGCAACATCGACGGCGTCATCAACTACACGCGCAACATGCCCGAATGGGCCATCACCGTCTCCCTGTTCGAATTCAACGAGGAGGGCTCCGCGCAGCCCATCGTCGGCGTCGTGCACGCGCCCGGACTCGGCGTCACGTATCTGGCCGCGCGCGGCCAGGGCGCGATCCGCATCCGCAAGACGCAGATCGGCGACAAGCGCGAGAAGATCATGCCCTCCACCACCGAGCACCTTAAGGGCTCCGTCGTCAGCTACGGCATGTCGTACGTGTCGGAGGAATCGAAGCGCGCACTGAACGTGGTGAGCGCGATCGCCGGCCAGCCGGCCGACATCAAGCGCGTCGGTCCGGCCTCGCTCGACCTGTGCAAGGTCGCCGACGGCACCTACGACGCGTACTTCGAGCCGAACCTGCACCGGTGGGACGTTCCCGCCGTCTCCGCCGGCGCCGTCGTATGCTGGGAGGCGCAGGCCAAGCTGCGCACGTGGAACGGCGGCATGGTGCACTGGCGTCGTGAAAACGACATCGTCGCCTCGAACGGCCTGATCATCGACGAACTGCGACCGTACCTGCAGTGACGGCGACGCGGAGGACGCGGCGGCCCCGCCCTTTGTGGCCGGCCGACGCCTCCTCCGCGGTCTCCGCCGGGCATCATTGCGTGGATCACGGCGTACACGGACGCGCGAAACGCGCGGAAAGGGGAGAGGACCATGCCTCAGGAATTCGTACAGACGCATGCGCAGGAGGATGCCGCCGCCCAGGCCGAGCAGGATGCCGCCGCCGTGCAGTCGACGGCCGCGCAGGCCGAAACGGCCGGCGACGCACTCGACTCGGTGCTCGACGACATCGAATCCGTACTGGAGACCAACGCCGAGGAGTATGTGTCGAGCTTCGTGCAGAAGGGCGGCGAGTGATGCCGCAGCTGCGTGACAGCGGCAACAACGGCCCCGGCGCCACGGTCGAACGGTCCCCGGAATTCGAAGGGTTCGCGCGCATCTTCGGCGTGGAGACCGAATACGGCGTGTCCGTGACCGGCGCAGGCCGGCCCGTGGACGCCGGGCAGGTCGCCATGACCATGTTCCGGCCGATCGTCTCCCGGTCCCGGTCCACGAACACGTATCTGGCCAACGGATCACGGCTCTATCTTGACGTCGGCTCCCACCCCGAATACGCGACGGCCGAGGCCCGCGGTCCGCTGGACGCGCTCGCACAGGACATGGCCGGCGAACTGGTCATGCGCCGGCTCGCGGCCCAGGCGCAGGAACAGCTGCGCGGTGCCGGCTACGGCGAGCATCTGCGTGTGCACGTGTTCAAAAACAATGCCGATTCGGCGGGTCATTCATTCGGCTGCCACGAGAACTATCTGGTGCGCCGCTACGTCTCCCTCGAACAGGTCGAGCACGAGCTGCTGCCGTTCCTCATTACACGGCAGCTGTACACGGGAGCCGGCCGGGTCACCGACGAGGGCTTCGAGATCACGCAGCGCGCCGACTACCTCGACGAGGCCGTCTCATCGGCCACGACGCGCTCGCGTCCCATGGTCAACACGCGCGACGAACCGCACGCCGATCCAGAGGAGTTCCGCCGTCTGCACGTCATCATCGGAGACTCCAACCGCTCCCAGTGGGCCACGTGGATGAAGCTCGCCGTCACGCATCTGGTGCTGTGCGTCATCGAAGAGTCGGCCCGGCTGGGCAGACCGTCCGGATTCGAGTCGTTCGCACTGGCCGACCCCGGCGAGGCGAACCGTGCGGTCAGCCGCGACCTGACCTGCCGCGCCTCCCGGCTGCGCCTTGCCGATCCCTCAGCCGCGCAGGCGGTGCTGGCCGCTGATCCGAACTTCGACGATGCGGGCGGCCTCGACCCGTCCGCCGGATTGACCGCGTTGGAGATCCAGCGCGCGTATCTGCATATCGCGGAACGGTTCTTCGCCGACCATCGCGACGTGATGGCCGCGGCCATGCCGTCGTCGGACGACGATGCGCCGGAACGGCCGGAGCATCCGGAAGATCCGGGACGCGATGGCTGGAACAGTCTCGATCGCGTGTTCGGCGAATGGCGTCGCACGCTCGACGCGCTGGAGGCCGGGGATCGCGACGCAGTCGCCGACCGCGTCGACTGGGCGGCCAAACTGCGTCTGTTCGAGGCGCTGCACGCGCGTCGCAGCGGCGCGATCGCACAGTCCAAGCTCGCGCAGCTTGACATGGACTACCATGACATCGCATCCGGCACGGTGTACGAGTCGCTGCTGCGGCGCGGCATGATGATCCGGCTGCTGGACGACGCCGACGCCCGGCGCGCGCTGGGCGAGCCCCCGGCCGATACCCGCGCCGTGCTGCGCGGCCGGTTCGTGGCCGCCGCGCTGGATGCGGGCGCCCAGTTCTCCTGCGATTGGACGAGGCTGACGCTGACCTCGCCCGAACACCGCGAGGCCGTGATCCTCGATCCGTTCGGGGCGGCTCCCACCGACGACTACGAACGGCTGATGGCCGCGCTGTGATTGCCCGGCCGTGACGCGGCGCGCATCAACGACGAAGCCCCCGACCGTCCATGGTCGGGGGCTTCGTTACGCCGTAAAGGGCAAGCGTCACTCGGTGACGGCCTTCTTCAGCAGGGAGCCGGCGGAGATGCGCACGCCGTAGGTCGCCGGGATCTCGATGGTCTCGCCCGTGCGCGGGTTGCGGCCGGTGCGGGCGGCGCGCTTGACGCGCTCGGCGGAGAACAGGCCGGTCAGCTTCAGGCCCTCGCCGGAACGCATGGCGTCAACGAACACTTCCTGGAAAGCGTTGACGGCAGCCTCGGCCTGAGCCTTGGTCAGGTTGGACTTCTGCGCGATCTGCGAGACGAGGTCAGACTTGTTGTATGCCATAAAGCATCCTTCTTGGGTCAGGGGTGGGGTCTACTTAGGTCGGCCTCACCACAGGTTCATACTGAATAATAGCGCACGATAACGCCAAAAACCGCATTTTCCAACGGTTTTCGCATGATTTTATCCCAAATCCGGGGCATTGGCGACGGTCGGGGGCGTTCGATCATGTTCGATCGTGTCCGGTATTGTGTGCTGCCCGGTCCCGAATCGGAACCGGGCCGATGACGGGCTGGTTTTTGGCCGATTGCGGGCCGGTTCCGCGCCGGAATCGCCGGATTCGGCCGGAATCAGATCAGGTTCCGCCGGTCGAGCCACTTCATGGCGGCCGCACCCAACGGGATGCGCAGCCAGTAGAACACCACGCGATACAGCAGCGTGGCCGACAATGCCACGCCCGCCGGTACGCCCACCGCGCCGAACGCGAACGCCAGCGCCGCCTCCACGCCGCCGAGGCCGCCCGGCGTCGGCATGGCCGAGCCGATCGCATTGGCCAGCAGGAACATGAACAACGTCTCGATCGGATTGGTCATGTGCCCGAACGCGAGCAACGCCACCCAGAAGCCCAGTCCGGTGGCCACGTTGAGCACCAGCATGCCGACGATGCTCAACGTCAGCCGTTTCGGATCGGACAGGACGTCGATCAGCTGCCTCGCGTACGTCTTCACCAGCGGCAGCAGCTTTTCGGCCGCAAGCCGGCGCACGGGCGGTATCATCAGCGCGATCGCGATCGCCATCAGCGCCACGCCGAGCAGAATGACCAGCGTGTTCGTCGGGATCATGCCGCTGATCGAATCGTTGCCGGTGAACAGGCCGAGCAGCAGCATGAGCAGGACCGTGCCCGCATAGTAGACGACCAGATTGGCGCCCATGATCGCGGTCGCCGGCGTGGTGCGGTACCCGCTTTTGCGCAGGAACTGCAGGTTCACGAACGCCGGTCCCACGCCGGCCGGCATCGAGATCATCGCGAAGCTCTGCGCCACCTGCGACATGACGATGCCGGTCACGTTCCGCTTGTCGCGGTCGATGAACGCGCCGAGCTCCAGCGCCGAGCCGAGCCACGCCACGAAGCCGAGCAGCAGGCAGACGAGAGCCATCTCCGGATTCGCGTTCCGCACCGCGGCGATGACCTCGTCCGGCTTGAGCTGCGTGAACACCACGGCCATGGCCACCACGAGCAGCGCGATGCCGAGGAACGAGCGCAGGCTGAACCGGGAGAGCTTCACCGGCTCCATCGACTCGGCCGCCTCATCGGGGGCAAGGGCGCGCAGCCGGGCGCGCAGATCGTCCAGCGTGTGCTTGTCCCAATCCTCAAGGGCGCGCGTGCCGGCCGGAATCGCGGCCTTCTGCACGAACGGCGTGAGCGCCACGAGCGTATCGTCTCCCCAGACATGACTGCCGGCCGCCACCGCACGGTCCGGTCCGATCAGCGTGCTGAGCAGCGTCAGCAGCTGCACCTGATCGAGCGCCACGTTCGCGGGCGTGCTCGCATCGTCGCCGTTCTGCCATCCGGCGATGATCGGCGTGCCCGACTCCAGCCGCGCCAGCGTGTCCGGCGTGATGCGCCGGTGCGTGTAGCCGCGCCGGTTCGCCACGGACAGGAACCGCATGAGCGCGATCGCGTCGTCGTCGGACAACGTGTGCAGATTGCATTCGCTCATCGCGTCCGCGCCCTGGAACACCAGGATCGACGACTCGCCGGTATCGGCCACGCCGTACACGCGAGGCGTCGGCAACCCGCTGTTCTTGAGCCCGAGGATCATCGCCATGTGATGCTGCGTCGCCTCGCGCGGAGAACGGTCGCGTCGCATGGACACGCCGGTGAAACGTATCCACTGCCACAGCTGCTTGACGTAGCCGGCCGTGCGCACCTGGCTGTCGAGCACGGACACGGCGAAATGCCGCCCGCGGTCGTCGGTCGCATCGTACAGACGGGACCCTTCGACCAGATCGTCGTCCAGCGTCGCCTTCAGCGTGCTGTGCGAGGGGACGCCGCCGTCCAGCCGCCGTTCCAGCGACGTGACGCGCAGGTCGATGCCGGACAGCGCCTGCACCAGCCCTTCGCCCCACACACCCTGGTTCTTGGTGCCGACGGCGAAGCGCAGCAGCATGCCCACCAGCCGGCCCGCGGCGAACGAGACGAGCATGCCTGCCACCGAATTCACGGACAGCAGCACCAGCAGCGCGGCCACCGTGTACAGGATGTTCCAGCCCCATTTGACCGTCGAACGCGTGCGCCGGGGGCCCGCGGCCGTCAGCAGCGCCGCGGAGCCCGCGTAGAATCCCGGCAGCAGGCCGGCGCCGAACCATGCGTTCGCGGATCCGAGCGCGGCGAGCAGACGTTCGTTGCCGATCGCCGTGACGCCCAGCGAAATGCCCCAGGCGGCCGCGTATCCGCCGAACATGGCGAGGATCGCGACCACCGACTGCACCCATTCGCGGCTGATCAGCATCTGCGTGAACACCATCACCACGATCACGACGATCGCCAGCTGCTGCAGCATCGACGTGGGCAGGTCGACCATCCAGTTCAGCGCCCGGCCGGCCGTGTGCGCGTCCGATTCGACGCCGGCGGTGATGCCGTTGAGATACACGGACGAGAGCATCGCGACGGCCGCGATCAGCACCGCGAGGATCGCGCGCAGCAGGTCGCCGACGTCGTGGATGCGTTTCGGCGGCACGTCGTTGATATGCGGATGATTCGGATCGTCATGCCCGTCATCCGGCGGAAGTTGGTGCGTAAAACGCGATTCCGCCGGCGAGACGGTGCGCTCGCCGGCGGAATCGGTCGCATGTTCCTGACTGTTCATCGGAACCCTTTGCGATAGGTGTATATGGTTATGCGGAACGGATCAGCGGTCGAAGTCGACCAGCTTGCTCGCCACGCCCGTGTACGTGGCCGGGGTGAGCGCCTTGAGGCGGGCCGCGGTCTCGGGATCGAACGACTGCTGGTCGATGAACGCCTCGACCTGCTCACGGTCGATCGTGTGGCCGCGCATGAGCTCCTTGACCTTCTCGTACGGCTTGTCCATGCCCGGCAGGCCACGCAGCTCGCAGGCGCGCATCGCGGTCTGGATCGGCTCGCCGAGCACCTCCCAGTTCTCGTCCAGCTCGCGGGAGATCACATGGTCGTTCGGATGGATCGACTTGAGCCCGCCCATCAGGTTGTACAGGGCCAGCTGCGAGTAGCCGAGCGCCGAACCGATGTTGCGCTGCGTGGTCGAATCGGTCAGGTCGCGCTGCCAGCGGGACTCGACGAGCGTGGCCGAGAGCGTGTCGAGCAGCGAGCAGGAGATCTCGAAGTTCGCCTCCGCGTTCTCGAAGCGGATCGGGTTGACCTTGTGCGGCATCGTGGACGAGCCGGTCGCGCCCTTGACCGGCACCTGCGCGAACACGCCGCGCGAGATGTACATCCACACGTCCACGCACAGGTTGTGCATGATGCGGTTCGCGTGGGAGACGGTCGAATACAGTTCGGCCTGCCAGTCGTGGCTTTCGATCTGCGTGGTCAACGGGTTCCAGGTCAGGCCCATGCGGTTCGTGACGAACTCGCGGGAGACGGCGATCCAGTCGACGTCCGGGCAGGCGGCCAGGTGGGCGCCAAACGTGCCGGTCGCGCCGTTGATCTTGCCCAGGTACTCCTGGTGCTCGATGTGCTTGAGCTGACGGTTCAGGCGGTACACGTAGACCGCGAGCTCCTTGCCGAGCGTGGTCGGCGTGGCCGGCTGGCCGTGGGTGAGGCTCAGCAGCGCCTTGTCGCGGTACTCGTCGGCCTTTTCCGCCAGATGGTCGATGATCTCCTTGAACGCCGGGGTCCAGACGTTCTCCATCGCGTTCTTCACGCAGCGGGCGATCGACAGGTTGTTGATGTCCTCGGACGTGCAGGCGAAGTGCACGAGCGTCTTGAGCGCGTCGTTGATGTTCGCCAGCTCCGCCGGGGCCTTGTCGATCTGGTCGTCGATGTAGTATTCCACGGCCTTCACGTCATGGTGGGTGACGGCCTCGTGCGCGGCGTGCTGCTTGATGCCCTCGGCGCCGAAATCCTCGGGGATCGCGCGCAGGAACGCCTTCTCGGCCTCGGTGAACGGCTTGACGCCGTCGACGATCGGCTGGTTGCCGTTGCCTTCGAAGCCGTTGGCCAAGAGGATCATCCACTCGACCTCGACGCGCATGCGCTCGCGGTTGAGGGCCGGCTCGCTCAGGTATTCGACGAGCGGGGCGGTGGCGTTGTGGTAACGGCCGTCGAGCGGGGTCAGTGCGATTGCGGGGGAAATGTCAGTAAGCTTCATGGCCTCTAGGGTACTTCCAGCCGTGAACCGGGCGACGGTGTGGTGTCGATGCGTCTCCGTCGCGTACGTTTGTGCGGAATCATCGACAGAAACGTACTCCAGCGGCCACTCAGCGTACGTTTCTGCCGACGATTCCGCACAAACGTACGTATGGATGCCGTCAGCGTACGTTGTTGCGGAGCTGGTAGTGGCAACGTACATGACGGAGCTGCCGGTGTACGGTTGTGCAGACGGCTTCAGCGATAACGTACGCCGGGATGCGGTACCGTGGAACGGCGCGGAAGGAGGGGGCATGAATGTGCGGATACTGGTGATCGAGGACGATGCGGACATCAACGAGGTGGTGCGCGCCCGGCTGGAACGCGCCGGATATGATTGCACGGGCGCGTATTCGGGATCGGAGGCGCGGTTGCTGCTCGGGCGCACGGCGCCGGCGGACGGCGCCGGCGATGGCTGCGGATACGACTGCATCGTCACCGATCTTATGCTGCCCGGCATGAGCGGCGAACGGTTGGTGACCATGCTGCGAGAGCGCGGCGCCGGCGTACCGATCATCGTGATCTCCGCGCGCGATACCGTCGCCGACCGCGTGGCATTGCTCAGACTCGGGGCCGACGATTATCTGGTCAAACCGTTCGATCTGGACGAGCTCGTCGTGAGGGTCCAGGCGCAGCTGCGCGGCCGCGGTTACGGCAGCTCGGCCGGTTCGGCATCGTCCGGCGGACATGCCGCGGCAGATGACGACACGACGCCGGACGACCATCCCGTACTGTCCGCCGGCCGCTGGACGCTCGATTCCGCCGCCCGCACGTTCCTGATCGACGGTCGTCCGGCCAATCTCACCAACACCGAATTCAACATCGTCGAACTGCTCATGGCGCATCCCAACACGGTGTTCACCAAACAGCAGGTGTACGAACTGTGCTGGAACGAGCCGTACATGGTCGACGACAACACCGTCACCGCGCACGTGAGCAAGATCCGTGCCAAATTGAAGCCCTCCGGCACCGACACGTACATCCGCACCGTGTGGGGACTTGGCTTCAAGCTCGACGTGTGAGCGTTGTCGCGCCGTTGGGTGGCGAATGTTCGCCGTATCCTCGCAAAGTTCGCATGATTTCGACGCGTCTGCGAACATTGCGAGGATACAGGCCCCTGAAACTTCGCAAAGTTCGCGCAGACGCGTCGAAATCATGCGAACTTTGCGAGGAAACGGGTGTGGCATGGTGAGACGTCGATTGGGTATGCGTAGGGGGAGCAGGGCGGGCGTCACACTTTCGCAAGACTTTTGTGAGACTTTCGCACGATTCGCGCGACGATTGCGCAAGAACGCCCCGATAGCGTGGAACCCGTCAACGGGATACGGAGGAAAGGAGCATCCGATGGACGCGATACGCATACGGGCGCTGTCCAAAACCTACGGAGGCAAACGCGCGGTCAACGATTTCGCCATGAACGTGCCGCAAGGCTCGATCTACGGGTTCGTCGGCAAAAACGGCGCCGGCAAATCCACGGTGATGAAGATGATCGCCGGACTCGCCGCACCGAACGGAGGCGAGATCGAACTGTTCGGCAATCTGGCAGGGGAGAGGACCGCCGGCGTACGGCGCATCGGCGCGCTGGTCGAAAACCCCGGCCTGCTGCCGCACATGAGCGCGTTCGACAACCTCATGACGCAGTCGCTCGCGCTCGGCGTCGCCGGTCCGACAGCCGTCTGCCATGACCTCCTCGCGCAGGTCGGTCTCGACACGGCCGGCCGCAAGAGAGTCGGCGGATTCTCGCTCGGCATGAAGCAGCGGCTCGGCATCGCGCTCGCACTCGTCGGAGGCCCCGACCTGCTGCTGCTCGACGAACCGTTGAACGGCCTCGACCCGCAGGCCGCCCGTGCCATGCGGAACTACCTCGTGCAGCTCAACCAGCGGCGCGGCATCACCATCGTCGTCAGCTCGCATGTCCTCGACCAGCTCGAGCGCATGTGCACGCATTACGGCGTGATCGCGAACGGCCGCATGGTGCGCGAGATGACCGCCGAACAGGTGCGGTCCGAATGCGGCGACAGCCTCACCGTACGTACCGCCGACACGGCCACCGCGCTCGCGATCCTCGAGGAGCGGCTGCATGCCGACCCTGCCGATCCGGTGCGGTTCTCCGCCGAACCGGACGGGTCGATCACCATTTCAGGCGGATTCGATCCTGCCGACGTCTCGCGCATCCTGCACGAGACGAATCAGGAGGTGCTGGAACTGTCCGCGCAATCGCGCGACATGGAGGACTATTTCGTCGCATTGATGGACGGCGTCCGCGCACGCGACGGCCGTGCGCATGACATCGCGGAAGGGAGCCGATGATGTTCAACCTGTTGCGTTCCGACCTGTACCGTCTGGTCCACGGCCGTAAGTTCTGGGTCGTCACCGCGATCATCGTCCTGCTGACCGCGGGCCTGCTCACGATACTCATATCGCTCGGTGCCGTCACCGGTTCCACGCAGCTTGGAGCCGACGGCACGACCGTCACCACCAACACGGCCGCCGGATTGTCGGCGTCCGCCCGCGAAGTGGATTCTCACTCCGCCCTCCTGGCCGCCTCGGGACTGGGATCGCCCAACAGCTCCGTACTGCCGATGCTCGTCTCAATCCTCGCCGTGCTGGCCATCATGGACGACTGGGATGCCGGATTCATCAAAAACCTGGCCGTCGGCCGGCGCGACCGGACGCCGTATCTCGCCGAGCGGCTGCTGCTTGCGGCCCTGTTGGCCGTGTGGAACGCGGCCGTGACGATCTCCTCGCTCGAACTGACATGCCTTGCCATGGGAGTCCGGTTCCGCCATGCGGAAAGCCTCGGCGTGTATCTGGGATACTGCGGTCTCAACGTGCTCGGTACGATCGCGTTCGTGCTCATCGTCGTCGCGCTGACGATGACCGCGCGCAGCAAGGCGCTCGGCATCGCCGCCAGCGTGGTGGTCGGCACGGGCATGCTGGGCTCGCTGCTGACGGTCGCCCTGTCGATAATGGCCATGCACATCCCATGGCTGATGCACGTGGTGTTCTGGCTGCCCTCGTACAACACGAAGCTGTACACCGACAGCATCGGCCTGTTCGCCACGACGGCCAACGGCGTCGCGCTCGGCATGCCGGCATGGGCGCATGCGCTCATCTGCTACGTCGGCTGGATCGTGCTCGCCTCCGGCGCGACCCTGCTCGTCAACAGCCGTCGCGACGTGTGCTGATACCGTGGCTGGCATGATGATTGCGGGATTGCTGATCGGGCTGATGGTCGGGGTTGCGTTCGGCGCGACGGCATATGGGCGCGAGATGCGGCGGATGGCTCGGTTCCTGCATGAACGGCCGGCGGGGAGCAACGCGCGGCTGGATGTGCGGCTGCCGGGCGGGGCGAGCCGGGAGCTGGCGCAGGCGGTCAACGAACAGCTGGATGCGATCCAGTCCGAGCGGATCGCCGCGATGTCCAAGGCCGAGGAGTTCCAGCGTGACCTCTCGTCGCTCGCGCACGACGTGCGCACGCCGCTCATGGGCGCGCAGGGGCATATCCAGCTGGCATTGTCCGGCATGGGGGCCGATGACGGCGCGGATGCGCACGCAGTCGCCTCCGACGGGGGAGCGGCGGAACGCGAACGGCATCTGACGGCCGCGCTGCAGCGCCTGGACGATATGCGCGGCCTGCTCGACCAGCTGTTCGCCTATGCGCGGGCGAACGATCCCGACCGGACGCTCGATCTCGAGCCGGTCGCCGTCGAACCGCTGATCGCCGAAGTGCTCGTCGGCCACTACCCCGAGTTCGAGGAACGCGGTTGGGAGCCGACTCTCGCCTTCGACGACGAACGGTTCACCCTGGAGGCCGACCGCACCGCGTTGCGGCGCATCGTCGACAATCTGGTCGTCAACGCGCTGCGCCACGGCGACGGCGCGCCGACGATCACGCAGCACGGCGGCATGATCGCCTTCTCCAATCCGCTCAGCCGGCAGTCGGCCGCCGCGATCGACACGGACCGGCTGTTCGACCGGTTCTATCAGGCCGACGACGCGCGCGGCACGCAGGGTTCCGGCCTGGGACTCGCCGTCGTCCGATCCCTCGCCGTCGCCATGCGCCTGCGGCTGACCGCCTCGATCGACCACGATGCCGCGGGATCCGCCGCGCTCGTCATCGCCATACGCGGCGAGGACGGCTAGGCCGGACGGACCGGACAGGTCAGTCGCCGAAGGAATCCGTGTCGACCAGAATGCCGGACGGGGCGGAGGCGGTGCCGTAGAGGCCCATGCGGCCCCGGTAGTAATGGGTCTCCTCCAGTTCGCCGTCGATGACCTGTTGGAAATGCCGCTCGTGGGTGAGCACGGCGGGGGATCCGAGATCGGTGGCGTTCTTGTAGGCTGCCTGATGGTATTTGAGCCAGTGCGTGATCTCCTTCGACTCGGATGCGCCCGTGACCTCCTCGGAGGCATACCGTTTGCTCCACGACGAGACGCCATCGCCTGGAGCACAGGAGCCGTCCGCGCCGACACCGGCCGGGGAGGTCTGGACGGAACGCGTCGCGTGCCCCTGGATGGTCAGCCAGTTGTCGGTGCGCGGGTTCTGCGCGCCGTCGAGCGCGGCGACCAGTTCGTCGTCCATTTCGATGCTCGTCACCCACGTCTTCGACGGGATCGGATGGTTCGCGACCGGAGAGCCGGCCGTAACCACATGCTGGATGTCGTATTCGTCGGCCAGATCGGAGGCGATCGTCGCCGCGACGATGCCGCCCTGCGAGTGGCCGATCAACGCCACCGGCTCGTCCTCGCCGATGCCGGCCTGGCGCATCGCCTCGGCGACCATGCGCGCGCTGTCGGCCTGCATGCGCTGCTGCGGATCGTCGCTCATGAGCTCGATGTTCTGCATCCAGCCGAACGGCGAGTCCCATTCCCCGTCCGTGCCCGGGATCGTCACCAGCCATGCCGACGTGCCGTCGTCGCGACGGTAGCGTTGCACGGCGATCGTCGCATAGGACAGTCCGCTGCCCAGATCGATCTTGCCCAGTCGCTCCTCGGCCAGCCGGCGCAGGTTCTCCAACGATTCGGCGACCGACGTCGACGTGCCGACCACGGTGGCGTCCGTCTCGACCTCGACCACGGTCAGGCAGTCTCCCTGCAGCGTGTCCTTCAGCGGTTTGGTGACGTTGGTGAGCACGCCGGCGGAGACGTTCACCTCGTCGGTGCGCAACGGGGCCTGCCATGGCTGGATTCCGCTGACATACATCGCCAGACCGCCCAGCAGCCCCTCCTGCGCCCATGCCGTTCCGGTCAGACCGTATACCGGGTTGAACTCGCCTTCGGACAACGATCCGACCGCCATGCCGGTGGCCACCGCGCCGACCGTGCCGATCAGCGCCTGCTTCGGCATGGCCGCGCTCGTCATCTGCAGCGTTTCCGTGATCAGACGCCTGGTCCTCGATTCGCACTCCTCGTACAGTGAATGCGCGCGTATCAGCAGCGACGCCATCTCGTCCAGTTCGCCGCCGATCGTCTCGCACGCGGCCGCATGGTCGGAACATCGTTGGATGAGCGTGTCGTAAGGCAGCGAGGAGTGGCCGACCGCCGCTCCTGTGCCGGACGCGGCCGAGGGGCACCAGGTCAGGCTCGTCTGATGACGGGCCAGTTCCAGCGCGGCCTGTCCCCAGGCGGTCGAGGCGGCCCGCCAGTCGGCCGCCGCATCGTCCAGCAAACGCGCCAATGCGGCGTATTCCTCCCGGTCGGCCGTCGAATACCGGCCTCCGGATACGTATGACGTGACCTGCCAGCCCATCATGCACCTGCCTGGGCGATGCGCAGCGTCGATTCGGCGTCGTCGACCACGCGCCGCGCGTCGATGGCGCAGTCGTTGAGCCGCTGACGGAACAGCGACGCCGCGTTGCCCTCCCACGGCATCGAAGCGGCGCGCGAGGGCGATGAGGCCGTCGTGTCGGCCACGAGCTGCGTCTGGGAGACGCGCGTGCAGAGAAGATCCCGGCTGGCGGCGGCGGTGCCGCGGCAGGAACACGCGTGATCCGCGCCGAAGGCCGACGGTGTGCCGCCGAATGCGGAGGTCTGGTTGAAGATGCTCATGCGCCCATTGAACCGGGTGCTCCACATGCGTGTCCAGTCGGAACGGGGGCTGTGGTCGAATGGTCCGGGTTATCCACACCCCGGCGTGTCGTCCACAGCATCGACGCCGCGATTGTGGACGACACGCCGGAACCGCTCACCACGGCTTGTTCGTATTGCCCGTGTTGTTGGTGACCGTGGATTCCTTGGAGGTGCCGTTGCCCTTGTCGGAGGGCGTGGACTGCTCGTTGGCCTTGAGCAGGTCCTCCACCTGCTTGCGCTGCTCGTCGGTCAGTCCGCCGTCCGACGAGTCGGACGACTGATCCCGGCCGTTCGACTCGGACGAATCGCCGGCGGAGTCATTACCGGCGTCGCCGCCCTGCTGTGCGGCGAGGTTCCGCTTCACCAGCTCGGTCAGCTGATCCGAGACCGCGGCATTGGCCGCGATCGCCTCGCGGATGTTCGGCAGCAGCACGGCTTCGGCCGACGCCGCCTCGTCGAATTGCGCGTCGGTCTGCTCCTGCAGCGTGCTGAGCTTGGACCAGTCCGGCGTATCCGCCTTGGCTGCGGCGATGTGCTCGGTCAGGCTCTGCGTGGCCTGGTCGAACGTCGTCGCGGCGTGCAGGTTCACCGCCGCGAGTATGGCCACGGCCAGCGCGAGCGCGGCCAGTATGCCGAGCGCGACGCGCACCGGCAGTCCCGCCCTCGCCCGGCCGGCCGGTGGGGTCGGCGACGGGTCGGACCGTGATGCGACGGTTGGCGCGGCATCGCCGTACGTCGTGCTCGCGGCCGTCGCGTCGTCGGTCGTCGCGCCCTTTGTCCGCACGCCGCCGGCGTTGCGGCGCGTCCGTTCGGCGCGCCGACCATGCGTGGCACTCATAGCAGCCTCCTTGACATGACGATCCATGCGCCCGTCTCCCACGTGAGCAGGACGAGCGCGAGCGCGGCCAGCGGCCAGACCACGGGAGTGGCGCGCGTGCGCCGTTTGACCGTGCTCGTCACCTGCCAGCGCGTCGATGCCTGTTTCGATGCGCCCTGCGTCATCGTGGTCGTCTGGTCCACGTGCAGATAGGTGCCGCTGATCTCATCGGCGATATCGGTCAGGTTCCTCTCGTCGAGCTTGGAAATGCCCGGTTTGCCGGTGTCCGGGTCGGTCACCCACGCCTCGTCCTGCGACTGCGACGATGACGACGAGGATGACGACGTCCCGTCGCGCACGACCGGTATCTTGCCGCCCGCCGTCGAACCGACGCCGACAGAGAACCCGTCGTCGAGGTATTTGCGCAGCGTCGAGAACGAGCGCCTCGGCTTGGTGCCGGTCTGCTCGCCGTCGCTGATCAGATAGAGGATGATCGCGTCGTCGGGATGCGCCTCGCGCACCGACTTGAGATCGAGCAGCAGCGTGTCGAGCGGCGCGTCGAGACTCGAGCCGGACGAGACCGACGTGGCCTCGACGGCCAGCGTGTCCGCCCAGTTGCCGATCGCCCGTTCGTCCGGAGTGAGCGGCACGTCGAGCGAACCGCTGGCGCCGAACCGCACACCCATGAAGCTCGCGTCCGGATACAGCGACGTGATGTCCTTGACGGCCTGCTTGGCCGCGTCGAGTCGGGTGACGGTTTGCGCGGAACCGTATTGCGCGTCCTGCACGGCCATCGATCCGGTCACGTCGACGGCGATCACCACGTCGGTGGCGTTCACCGCGCGGCTGCTCGTGGTCGACACGACGCTCGGCGTCAGCGCCATCGCGGCGACCGTCAGGCACAGCAGCGCGCGGCGTACACACGCCGCCGCCGTCTCGTCGCTCGCACCGCGCCTGCGCGCATGCAGCACGATCACGGCCACGGCCAGCGCCGTCATCAGTACGGCGAGACACGCCCCGGCGGGCCAGCCGAGCGCGGGGGAAAGGGTGAAGCCATGCCATGTCATCGGCGCAACCTCCATGCGACGGCCAGCCAGGCGGCCACGGCCACGGCCAGCGCGAGCGTCCACCATCCCGGCGCGTCCGTCACCGACGCCTTGGAGCTGCGCTCGCTGTGCGCCGTGCGCCGCTGGTCGATGCTGCGCACCAGCTCGTTGACGCTCGCGCCGTTCGACTGGGTGAGGAAGATGCCGTCGTGCGATTCGATCAGCTTTTTCATATCCGTGGTGGTCGACTCCGATTCGCTGGCCTTGGGACCGGAGAACAGGCCGTCGACGGTGATGCCCGCGCCGTGGACGAGGTCCAGCGCGGCGGACAGCGAATACGTGGGCTTGCCGGACACGACGTTGTCGGTGGCGAGCACGATCGACGCGGCGCGACGGCGTTCGCCCGAGGCCGAGTCGTCCGAACCGTTCGAACCGCCCGACCCGTACGCGAAGCCGGGCAGCATCGCCGCGCAGCTGACCACGCCGTCGCCGATCAGCGACGTCGCGTTCGTACGGTTCTGCGTGCCGTCCAGCCAGTCGGAGATCCGCTGGTACTGCCGGTCGCTCATCTTGTCGATGTCGGCCTGCGATTCGACGCCCTTGAGCGTCTCGGCCGCGCTTTTCAGCTCGCGCGCGACCAGGTCGTAGTCGTCGGTGAGCGGGAAGACGGTGCGCGACGTGGAGTTGAAGATGCTCAGGCCGATGCGCTCCCCCTGGAAATTGGACACGAGGCTCAGATACGTTTCGAGCACCTCGCGGTCATAGGGCAGCGTGGAACCGGACACGTCAAGGCACAGCACGATGTCGCGGCTGCTCGACAGCTCCTCGCCGCGGTCGATCAGCGACGGGCGCGCCAGCAGCGCCACGCACAGCGCCAGTGCGGCGGCCAGCAGCGCCGCCGTCAGACGTCCCAGCACACGCCACTGGTGGAACAGCCGGGATGCGTGTTCGGTGTTCAGATCGTCGTCCAGCGAGAACACCGGCAAAGCATCGCCGGAACCGCCTTGGCCCCGCATGCCTTTTCCGCCGCGTCCGCCGCGCCGGGGATCGCCCAGAACCGCGACGAGCAGGATGACGGCCATGACGCACAATGCGCCCGCCGCCGCGGCCCACGGCCACTGCCAGGAAAGCATCAACGCCACCTTTCCACGAGATTCGACACCCAGCCGGCCGCCTCGCGCACGCTGATCGAGGCGGCATGCCCGTTCAGCGCGGCGTCGGCGAACTCCGGCGGATACAGTGCGGCGACGGTCTGCCGCAACAGGTCCAGTCCCTGACGTTCGGCCGTGCCGCGGGGCAGCGAGGACAGATCCCGCAGGGTGCTCGCACTCATGTCGCGGCCCGTGGCGGCGCCGGCGAAGTCGCGGGCCGTTTCGGCCAGCTCGACGAACGCCCGTTCGCGGGACAGTTCGCCGGACTCATGCCGGGAGACGATGCCCTCGATGCGTGCGCGCCAGGCGGCCAGATCGCCGCCGGTCGCATGATTGCCGCGTCTGGCCGTGTTCGCCGGTCTGCGTCGCGGGCGTGACAGGACGACCGCCAGCACGATCAGCACGATCGCCAGCGACAGGCATCCGGCGATCGCCGCCAGCAGGGGCGCGGCCAGGCCGAGCTGCGGCACCGGGGTCAGATCGGCCACGCCGTCAGCCATCCCGATCATCGGGCACCTCCCATATCCGGCCGCGTCATCGTCTGATGCGCGCGCAGCTGGTTGAACGCGGCGGACGTCGTAGCGAGGGAGACCAGCCGTACGAACTCGTCGAACATCCGCTCGCTCGACGCGGCGCGGATCATGCGCGAACCGTACCGGGACAGTTCGCGCCGCAGCGCCTCCGCGTTGAACTCGCGGTGCACGCGCACCTGTTCGGCCGAGGTCTCGGAGCGCAGGAACGCGGGGACCCGACGCCGGTCCGCGCCGTCGATCACCGACGCTCCGACGGGGGCGGCGAACGGGTTGATCGTCGCCACGTCGATGAACACCACCGGATGCGTGCGCGCGATCATGCCGACCGTGCCGACGTGATCGCGCTGCAGCGCATGCTCGTCGGTGGCGATCACGATCAGCGCGTCGCGGTCGCGGATGCGCCGTGCATAGGCGAGCAGCGCATCGATGTTGCGGTCATGGTTCCACTCACGTTCCATCGCGCGGTCGAGCGTGTGCTCGAACTGGCTGAACCCGCCGTTGAACGGCACGCGGGTGATGCTCGCGGCATCGCCGAACACCAGCGAAATATCGTCGGAACGGCGCAGGGACAGCGCGGCGAACATGCGCAGCGCATTCGCGGCCACCTCGGCCGCGCTTTCGCCGCTTTCGCACGTGCCGGTCATCTGCCGGCCGGCGTCCATGAGCATCCATACGCGGCTGGTGACGCGTCGCTCGCGCTGCACGACCATCGGACGACCCTGGCGGGCGCTCGACTTCCAGTCGATCAGCCGCGCCTCGTCGCCGGGCTCGTACAGACGTACGTCCATCACGTCGTCCCCGCCGCCTCGGCGGCCGGACGCATGCTCGCCCTCCAGCAGACCCAACGCGCGACGGACCGTGGGCAGGCTCAACGACGTGCCGAGGGACTCGATCCTTCTGCGGATCGGGTCATCGGAACGGCTGCGTTCGATCATGGGACGGGAACCGCCCTGACGATCGAATCGATCACCTGATCGGCGCCCACGCCGTCGGCCATCGCCTCGAACGTGAGCATGATGCGATGGCGCAGCACCTCGAACGCGAACGCCTTGACGTCCTCGGGAATCACGTAGTCGCGTCCCGACAGCAGCGCGTTCGCCTGCCCGATGCGCACCAGCGCGATCGAGGCGCGCGGGCTGGCGCCCAGCCGCACCAGCTGCGCAAGCCCCTTGACCGGATGCGTGCCGGCCCCGCGCGACGTGGCCGCGATATCCACCGCGTAGCGCATGATCGCCTCCGAAACGTGCACGCGACGCGCCGAGGCGCGCAGGAACTCCACGTCGCGGATCGAGATCACGTCGTCGGTGAGCGCCGTCGGATCGAGCGTGTCCGAACCGCGCGTGGTCAGCAACGCCAGCATGCGCGTCTCCTCGTCCGCGCTCGGATACGTCATCACCGCCTTCATCGTGAAGCGGTCCATCTGCGCCTCGGGCAGGTTGAACGTGCCCTCCTCCTCGATGGGGTTCTGCGTGGCGATCACCATGAACGGCTTGGGCAGCGCGATGCGCTCGCCGCCGATCGTGGTCGCGCCCTCGGCCATCGCCTCGAGCATGGCCGACTGCGTCTTCGCGTTCGAACGGTTGATCTCGTCGAGCAGCACGAAGTTCGCGTGGATCGGACCGATCTGCGTGGTGAACTTCTGCGTGGCGAAGTTGAAGACCTGGGTGCCCACCAGGTCGGACGGCATGAGGTCCGGCGTGCACTGGACGCGCTTGAACGTGCCCGACACGGAGGTGGCGAGCGTCTGCGCGGCCGTGGTCTTGGCCAGACCCGGCACCGATTCGATGAGGATGTGGCCGCCCGCCACCAGGGTGACGATCAGCGACTCGCGCAGGTTGTCCTGACCGACCAGCGTCTTGGCGAAGCGCGCGCGGATGCGGTCGGCCAGCTGCCGGGCTAGCGTCGCGTCGTCCGGGGCGAGGCCCTGCGCCGGGGACGGGGACGGCGCCTCGGGCGCCGGCTGCGGGGGAAGATTCGGTTGCATGGGGAACAAAGGCATGCGCCCCACTCTAACCGCACTTGCTGAGATTCCCGCTCGGCGAACGCCGTCGGTGGCCCCGTCCCCGGCCCGAACGCCTAGTCCAGCCGCCAGTCCACGGGCTCGGCCCCCATGGCGGTCAGGGCCGCGTTCGCCCGCGAGAACGGCTTCGAGCCGAAGAAGCCTCGCGAGGCGGACAGGGGG
>NZ_JAFEJT020000009.1 GCF_018555435.2 Bifidobacterium amazonense
GTCACGGCCCTCACGTCATGCGTGTCCCTCCACTGGCCGGCAACCCGGCGCACCGTCTCGACGCTGACGCCGCACCGGTCGGCGATCTCGGCGCGGGACAACGGGCTGACGCCGTCCGGCTCGTCCAGCATCAGCAGCACGCGTGCGCGTGCGATCGCACGCGCCTTGTGCTCTCCACTGGAGACCATCGACTCCAGAAAACGACGATCACCATCACCCAACACGACCCTGACCCTACGCGACATCCCGCGGCCCTCCCTTGGACAAACACCACACACAATCCAAGAAGAACACAACCACACACAAAAGGCAAATTAAACCCGACGAAATACTACCTTCACCGATACCGACAGTCAAAAAGTGGCTCTTCGGGGGTATGGATCAGGGATCTCAGGGTCCGTCAACGCCAACAATAGCCTCTCGATCGTCGAACTGACCGCGGCAGGCCGCGGATTTAGCCTCTCGATCGTGGAACTGCGCGGATATATTCGGCAGTTCCACGGTCAAGAGGCCCGAGCGGAGGCCCGAGCGACACCCAATTACAGACGCACCACGACGCCTTCCCACGGGGCGAGCGCACCGGACGTGATCGACGCGGCCGCATGATCGGCGTCATAGGTCGAAATCACGATCGCGTCGGCGGCTACTTCGCCGGCATCCCCGGCCACCGCGCCCAGCAGTGCCGCGGATTCGGCCGGCAGGTCCACCGTGCGCCCGGAGAGGTTGACGACCGTGAGCAGGCGCTCGTCGCCGAGTGTGCGCACGAATGCGTACACGTGCTCGTCGTCCGAGTCGATGAGCTCCCACGAGCCCGCGGCAACGACCGGATTGGCGTGGCGCAGCGCGATGAGCCGCTTGTAGAAGCCGTACACGGAGTCCGGATCGTCGAATTCGGCGGCCGCGTTGATCGCCGCACAGTTCGGGTTGACGGAGATCCACGGTTCGCTCGCCGCGTCGGGCGCGGTGAATCCGGCGTACGTCGAGGCGTCCCACTGCATCGGGGTGCGGGCGTTGTCGCGGCTGCGCGCGGCGAATCCGGCCATGATCGATTCGGCCGACTGCACCTTGGCCTCTTCGACGCGCTGGCGGTATGCGTTGAGCGTTTCCAGATCGCGGTACTGATCGAGACGGGTGAAGTGCGCGTTGGTCATGCCGAGCTCTTCGCCCTGATACACATACGGGGTGCCGCGGTGCATGTGCAGCATGAGGCCGAGCGCCTTGGCGGAGCGCACGCGGTTCTCCTCGCTGGAGTCGTCGCCCCAGCGCGAGACGACGCGCGGCTGGTCGTGGTTGCCGGAGAACAGGCTGGCCCATCCGGCCTTGGCCACGGCGGTCTGGTAGCCGGCCATGATGCGCTTGAGCGCGGGCAGATCGAGCGCGCGCGGCTTCCACTTGATGCCGTCGCAGTCGCAGTCGACGTGCTCGAACAGGAACAGCATGTCGAGTTCACCGTTGGCGGGATCGGTGATGTGCTCGTTGCGCTGCGCGTTGATGCCGGGAGCCTCGCCGACGGTGAGGAAGCCGTCGCGGCCGTCGAAGACCTCACGGCGCATTTCTGCGAGGAACTCGTCCTGACGCGGGCCATCGGCGCAGAACGGGTTCGGGTTCGAGTAGCCCTCCTCGCCGACCGGACCATCCGCGATCTCGGAGCCGGGTTCGCCGGGCAGACGGCCGGCGGGGTCGATGCGCTTGGAGATGAGCGTGATCACGTCCATGCGGAAGCCGTCGACGCCGCGATCGAGCCACCAGTTCATCATGTCGTACACCGCGCGACGCACGGCCGGGTTCTCCCAGTTGAGATCGGGCTGTTTCTTCGAGAACTGGTGGAAATAGTATTCGCCGCGCTCGGGCACGTATTCCCACGCGGAGCCGCCGAAGTACGAGCCCCACTGGTTCGGCTCGGCGCCGGGCGTGCCAGGCTCGAAGCCGGGGCGGGCCGGACGCCACCAGTACCAGTCGGCATGCGGGTCGTTCTTGTCCTTGGACGCTTCGAACCACGCGTGCTCGTCGGAGGTGTGGTTGACGACCAGGTCCATCACGATCTTGATGCCGCGCTTGTGCGCCTCGGCGAGCAGCTCGTCCATGTCGTCGAGCGTGCCGAACAGCGGGTCGATGTCCTGATAGTCGGAGATGTCGTAGCCGTTGTCGTCCTGCGGGCTTTTATAGACCGGCGACAGCCACAGCACGTCGACGCCGAGGTCGGCGAGATAGTCGAGGCGGCTCGTGATGCCCTTGAGATCGCCGAATCCGTCGCCGTTGGTGTCCTGGAACGAACGCGGGTAGATCTGGTAGACGACGGCGTTGGCCCACCACGGGTTCGGGGTGGCGCCGTTGGTGCGGACGTTGTCCGGCAGTGTGGTGCGGTTGAACGAGGCCATGGGTTCGGCTCCTTTGCTGATGGTTGCGGCGGGATGGATCGCTGCGCCCGGACCAGCCGGTCCGGCTGTCCTGCCGACCGGCCGACCCACCGGCCCGACGACCGGCACGCTCGTGCCGCGTGCGCGAGCGTCCGGACCCCGCCGCATTGGGTTTCGCGTACCTCACAGCATACGATTGCGCGGTTTTCATTCCCATTCGCCGGTTCCCCGGGCGAGGCGGAAAGAAAAGAGTATTTTTATGCCGTAGGAATGAAAATAATGGCCGCACATGGCACGATCACAGCAAGGAGCGCAGATGATGACGACCGCACCGGAAGCAACGAACGCAGCGGAACCCACGGCATCCGCGTTCCCGCAATGGTTCGACGGCTCCGACTACATGCACCGCGTCGCGCGCGCGATCGCGCAGTACGGCCCGATCGCCCGCACCACGCTCGCCCAGCTGCTCGGCCTGTCGCAGGGCGCGCTGTCGCGCATCACCAGCGACCTTATCTACGCGGGCGTGATCGAGGAACTGCCGGGCGACTCGGTGCCGCGCGGCCCGCTGCCGCAAGGGTTCGCGCCGAAGGACAGCGGCGAGCGCCGGGGCCGGCCGCAGACGGCGCTCGCGTTGTGCGCAAACGCGCGCACGTTCGTCGGCGTCAAGGTGCACGGCACGTCGGCGATCGCGGCCGCGGTCAACGCGCACGGGGAGGTCGTGTCCGGCCGGCACGAACTCGCGTTCGCCGATCGTTCGCCGCGGAATGTGACCGACGTGATCGCACGACTGGTCGGCGACTGCCGCGCCGACGTCGCCACCCGCGCGCTGCCCGAGCCGACGGCGATCGGCGTGGCGATCGGCGGTCACGTGCGCGACGACGCGATGGTGACGTTCGCGCCGTTCCTGCGCTGGGATCAGGACGTGCCGCTGGCGGCGATGGTCTCGTGCGCGGCCGGGCTGCCGTGCACGGTGTACAACGACGTCGACTCGCTGCTGCTGGACGCGAGCTGGTTCGGGCCGGGTGTCGGTTTGGAGGCGTTCGCCGTGGTGACGATCGGTGTGGGCATCGGCTATTCGCTGGCCGTGCACGGAGAGCCGGTCGACTACCCGGACAAGAGCTACGGCCTGCTTGGGCATGTGCTGATCGATCCGGACGGTCCGCGATGTGCGTCCGGGCACGTCGGGTGCGCGCAGTGCCTGACGGATGCGTCGCTGGCGAACCAGTATTCGCAGATGATCGGCCGCGCGTGCACGTTCGACGAGTTCGTGGCGGACGCGCGGGCGGGACGGCCCCAGGCCGAGCAGCTGGTCGATCAGACGTGCTTCAGGCTGGGATCGCTGATTTCGATGGTGGCGAACATCGCGATGCCGTCGCGCGTGATGGTGGCCGGCGAGTCCGCGTTTCTGGCGAAGATGAGCATCGATGCGGTGCGCGACGGCATCAACCGCTACCGGCACAGCCAGGCCGCGCCGGTGCGGTTCACCGTGGTCGATCACGACTGGCAGCTGTGGGCCAAGGCCGCCGCCTCCCGCGCCATTTCCCGCTATATCGGGTGATTGCGGCCAGCGCGGCGACCGATCCGTAGGCGGCGGCGCACGGAATCCGTTGGATAACGCGTTCCTCGCCAAGAACCAACGAGCATCGGCCTTCCGGCGTGGGTTTGCGGCGAGAACCATTTTGTTACCCGTCACAAAACAACGCCGGCAGGCCGATGCTCGTTGATTATTGGCCAGTGCGTGAGCTATTGGCGAGGATTGGCGAGCCAGTCCCGGTTATTGGCCCGATTATTGGCCAATGACCGGGCAGGCGGTGTCGGTCACTGCCGCACGGCGGTGAACAGGACGGACTGTGCCGGATGCAGGCTCGGCGGGCGCAGGCCGTAGGTGGCGAGCGCCTGGCCGGTGAGCAGCACGCCGTCGGAGGTCCACCAGCCGAGCGGAGACTGGCCGTTGGCGATGCCGAGCGCGTCGAGGTCAAGGTCGAGCCACAGCGGCTGGATGCGGTACGTGGCGTCCGGGTCGAGGCCGGGCAGGCGGATCGGCGCCGCCGGATACGTGGCAGACGTGGTGACCTGCGTGAACCGGTAGAACGCGGCGGAACGGTCGGGCTTGACCATGCCGTCCACGCGCACGGCCGGATCGGCCGCGTCGGAATGCACGCACGTGTCGACCGCGAACCATTCGCGATGCTTCTTGAATTCGGCGATCCATTCGCCGAGCTTGGCCACGTCCTCGTCCGGCTCTTTGAGCAGGTTCCATTCGACGCCCATGTGCCCGAAGAACGCCATCGCCATGCGCAGCTCCTGGCTGGTGGGCCGGTGCGTAGAGTGCGCAGGGCTGGCGCCGACGTGCTCGCCCATCATGAACGGCGGCACGAGCAGCGACGTGTACCGTTGGATTTCGACGCGTTCGAGCGGGTCGACGCAGTCGGACACCCAGATGCGGTCGGCGAGTTCGAGGATGCCGAGGTCGACGCGGCCGCCGCCGGACGAGCAGCTTTCGATCTCGAGTCCCGGATGCGCGGCCTTGAGATCGCGGAAGATCCGATAGACGGCGAGCGTCTGCGCGTGCACGGCCGGCCGGCCGGTGCGCGGCGAGACGGCTTCGGTGACGAGCTTGTTGTGGTCCCACTTGATGTAGTCGATGCCGAGTTCTCCGACGAGCCGGTCCATGCAGCCGTACACGTAGTCGTATGCGTCGGGGTTGGTCAGGTCGACGACCTGCTGCGTGCGGCCCTGCATCGGCAGGCGGCCGGGCGTCGGGCGTAGCACCCAGTCGGGGTGCGTACGGTACATGTCGGAATCGGGGTTGACCATCTCCGGTTCGAACCACAGGCCGAATTCCATGCCCTTGCCGTGCACGTAGTCGGCGAGCGCCTTGAGCGACTGCGGCCCGTCCGGCCACACGTCCTGCGCGATCTGCCAGTCGCCGAGTCCGCTCGTGTCGTCGCGGCGGGAGCCGAACCAGCCGTCGTCGACGACGAACCGTTCGACGCCGATCGCCGCGGCCTTGTCGGCGAGCGCGGTGAGCGTGTCGTAGTTCTGGTCGAAGTACACGGCCTCCCATGTGTTGAGGATGACCGGTCGCGGCTTGTCGGCGATGCCGAGCTCGCGACGGGCGGCGCGGTGCACGTTGCGCAGGTACGCGTGGAATCGCGCGGCGACTTCGTTGAGCCCGTTGCCGTACGATCCGTAGACCCACGGGGTCGTGTACGTGGCGGCCTCGCCCGACAGCGTGACTTCGCCGCCGAGCAGGATCTCACCGCCGCCGATGACGCCCTGCGTGTACGGCGTGCGTTCGGCGGACAGGACGCTGTTGCCGCTCCAGCCGACGTGCACGGAATACACGTCGCCGCGGGTGAAGCCGAAGCCGGGTTCGCCGGCGGACAGCAGCAGACTGGCGTCGAAGTCGGGTCGGCCGGTCATGGAGAACTTTTCGAAACGGCCGATGGTGAGCGGCTGGCGCTGCGGATGACGTTCGCGCAGGTGATGGCCGGTGGTGGTGAGGATTTCAGTGGCGTCGGCGGGCAGCGGAAAGCCGAGTTCGATGCGGCCGATTTCGAGATTGCCACCGCCGAGGTTCGCGACTTCGAGCTTTTGGCGGATGAGACCGGATTCGTCGAGTTCGCATGTCCAGACGATGCCGACGCCCTGTTCGCGGTCGACCGCTTCGACGACGACGGTCGGGGTCGGCTGGGGGTCGTTGTCGCGTGCGACGGCGAGCTGGTCGCCGACGGTGACGTGCGTTGTCACGGATGCGGCGGACGGCACGGGAGCGATGACGGTCGCCGATTCGGCCGCGTCGGCCGACGGCTGCGTGAACGCGTTGCCGTCGACGCGGTCGGTCGCGCCGGCCGTGACGGCCTCGACCGCGAACCGGCAGTGCAGTTCGACGCCGTCGCGGCGGACTTCGAAGCGGGGCGCGCCGAGCCATGATTCGGCCTGCGTGGGCAGGATGGACGGCCACGACGTGTCGTCGAGGCCGCCGGAGACGCGCTGCGGGCGGAGGGCGTCGTACAGGTTGATGACGGTGGCCGGGTCGGCGATCGGTCGGCCCCAGTGGACGAAGCGGGGCAGGTCGTCGCCGGCGAAGACCAGTGCGAACGCGACGTTCGCCTCGGCTTGTTCGGCGTAGACGGCGGTCAGATCGGTGCCGTCGGCGGCGGTGCCTTGGAATTGTTCGATCAGCGGCATTGCTACTCCCTTGCGTGCTTTTGCAGGCTTGCGCGTGCTTGTACGGACGGAACTGCGTTGGTTGGCGTACCGGTATCGATGGTACGCGGGCGCGTTTTCCTTGTCAGGATGCGGAGTGTTTGTTGCAGCTGGAAAGAAATTCGGATGCCCTACCGCCGCGCGGCGAAGAAATCGGCAAGCAGGGCCGCGCACTCGGCCTCGCGCACGCCGCCGTACACTTCCGGCGCGTGGCCGATGTGCGGATCGCGCGGAATGTCCCAAATCGAGCCGCACGCGCCGAGCTTGGCGTCCCACGCGCCGAACACGATGCGTCCGACGTGCGTCTGCAGGCAGGCACCCGCGCACATCGGGCACGGTTCGAGCGTGACGACCAACGTGCAGTCGGCGAGGTTCCATGTGCCGAGCCGGGCGGCGGCGTCGCGCATCGCGAGCACTTCGGCGTGCGCGAGCGGATCGGCCGGAGCGGTGCCTCCATCGCCCGCATCGGCAGTACCGGTCGCGGACGATGCCGGCCGGTTTCCGCCGCGCGCGTTGCGACCCTCGCCGATCACGCGGCCATCCGCGTCCAGCACCAGCGCACCGACCGGCACCTCCCCATCGGCCGCCGCATCCGCCGCCAACGCCAGCGCGCGCATCATCGCCGCATCGTTCGTCAAAGCGTTCGTCATGGCTGCCAGTGTACGCGACCGTTATCCACTCGGTTTCGGAATCGCGCTGCGCACGATGCGGTGCCGTTGACGGCCTACGGCCGCGGAGCTACCCCAGTCACGCTTCGCGTGACAGCCCTCAGTGAGGGGGCCGAGGCTCCGCCAGCTTTACTGCCGCCCATCGAGAAACGTAACGCGGGTAGAAGGTTTGACTGATAGGCTGATGGCGGCAAAGGCGGCCGCGGAGAGGGAGGACACACTGTGGCGGTATTTCAGCTCATCCTATGCATCATCGCGGCGGTCGTGCTGTCCTCGTTCATCAGCCGCTTCATCCCGAAAGTGTCCACGCCGCTCGTGCAGATCGCGCTCGGCGCCGTCGCCTCGCAGCTGCCGTTCTTTCCCAACGTCGAACTCGATCCGGAACTGTTCATGGTCCTGTTCATCGCGCCGCTGCTGTATCTCGAAGCGCATGAGATCGACAAGTCGGGCCTGCTGAAAACGCTCAAACTGTCGCTGTCGCTGGCCATCGGGCTCGCGATCGCGACCATGGTCGCCGTCGGCGTGATCCTGCACGCGATATGGCCGGCGATCCCGCTGGCCGCCGGTCTCGCGCTCGGCGCGGCGCTCGGACCGACCGACGCGGTCGCCGTATCGTCGCTCGGCAAGGAGGCTGCGCTGACGCAACGCCAGATGAGCGTGCTCAAAGGCGAGTCGCTGTTCAACGACGCGTCCGGCATCGTCGGCTTCCAGTTCGCAATCGCCGCGGCCGTCACCGGCCAGTTCGAGGTCGGCGAGGCGGCCGGCGAATTCGTCGTCTCGTTCATCGGCGGCGCGCTGTTCGGACTAGCGATCGGCCTGGTCGCGAACTGGCTGTTCGAAACGATCCGCTCGCTCGGCTGGGAGACGACCACCACGCGCATCCTGATGGAGCTGTTCCTGCCGTTCCTGCTGTACCTGGCCGCCGAGGACATCGCGCACGTCTCCGGCATCCTGTCGGTCGTCGCGTCCGGCCTGTTCATCCGCTTCGACCGCACCGGCGTGGGCCCGAACGTGGCGCGCACGAACATCGTGTCGAACAGCGTGTGGGGCGTGCTCTCGTTCACGCTCAACGGCGCGGTGTTCATCCTGCTCGGCATGCTGCTGCCCGGCGCGATGGGCAACAGCTGGGAGGATCCGGGCGTGAGCAACATCCTGCTCATCGGCGTGATCATGCTCGTCTCGCTGGTCGTGATCGCGATGCGGTTCATCTGGGTGTCGGCGATGCTGCGACTCGCGCACGACACGCAGACCGGACACCGCCGCCACATGACGCCGGAACGCTGGCGTTCGGCCGCGGTGATGACGTTCGGCGGCGCGAAGGGCACGATCACGCTGTCGCTGATGTTCACGATCCCGTACGCGATCTCCGGCGGACGCTGGTTCCCGATGCGCGACGAGCTGATCTTCATCGCGTCCGGCGTGATCATCGTCACGCTGCTGCTGGCGAACTTCCTGCTGCCCGCGATCGCGCCGAACCGCAGCGGCGACACGTCGCTGGAGATGACCGAGGTCACGATCGAAGTGCTGCGCCGCACGGTCGAGGAGCTCACCGGCCGCGTGACGAACGAGAACCGCCGCGCCGTGCTCATGGTGATCGACTCGTACACGAAGCGCATCACGCGACTCAAGCAGCGCACCGGCGAAATCGACCCGCAACGCTACGCGCAGCTGCAGATCGACGCGCTCGGCTGGGAGAAGGACTACGTCAAGCAGCGTCTGCTCGACACCAAGCGCAGCAAGGAGGGCACGCAGGCGAACCGCGATCTGGAGATCGAGGCGTGCGAGCGCCTGCTCGACCAGATCATGAACTCGCTGCGCCACATCTCCACCGACCGCAACTCCGGCCGGGCGATGTGGCAGATCCGCGGCCGCATGCGCGCGCTGCAGCGCCGCACGCTCACGCTGATCCGGCGCACGTCGAGCCGCATCCGCCGCACCACGCCGCTGATCAGCGACGACGAGATCTTCGCGCACACCCGCATGGTGCAGCTCGCCGCGTTTGAGCACGTGATCGACCGGCTGTACGAGGAGATGACGCGCGACACGTACAACACGGAGCATTGCTCGGCGCTGCTGCTCGACTACCGTCGTGCCGAGTCGGCGTTGCGCGCGCGGCCGAACATGACCGGCAGCGCGAAGACGATCGGCATGGCGGAGGACGTGAAGCGCGAAAGCTACGGCATCGAGCTCGGCGTGATCCAGGACATGGTCGAGGCCGGCGAGATCACGCGCGCGCAGGCGAAGACGCTGCGCCGCAACGTGTACGTGATGAGCGTGGACGCCGATTCGAGCCTGTGAGGATTGCGGTCAGTCGCTGACGTCGGCCTTGTAGAAGTTGACGTAGGAGCGGCTCGGGGTGGGGCCGCGCTGGCCCTGATAGTGCGATCCGGTGCCCTGGGAGCCGTACGGGTGCTCGGCCGGCGAGCTGAGCTGGAAGAAGCACATCTGGCCGATCTTCATGCCCGGCCACAGCTTGACCGGCAGCGTGGAGACGTTGGACAGCTCGAGCGTGATGTGGCCCTCGAAGCCCGGGTCGATGAAGCCGGCGGTCGAATGGGTGAGGATACCGAGGCGGCCCAGCGAGCTCTTGCCTTCGAGACGCGCGGCGATCGTCGCGTCGAGCTTGACATACTCCCACGTCGAGCCGAGCGCGAACTCGCCCGGGTGCAGGATCCACGGCTCGTCGGGCGCGACCTCGAACTGCTCGGTCAGCGCGCCCTGGTTCTCGGCCGGGTCGACGTACGTGTACGCATGATTGTTGAACAGGCGGAAGTAACGGTCCAGACGCACGTCGATCGACGCGGGCTGCACCATTTCGGGAGTCCACGGATCAAGCGAGATATGGCCGTCGGCCTTGGCGGCAAGAATATCGCGATCGGACAGCAGCATGGCAACTCCTTGGCTCGGCATTCACGAAAAAAGATCTGCACCACAGTCTAGCGGCGGGCCTCTCGCGGCGCGAACCGGGCGGCCGGCCCGATCCACACGATTTCGGACCATAACTTTCAGCTTGTTCCCAGACAATCGCATCATTGCGCCCAGCAACCGGTGTTTTCATAATAACTGTCAGCAAGAGCTGAACAGGAACGGCAGCAGTTCCCGACAATTGAACCCTTTCTTCTTCTCTCTCCTTTCTCTCCCCGGCGGACACCCCGCCGGGGTTTCTTTTTGTTCTTCTCGTTGTTCTTGTTGTGCCGCCGGCCGAACGCTTGTGGACCATCCCCGCCGGGCGCGCGCCGAATCGCGTATATTGGGCCGCATGAGCGAAGACGCAGAAGACGCAACGAACGGCGTGCCCGCACAGCCGCCGGAGCCGGTCATCACGCATGTGCAGTACTCGCGCGGCGGGGGCGAGGCCGCGCCGACCCACCCGATGTTCCTGTGCCTGCACGGCTGGGGGTCCAACGAGGAGGATCTGGCCGACATCATGCGCTATATCGCGCCGTACAACGACTACGCGTCCCTGCGCGCGCCGATCGTGCTGCAGGAGCGTCGCGAACGCGGCGACGGACTGCCGGCCATCGCCGGCGCGTACTCGTGGTTTTCGGTCAAGGCGCCGTCCGGCGACGATCTCGACCGCGAGGCGTACGCGGCGGCCCGCGCGATCGACCGCTGGGTCGACGAGCACGTGCCGCTCGAACGCGACGTCGTGCCGATCGGCTTCTCGCAGGGCGGCCTGCTGGCCACGCACCTGCTGCGCATTCATCCCGAACGCTACCGCGCGGCGATCAACCTGTCCGGCACGCTCGCGCCCGGCAACGTGCCCGGCACGGCCCCGGCCGACGACCGGCTCGCCGACTACGAGATCCCCGTGTTCTACGTGTATGGCAAGAACGACAGGATCGTGCCCAAGTACGAGCTGTTCGCTACGGCCGCGTGGCTGGAGGAGCATACGTGGCTGACGACGAAAAGCTACCACGGGCTCGGTCACGAGGTGAGCATGGACGAGTTCGCCGACCTGCGCCAGTGGCTGCTGCTGCACGATATTTCGTCCGGCGTACTGTGACGTCCGCCGACGGGAATCCGACCGGGAATCCGACGACGGACAGGTAGATACAAGAAAAGGCTCCCCGAGGGGAGCCTTTTCGTTATGGATCAGGAGAACCGGCCGGGAAAGCCGGAATCGGCTGGGCCGTCTCAGACGGTCACGCCGCGGCTTTTGTCGACCGCGCGCATGATGGCCTTGTAGATTTCGGAGGCCACCAGCACGATCGCCGCCAGGCCGATGCACTCGAACCAGGCCACCAGGCCGAGCGGCGTGGTGCCGAACGCGTCGTTGAGGAACGGCACGTAGATCACCACGACCTGCAGCAGGATGGAGATGCCGATCGCGCCCCACAGCCACTTGTTGCTGAACAGGCCCACGAACGCGGACTGGCGCGCCGAACGCGAGGCGAGCGCGTTGAACAGCTGCGCGAACACGAGGATCGTGAAGCCCATCGTGCGGGCCTCGGTCATCTGCGCGTCGTGGCCGAGCGCGTCGACGGAGCGGTCGGTGAACAGGCCGCCGGCGAGGTGCATGTCCATGCCGATGAGCGTCACGGCGGCCATGATGATGCCGATGAACGCGATGTCGATCCACATGTCCTTGTCGATCACGCGGTCGGTGAGCTTGCGCGGCTTGCGGGCCATCACGTCGTCGGTCTGCGGGTCGACGCCCATCGCGAGCGCCGGCGCGGCGTCGGTGAGCAGGTTGATCCACAGCAGCTGCGTGGCGAGCAGCGGCACGGTCACGCCCTGCGAGCCGGGCTGGGTGATGCCGAGCACGCCGGCGAGCATGACGCCGCCGAACACGGTGAACACCTCGCCCACGTTGGAGCTCAGGAGGTAGCGCAGGAACTTGCGGATGTTGTCGAAGATCACGCGGCCTTCGCGCACGGCGGCGACGATGGTGGAGAAGTTGTCGTCCGCGAGGATCATCTTCGCGGATTCCTTGGTGACTTCGGTGCCGGTGATGCCCATCGCCACGCCGATGTCGGCGGACTTGACGGCCGGCGCATCGTTCACGCCGTCGCCGGTCATGGCGGCGATGTTGCCCTGGCGCTGCAGCGATTCGACGATCTTGAGCTTGTGCTCCGGCGCGACGCGCGCATACACGGACACTTCGGAGGTCGCCTTGTCGAACGCGGCCTCGCCCTGTGCGGCGAGTTCGTCGAGCTGGTCGCCGGTGAGCGCCTTGCCTCCCTTGGCGATGATGCCCAGATCGGAGGCGATGCGCGCCGCGGTCAGCGGGTGGTCGCCGGTGATCATGACGGTGCGGATGCCGGCGCGGTGCGCTTCGGCCACGGAGTCGCGGACCTCGGTGCGCGGCGGGTCGATGATGCCGACCATGCCGGCCCAGATCAGATCGGATTCGATCACGTCGGACTGTTCGGCGATGTCGGTGACCTGTCCGGCCGCGTTCGCCTTGATGCCGGGAACGGCGGCCAGCGACGACGTGCCGAGCGGACGGTACGCCTCGCCCAGCGTGCGGTACGCCTCGCCGGACAGCTTCTCGACGGTCGCGAGGATCGTCTGACGGTCGCCTTCGGTGAGCGGACGGACGGCCCCGCCCACGGCGATGCGCGTGCAGTACGAGAGCAGCACGTCGGGCGCACCCTTGGCGAAGACGGTCAGGTTGCCGGCGTCGGCGTTGTCCTTGGCGACGATCGCCATGCGCTTGCGTTCGGACGTGAACGGCACTTCGGCTACACGTTCGAAGTTCGCGTACTTGCGGTCGGCATGCACCTTGCGTGCGGCGACGATGAGCGAGACTTCGGTCGGGTCTCCGATCGCCTCCCACTGGCCGGCCTTGGTTTCGCTTTCGCGCAGGTCGCCGTCGTTCGCGAGCGTACCCGCGCCGAGCGTCGCCATGACTTCGGCGGCGATCGCATCCGGCACGGCCAGGTCGCCGTCGGCGGCACCGACCATGACCATGCGGCCTTCCGGCGCGTAGCCGGTGCCGGTGATCTGCACTTCGCCGGACGGCGTGACCACGCGTTCGACGGTCATTTCGTTGCGAGTGAGCGTACCGGTCTTGTCGGAGCAGATCACGGACGCGGAGCCGAGCGTCTCGACGGACGAAAGCTTCTTGACGATCGCGTTGTGCTTGGCCATGCGCTGCACGCCGAGCGCGAGCACGACGGTCAGGATCGCGGCCAGGCCTTCCGGCACGGCGGCGACGGCCAGCGAAACGGCCAGCAGCAGCGAGTCGATGATGTCGTGCACGGAGTGGAAGCCCTGCGTGATCGCGAGCGCGGCGAGCACGACCACGGCGATGACGCACACCGCGAGGCCGAGGATCTTGGAGACGTGCGCCATCTCCTTCTGCAGCGGGGTGGCTTCGTCGTCGGTGGCGGCGAGCATGTCGGCGATCTTGCCGACCTGCGTGTTCATGCCGGTGCCGGTGACGATCGCGCGGCCGGTGCCCTGCGTGACGGACGTGCCGTTGAAGATCATGTTCGAGCGGTCGCCGAGCGCCTTGGCTTCGGCGAGCGTCTCCGGCTTCTTGCCGACCGGCACGGATTCGCCGGTCAGGCTCGCTTCCGCGATGCGCAGGGAAGCGGCGGCGAACAGTCGGCCGTCTGCGGAGACCGTGTCGCCTTCGCCGAGCACGACGATGTCGCCGGGGACGACGTCGGTGGTGTTGATGTGCACGACCTTGCCGTCGCGCAGGACGGCGGTCTGCGGTGCAGTCATCTGCGCGAGCGCGGCGACGGCCTGTTCGGCGCGGGCCTCCTGGATGTAGCCGAGGACCGCGTTGACGATCAGGATGAGCACGATGACGAGCGCGTCGAACGGCACCGGCTCTCCCCCGCCGGGCGTGTTGGCGCGTTCGATGAACCATGCGACCACCGAGATCGCGGTGGCGACGAGCAGCAGGTAGACCAGCGGGTCCTCGAACTGGGCGAGGAACTTCTTCCACTTCGGCACCGGCGGCGCGCTGGCCAGCTGGTTCGGGCCGAACTTCTCGAGGCGGCGCTTGGCTTCGGCCGAGCTCAGGCCGGTTGCGGTGTCGACGTTCAGCGCCTTGGCGACCTCGCTCGCATCGGTCAGCGACGGGTCGGTATCGTTGAGCAGCGCCTGCTGGGCGCGCACTTCCTCTGACTGGATGGCGTCCTCAGTCAGCGCGGACGCCTTGGATTGATCTTTCTGGCGATCAACCATGGTGATTCTCCTTGGTATAGCCGCGGAGTAGTCAGCCCTCGCGAACGGCCGGGTTTTCTCCCCCGGTTCACGGCAAGACTGCGCGGTTATGGGCACCGGCGCGTATGCGGCCGATGCGTACGCATGCCATTATTCCATACCCCGCTCAACCGTCCGCGTAACACAACCCGGCGCGTTGCCTAAATTCCAACCCTTCCGCCGGTGTGTCAACGAGGCGCATGGCCGAGCGCCGAGCAGTGCATGACGCGATTGTGGATAGACACGCCGTATGTGGATAACTCGAGACTCATCCGACTTATAAGACACGATTCAACCCACTTTATTTCCGTTCCGCCGGAGCAAAGAGACGTTTCACGGGCGATTCCCCGGACCATTCGACCACATGGCCCGGTCGCGCTTGCAAACACACTGCGCTTCCCCGACGATGGGCAGACGGACGATCACAGTCGATGCTCAAGTCGAAAGGGACAACATGAACGGTATGGCGGCAACGCCGCAACCAACCACCCTGGGAGATATACTTTGTATATCCAGTCAGGGAGGCACTATGGTCAAGGCAACGGTCAACAAATGGGGCAATGCGCTGGGCGTACGTATCCCGAAGGAGATACGAGAACAGCTGGAACTGCACGAAGGCAGCCATGTCGACATCAACGTCGACGGCAACCGCATCGTCATCACGCCCGAACGGCAACGCATCACGCGGATCGGCCGGTACAACGTACCGGACCTGCATGATCTGTTCGCCGGATACGACGGCCGCTATACGCCGCACGAGGACGGCTTCACGTCACCGGTCGGGAAGGAGCGCCTGTGAACGGATATCGACGAGGAGACGTGGTCGCCGCGGACCTTGATCCGGCGGCCGGCCATGAACAGCGCAAACGACGATACCTGCTCGTGGTCGGCAACGAAAACTTCAACCGGCTGTGCAACCTGACCTGGGTATGCCCGATCACGTCGACGGACAACCACTATCCGCTGCATATGGCGGTCCATCCCGTTTCGCCGTTGGACATCGAGGGATTCGTCGAAGTCGAACAACTGAAATCACTCGACCTGGAGGCGCGCAACGCCGAACTCGTGGGCTACCTGCAGCAGGAGGAGATGGACGCCGTCGTGGAGCTGGCCATGGCCTGCCTGATCTGACGGCATTCGTTCCGGCTCCCCATCCCACCACCGCCCGATTGACCGACGCCGCGCCCCGACAGGTTCAGGAGGCGAGGGATTCGCGTAGGTTGCGGGCGACGGCGCGTTCGCGGGAACCCTTGGTGGCGGCGAGGCCGGCGGCGACGAACAGGAACATGACCGTGCAGCAGATCCACAGCGTGCGGCTGCCGAAACCGCCGATGATCCAGCCGCCGACCAGCGGCGCCGCGCCGTTCGACAGCGACCAGACGAGGTTGTACAGGCCCTGGTACGTGCCGCGCGCGTCGGCCGGCGCAAGGCTGGCGACCGTGGTCGCGGCGATCGGGAACGTGCCGAGCTCGCCGAGCGTCCACAGCACAGCCGCGATCGCGAAGCCGTGCCACGAGGTCGCGCCGATCTGGAACGCGTAGCCGACGGCCGTCATCAGCATGCCGAGCACGAGCACGCGCGTGTTGCTCATGCGGTTGAACACGGCCAGCGCCGGGATCTGCAACAGGCACAGGATGCCGCCGTTGATCGTCAGCAGCACGGAATACTGGTCCGTGCCCATGCCGAGCTGCGTAAGCGCGATCGGCAGGCCGCTGGTGAGCTGGAAGTACGCGATCGTGTACGCGAACATGAACACGACCATCGACATGAACGGCCAGTCGGCGAGCGCGCGACGATAGTTCGCCATCATCGACACCGAACGTTCGGGATCGGCCGTCGCGTCCGCGGGATTGTCGGTCGCGGCAGCGTTCGTCGCAGCGGCCGGTTCGGCGCCGAGCTTGCGCGCCTCGTAGAAGAACGCGACAAGCATGGCCGTGGCGACGATGAGGATGACGGCCTCCGCGTAGAACATCAGCGTGTACGAGATCTTGACGAGCTGGTTGGCGATGATCGGGCCGATCGCGAAGCCGAAGTTCACGGCCCACGTCTGCAGCGTGTACGCGCGTTTCTGCGCGCGCACCGGCACGACGTCGGCGATGTACGCGGCGATGGCCGGCGTCGGGATCGACGAGATCGCGCCGTAGACGAGCAGCGCCGCGCCCATGACGAATGGATCGCCGATGAACGAGAGGATGACGAGCATGACGGCCGAGCCGATCTCGCCGCCGATGATCATCGACTGGCGGCCGAACCGGTCGGACAACGATCCGCCGAACAGACAGCCGAAGATGCCGCCGAAACCGTACATCGACACGATCGTGCCGGCGACTCCCGCGTCGACGTGCAGATCCTTGACGAGGTACATCGACATGAACGAAATGACGAAACGGCCCATCCACAGAATCAGCAGGGCCAGCCACAATCCCCAGAACACCAGGGGCAAACCGAAAATCTCTCTTGCTTGCTTCTTCACGCCGCATACCTTACTCGCAGCCGCGCCCGCACCCCGCCACGCCCGGTTTTGGCGCGGGGTGCTGGGAGAATGGCCCCTATGGTTATTAAGAAAGGACCGACCAAGGGGTCGGGTGGAAAGCATCGCAACGCGCTTCGCGGCAAGGGAGCGACTCCCAAGGCCGAGGACCGCGTCTATCACAAGGCATACCGCGCGAAGAAGGCCGCCGAGCGGCGTCAAATGGCGGATCCGCGTCTTGCGGCCCGTCGTCGCGCAAGCAAGTTCGCGTCCGATTCGGACGATCTGGTCATCGGCCGCAACGCGGTGCTCGAAGCGCTGCGCGTGGGCGTGCCGAGCTCGCAGCTGTACGTCGCCGCACGCATCGAGCACGACGACCGCACTCGCGAGATCGTGAAGCTGGCCGGCGCGAACGGCCTGCACCTGCTGGAGGCGGACCGTCTGGAGATGGACCGCATCGCGCGTTCGTCGAACCATCAGGGCGTGGTGCTCAAGGTGCAGCCGTTCGAGTATTCGTCGCTGGCCGAGCTGGCCGACCGCGCGGAGAAGAAGGCGCGCGCGATGGAGGCCGCGAATTCGGCTTCCGCGCGCATCAACGCGCGCCCGCTGTTCATCGCGCTGGACGGCGTGACCGATCCGCAGAACCTGGGCGCGGTGATCCGTTCGGCCGCCGCGTTCGGCGCGAACGGCGTGATCCTGCCGGAACGCCGGTCCGCTTCGGTGACCGCCGCCGCATGGAAGGTGTCGGCCGGCGCGGCCGCGCACATGCCGGTGGCGCGCGTGGTGAACCTCAACAAGGCGATCGACGGCCTCAAGGAACGCGGCTACTACGTGGTCGGCCTCGACGGCGGCGGCGACAAGATGGTCGGCGAGACCGGCTTCGAGACCGATCCGCTCGTGGTGGTGCTGGGCTCCGAAGGCAGCGGCCTGAGCCGTCTCGTGCGCGAGGCCTGCGACGCGATCGCCGGCATTCCGATCTCGAACATGGTCGAATCGCTCAACGCGTCGGTCGCGGCGGGCATCAGCCTGTATGCGGTGGCCCGCGCGCGACGCGAGGCGGCCGCCGCCGCGCAGGAGGCATAACCGGTCCTGCCTCCGGGATGGCGAAACGGCCGCGTCCCCGGTATCGGACTTGTTGCCGATACCGGGGGCGCGGCCGTTCGTATACCTGTCATTCGCATATCCGGAAACGGTCGTAACTGAGTTCACGCGGTGTGACGCGGACTCGGTTACGACCGTTTCCCGATATGAGGTCAGCTCTCGGAGTCCTTGGACCAGAGGGCGTAGAGGGTGCCGTTGCGGTCGATCGGGATGAGGCTCTTGCCGCTGGCGTCGAAGCCGAAGGCGCTGCCGCCGGTGAACGTGTTGGCATCGTACGAGCCACCCGCGAGGGCGTCGTTGCGCACGGTCGTCCACCCTTGGAAGGTGAAGCCATAACGCGTCGGCTTGGTCTTCGGCTTGGTCAGATAGTCGCCGTCAGACACGGTCTGCGTGGCGAACACGTGATTCTCCTGCCCATCGTTGTACTGGAAGTAGATCGTCCACTTCTGGCCCTTGATCCACTTGGCGTACAGCGTGACATCACCCGTCACCTTGGTCGGTTCGGCATCAGTCGCCGCATCGGAGCCATCGGTTCCACCGGTCGAGCCGCTCAGCCCGAACACGAACGGCGTCGTCAGATCCTCGTCCGTGTACCAGCCCTCGAACTCATAGCCTTCGCGGGCCGGTTCCGGCGTAGGCGTGGTGGCGTATCCGCCGTCGTCCACGGTCTGCGGGGTCACTGAACCAGTCGCACCCTCGTAGTTGAGGTCGAACGAGACCGTCCACACCTTCACCCACTGCGCGTACAGCTCAAGGTCGTCGTCCACGTTCGTCGAGGCGAAGTCGAACAGGTCGTTCAGTCCGTCCGCCTTCGTGCTCCAGCCCGCCAGACGATACCCGTCGCGCGTCATCTCCGGCTGGCTCATCGGCTTGCCGCCCTCCACGTACACGGTGACGTCGCCGCCATCAGCCGACCCGTCGTTGCGGTGCAGCGTCACTAGGTGCATGGTCGTGCCGGAGGGCGTCCACTTCGCGTACAAGGTCAGGTCGCTCTTCACCGGGGTGTCGAACACGTACGGAGTGTTGCCCGGCGTGCCGTCGTCCGCGACGTCCGTCACCCAACTCACGAAGTCGTAGCCGGCACGGGTGGGCGCGGCCGGCGCGGCCGCCGTCGCGCCGTACGCCACGGTCTGCGGATCCACCGTCGAAGCGCCGTCGCCGGTCACGAACGTCACCGTGTGCGTGATCTGCTTCCACACCGCGTACAGCGTGAGCTCGGCGGTGTCGTCGGCCACATGGGTGCCGTTGTCGCCGAACGTGAAGTCCGGCTCCGTGGCGTTCGGATCGGTGCTCCAGCCGAGCAGCTCGTAGCCTTCGCGATGTCCGGTCGGATCCTGGTTGGAGGCGATCGGCGCCACCGTGCCGCCGGGCAGCACGGTCTGCGAGCTGATGTCCCAGTCGAAGCCTGTATTGAACCGCACCACCTTGCCTTCGGTGTACTTGGCCCACAGCTTGAGTCGACCGGTCACCGGCGTCTTGCCGATCTCGAAGTCATTCTTGCCTTCCTCGTCGGTCGTCCATCCGGTGAGGACGTAGCCTTCGCGCTTCGGCACCTGGTTCTCGGCGATTGGCTGCACCACGCCGCCGACCACTACGGTCTGCGCGCTGACGTTCCAGTCGAACCGCGTTTCGAACGTCACGCCGACCACGGCCGGACGATGCGTGTAGATCGTTTCGTCGCCGGACACCAGCCAGATTTCGGCGGTGCCTTCGTCCGTCTGCCCGGCCTTGACCTGGATCGCGGACTCGGGGATCAGACGATCGTTGCCGTTCGGATCCTTGTCGCTCCACGAGTCGCCGCCCTTGCGCAGGATGAACTCGGGCGAACGGTTGCCCTTGGTCGGCTGGTCGAACGTGTATTCCGCGATCATGCCGTAGTCGTCGTGCTTGGTGAACGCCACCGGGAAGCCGGACTGTTCGCCCGACCACATCCACAGGTCCCAACCGTTCCACGTGTCGGAGTCGAGGTCGTATTCCTGGTAGTTGCCGTCGGCGCGCATGTAGTGCACGATCACCTTGAGCTTCTTCGGATTCTTCACGTCGTTCGGCGTGGGCACTTCGGCCGGGTTGCGCGATTCCTCGGACGAGTCGTACGACTGGTTCTCGGAGCCGTCCGCCCATGCCTCGATCGAGCCGCGCACCTTGGCGACCACCGAACCGTTCTGCGAGTCGATCACGGATGCGGTGTAGTCGCCGGTGCCGTCGACGGCAGCCGCGTCCGCGGAACCGTCCGAAGACGACACGATGCGGTAGTTCAGCGTCGTGAAGTCGCCGGCGACGGTCGTGGTCATGCGCTTGCCGTACGAGTCGCCGGTCGCGTCGAACCGGTGATACGCGGGGTCGAGCTTCTTGCCGAACACGTCCGTGCCCCATACGACCACGCCGGTCGCGTTCTGCTGTTCGGCGTTCGATGCGGCGGCTTTGAAGTGCACGGTGAACGACGTTGCGGACGACGCTTCGCATACGAACGGCACGCCGATCGTCTCGTCGTGGTTTTCGACCGCGGTGATGGCGGTACCGACCGCGTTCTCGTACGGCTTGTTGCCGCCGTCGGTCGAGTATCCGTTGCGGTAGTCCCATTCGGAGTCGTCGCCGCCGTTCGGATCGTTGGTGAACCGGTATCTGAGCCGCTGCGACGTGACGTCGTCGATGGTGATCTGGTACCAGCCGTCGGCCGCCGCGCACGAGCCGTCGGAGCCGGACGCCGACGCGACCGCCGTCATCCTGTGCAGCGCGCCGTTGAGCAGGTTGGTGCCGGACGCGTACTGGATGTACACGTTGTCGCCCCAGTCGGCCTTCGGCTTGTAGTAGATCGTGGTCGAGCCGTCGCCGATGCGGTCGGTGTTGACCTGGTCGTCGTAGCCGGAGTCGACGACCTCGTAGCCGTCGCCCCACGTGTCGGGCGTCTTGTCGGCATAGATCGCGACGGCGGAGCGCTTGCCCATCGTCACGGTGAACTTGCCGGCCTTGACGGTCACCTTGTTGCAGGTCTTGCCGGAGGAGTACACGTCGCAGTACACGCCGTCCTTGAGGTTGGTCTCGTAGGTTTCGTCGTGCTCCTGCAGCGTGTTGTTGATCGCGATGAAGCCGACGTCCTGGCCGTCGGCGGTCTGGCGCGCGAAGCCGATGTTGTTGGTGCCGTTGTCCTGCCAACGGCCGACCGTGGTGCCGGCGACCGCGTTGTGGAAGCCGATCATGCCGCGCACGGACGCCCAGCGCTGCTGGCACAGCCATTGTCCCTGCACGCGGTCGGCCGACGACGAGGACACGGATGCGGCGACCGCGGACGCGGTGTCGGAGGTGCTGCTTGCCGTGCACACGGTGTTGAAGTCGACGTACGGCGTGCTCTTGTCGGTGGTGCCGTCCGGACCGTCGTCGGAGTTGGCCGCCGTGAAGTAGTAGTCGGACATGATCTTCGGCTTGCCGTAATCGTATGCAAGCATGAAAGCGTTCGCCAGCTCGTACTTGGAACCGGAGTCGACGGTCAGCGTTTCGGAGCCGCGCGCGGTGTCCCAGTTGGAGACGAACACGGTGGCCTTGTCGCTCGGCAGCAGTCCGTTGGAGATGTTCTTCAGGTTGCCGATGTTGCCGTTGAAGTACTGGCGCAGCTGGTACGAGTACGAGAATTCGGTGACGTCGCCGTTGACCGTGTAGTTCTTCGGCGCGAGTTCCGCGGCTTCGCCCTGATGGTAGATGACCTCCTGCTGGAACGGGATGTCCGCCGCGGCGACGCCGATTTTCTCCGAAAGCTTGGCTTTGATGGCCTTCAGGTCATCGGTGCTGATGTGCTTCGCGGAGTCGATGCGGAAGCCGCTTACGCCGAGGTTCCACAGTTTGGCGAGGTATTCGGCCTGGATGTTCTGCACGCGGCTGGAGCCGGTGTTGATGTCCCACATGGTCGACAGGCGGCATTCCTGCACTTCGATCGCGTTCGTGTAGTCGGCGATGTTGGTACGGCACGAGTGGAAGTCGCCGGACGCGAGTCCGTACTGGTGGTCGTTGCCGCTTTCCTCATACTGGTAGATGCCGATGCCCGGGTAACGGCCGTAGGTGCCGTTGTAGGCGGTGCCGGCGACGCCGTACTGGTTGTCGACCCACGATACGTCGTGACCGGACGTGTGGTTGAGCACGACGTCGGCGATGATCCGCACGCCGGCCGCATGGCAGGTGGCGATCATGTCCTTCAGCTCGGCTTCGGTGCCGAAGCGTGAGTCGAGCGAGTAGCTGATCGGCTGGTAGACCGTCCACCATTGGGTGCCCTGCACGGATTCCTCCGGCGGGGAAATCTGCACGTAGCCGACGCCTTCAGGCCCGTAAACGCGCGTGCATTCGTCGGCGATCGTCTTCCATGACTGCTGGAACGCGACGACGGTCACGTCGCTGTCGTTGAGCGCTTTCGCGCCGTCCGCAGCGGTCTGCGTGGCGGTGGTCGTGGTCGCATCCGTCTTGTCCGCGACCGCCGTCGCCGCAGTGACGGCAGCCCCGCTCACCGCCATTGCCGCTCCCAGCAGCACGGCGACCATTTTTTGGGCGATCCGAATCATCGGGTGCCTCCCTTCTTGGCGAAACGACGGGCGAAGAACGCGCCGCTGAGCGCGATCATGGCGAAGCCGAGCATGAGATAGCGGGTGACGCCTTCGCCGCCGGTGTCGGGCAGGATCGGCACGATCGTGTTGGTGATCGTGTATCCCGTGGTCTGGTCGCCGGTGATGATCGGCGTCTGATAGCCGGGCAGCGATTCGACGGCCGTGCACGGCTGGCTGCCGTCCGCGTCGGTGCAGCTCATCTCACGCACCTCGTACGTCTTGTCCTTGCTGAGTTCCTTGAACGTATACGCCCAGTTGTTGCCGGCGTTCAATTCGACCGGCCGGCCGACCGCGGTCAGACCGCTCAGATTCTGCAGCGACTGTCCGGTCGTGCCCGTGTCCGGATTCGTTCCGGCCGCCTCGGTGAACGCGGTCGTCGTGGAGGCGAGCGTCTTCTCGTACAGCTGCACCCAGATCGACGTCGGACGTTTCCTATAGGCGTCGTCGTTGTCGTCCCACGCCTTGCGCACGGTCAGGTCAGTCTTGTTCGGCACGTTACGGTTGGACAGCGTGAACCGGTATGCGTTGACGTCGGTGGTGGTTCGGGTCGTGCCGGTCTGGTCCGCGGCGGCGTCGCCGCTGCCGGTCTGGCCGTCGGCGTTCGGGTACGTCGTGTCGTCGGTGAGTGACGCCGTGTAGTCATCCACGGCCTCCTCGGTGACGCTGTAGCGCAGCAGCTTGCCGTTGCGGTACTTCGGCAGATCTTTGAACGTGTAGGTCCACGTGTCGTCGGTCGAGTCAGCCTGCGCGTCGGTATCCGATGCCGATTCGACGGTGTCGGACTGAGCGGTATCGGACTGAGCGGTATCAGCCGCAGTCGTATCGGAGCCGGTACTGTCCGAATCGGACGTGGTCGCCTTGCTCGACTCGCTCAGCACCACGCAGCTCACGTTCTCCGCCTTGGAGCCCTTGCACTTATACGACTGCGGCTCCGGCCAGCCGTTGCCCGCATCCCACAGGCTGGTGAGCAGCCAGACGGTCACGTTCTTCGGCCGCTGGCCGTTGAAGTTCTGCGCGTCGTCCCAGACTTTGTTGACGGTCAGCGACACCGTTTCCGGCGTGTGCTTGTTGGTGATCGCGAACTGCTCGTTCGGGTGGTCAGCGTCGGCCGGCGTCTCCGTGAACGTGACGTTGCACTGCGTGCCGGTCGGGCTGCTGAACGTGCACACGCCCGAGTCATCGAAGTCGTTGTAGTCGGCCACCGGCGTCTCCTTGACGGAATACGTGTATTCGTAGCCGTACGCGTTCTTCTTCGGCAGGTTCTCGAGCGTCCACTTCCACTCGCCCTTGTCGTTCGGCTTGAGCGTGGTGACGATCATCGTCTCGGAGTAGTCCTCCAGCGTGCCATCGTCCTTCGGATGCTTGCTGGTGCCGGTCACGGTCACCTGAATCGCTTCAGGCCGCTTGCCATCCTGATTGTCGGCGTCGTTCCACGTCTTAGTCAGGTCGATGTTGCGCGAGTCAGGCTGGTGAATGTTGTAAATCACGACATCGTAGCCGTTTGCAGTAGACGACTTGACAATCGAGGCGTGATACTCGTCCTTGTTGTCACCGGTCAGCTCCTCGTTCACGGTGTACGTGATCTCGTCGCCCTTGCTGTCCTTAGCGTCCAAACCAGTCCAGTCATGTGACCAATTGTTGGTAGCGTTCAACTCCACGCGATACTGGTCACCGGTCATCTTTTCGCCGTTCTTGTACAGCACGGCCGTCACAGTCACGCCCTTACGCAGCTCAGTATCGCCACCGTCTTCCCAGCGCTTGGTCACGGACACGGCCGTGTACGACTTGGTCGCATCCTCCACGCGCACCAGGTTGCCGCCGCTGACTACGTCGCCGACCACGACCTTGCCGTTTTCCACGGTGAACGTGACCGGCTTGGAGGCCACGTCGTAGCCTTCCGGAGCTTTGGTTTCGGTGAGCTCATACGTGCCGTTGGGCAACTGGAACGTCTTCGGGCCATCCGCGGAGGACGCCCACGTGAGCGCCTTGCCGTCGGTCGAGATCGTCACGTCGGCCGGCACGTTGAAGCCCTTGTTGTCGAACGGCGCCTCATCTCCCTCGAACGTGGTGCCGGTCAGCTTGAACTCGGCGCCGGCGAGTTCGGCCACGCCGGTCACCGCGGTTTTGGAGACGGTCACGTTGGTGGTGTTGAGCTCGTCGGTCATGGTGATGATGTTGTTCTTGGCGGTGTCGCTGTTAACCGTCACCGTGCCGTCGAGGTTCACGGTGAACGCGATGTCGCGTGCCGGCTGGTAGCCGGACGGCGCCTGCGACTCGTGCAGGTTGTAGGTGCCTGGCACAAGCGTGATGTTGCGTGGCTTGCCAGTGGACACCCATTGAATCGGGTTGATGGTCTCGCCAGCCAGCGTGGTACCAGTGACGGTCAGCGTCGCGCCAGCGATCTCACCTACGCCGTCGGTCAGACTGACCTTGGAGATGGTGACATTGACCGGCTTGTAGATATCGGTCATGACGATCAGGTTGCCGTCCACGGTCTTGTCGTTAATCGTGACAGACAGTGAGTTGTCACTGTTACGCACAACTTTGAAGCTAATCGGATCGGCCACGTAGTAGCCGTTCGGCGCCTGCAGTTCGGTGAGCGTATACGAACCAGGCTTGAGTTCGACTACGTACGACTCACCAGCCTTGCTGGTCCACTGCTTGGTGACCTTGTCGCCGCTCTCGTCTTCCGTACCGTCGATTTCCATCTTCGCGCCGGCGATTTCCGCGCCGCCGAGGTCGCGTTTGGAGACGCGGATCTTCGTGTCGGTCGGATAGTGCGTGTTGGTGATGGTGATGTCACCCGTGCCGGTTACGCTGCCGCTGGTCGACACCGTGTAGCCGGATGGCGGATTGACTTCCTGCACGGTGTACGTGATGAGCGCACCGTTCTCGTACTTCGGCAGGTCGGTGAACTCACCCTTCCAGTTGCCATCAGCGTCCGGCGTGATCGTCAGCGTCTTGCCAGGCACGGCAACGCCGTTCGCATACAGCTGCACGATGACTTCGGTCGGGCGCAGATTGTCCTGGTCGTTCGCGTCGTTCCACACTTTGGTGACGGGCACGGAGACGGTTTCCGGCGTGTACGTGTTGGTGAACGTGGTGGTTGTCACGCCGTCCGTTTCGGTTGCGGTAGTGTCTGCGGATGTGGTCGTGTACCCGTTCTTATCCGCATTCACCTCGATAACCTGGTACGTAACGGTCTTGCCGCTTTCGCGCACCGGCAGATCAGTCCATTCAACCACGGCCTGCGCGTCCGGCGTGCTCTCGTTGATCACCTTCTCCTGGCCGACATTGGTCCATGTCGTACCGCCGTCCACGGACTTCCGCAGTTGGAATCGGGCCGGCTGTCGCTTGCCATCCTGGTTGTTGCCGTCGTCCCACTTCTTGCGGGCGCGGATCGACGTAACGTTCGAGCGGTCGGTGACGGTCAGATGCTTGCCGTCCTCCGACGAGACGGTCTTACCGTTGATGATGACCGCGCCGGAGTTCGTCACGGTGACGGCGATCGGATCGACCGGCTGGTAGCCTTCCGGCGCCGCGGTTTCAGTGAGCGTGTAGGAGCCGGGGGTGAGGTCCGTGAACTCGATCGCCGTATTGTTGGCGGTTGTCTGCTTCTGCTCGAACGTAGCATCGCCGTTCTTGGTCAGCGTAAACGTGGCACCGTTCAGCCACCGGCCCTGCTCGTCCTGCTTGTCGAGCTTGAACGAGCCCTTCTTGGCGCTTTCGTTGCTCACCGACCACAAGTAGTTCTGCAAGGTCACGTTGTCGCCCGCGGTGGCGATGGTCAATGCCTTACCGTTCACGGTTTTGCTCTGATAGAACGCCGCGTCGTGGCTGTTGCCGGGGAACACGACGTACAGCGTGGCGGGGTTGTTCTTGTCGTACTGGTAGCCGTCGGGCCCTTGCGTTTCGGTCACACGGTAGATCGTGTCCGCGTTCAGGCCGGTGACGGTCGACGTGTAGCCGGTGGTGCCGGACTGCAGGGCGCCGCTGACGGATTCGGCCTTGCTCGGCGTCCATGCGTCAACGTTGCCGTCCATGTCCACGGTGAGCTTGTCGACCTTGAACGTCGCGCCGTTGAGCGGCTTGGTCGCGTCGCCGTCAGCATACTTGTAGATCTGCAGCGAGTACAGGCTGGACGTGATGCCGCCCTGCGCCTCGATGACCTTGCCGGTCTGCGTGGTGCTGGACGTGCCGCTGTTGTTCGCGTATCCCTTCAGCACGATCGTATTGTTGCCAAGATTGTTGAAATCCTGCCCCGGCTTGAGCTGTACGGCGGCCTTGTACGTGATCGTGAGCGCGCGCGAGTCGGGCACGGTGAACGTGATCGTCCGCGTGTTCGGATCGTACGCGTACGTCGCGCCGGCCACTTCGGCCTTGGTGTTCTTGTCGGTGATGGTCACGCTGTCCATGCGCAGGGCGAGCGCCGCGCCGAGCTGGTCGGTGAGCGTGAGCGACTTGCCGTTGTTGAGCGTCGAACCGCCCGGATTCACGTTCACGGTGTAGTTGATGTACGGCGCAGTGTTCTTGTCGTAGACGCCCTTTTTGGCCACTAGGTTGCCGGGCTGAGCCCAGATGTCCGAGTTATCCGGCAGTTGGGCTTCGCCGTCGATGCTGATGACGGCACTGTTCTTGTACTGCCGGTTGTTCGCCAGCGCATCGCTGAAGTTCGCGAACGTGGTTTCGTATTCGATAAGCAGCGAGCCGCTCTGCGCCTTCTTGAACGCCGGGCTGCCCTTGGCGATGACGAACGTGAGCGTGTGGTCGCCGTTGTCGGTGACGGTCACGCCGCTGTACGTGTTGCCGTTGGAATCCTTGGCCACCATCGATCCGGGGACGTACTTGTGGTCGCCATATATCTGCCAGTTGTTGTCGGGAGCTTTCTCCCCATGAGAGAGCGTATCGGTGATGACCACGGACTGCGCGTCCGCAGGGATGTCGTGCACCTTGAGCTGCCAGCGCATGGCGTTGCGGCTCAGCGACGTACCGTTGCCGTCGTCTTTGTTCGACTGGCCGTACTTGTCCATGTTGTCGACCACCGGTTTGTGGCTGTCCGTAGCCTCCTTGTTCACGAACTCGACCGTGTTGTAGAACGTGGTGCCGGTCGGTGCGCCGTCGAGCACGGTGGACGTGTACGAGATGTACAGCTTGGTGTCCTTGTCGATCTTGTCGTTGAACGTGATCGTGAACGACTTGCGGTCGGCGGCGACCGTCTTGGTGACGCTGCCGTCATATTCCGTGGTCAGCTTGCTGTCGGTGTAGATCTTGATCTTGCTCGCGTCCGGGTCGAGCACCTGCCAGTCGGGCTTGACGTAGTTCTTGTCGTTCGTGTGGTCCTTGCCGTCGTCGTCGACCGTATCGGTGAGCACCTTGCCGGCGGGCAGGTCGTCCTTGGCCTTGAACGTGGTGAGCCACTGCAGCGTCTTGGCCTCGTTCGCTTCGCCGGTGTACTTCTTGCTCAGGTCCACGGCGTCCTTGCCGATCGTCACGGTGCCGCTGCCGGGCAGGTCGCCGCTGCCGTCGCCGGGCGTGACGGTCACGTCGTTCTTGTAGGTGATCTTGTCGCCGCTGCCGGACTCGGGCAGTTTCTCGACCTCGGTGGAATACTTGATCTCGTATCGCTGGTATGGCTTGCCGTTGTTGTCCGGCAGCGTCGCCTTGCCGCTGACCAGATCCGCCCACTTGAGGGTGGTTTCATGCGACTGCCAGTTCGCGTCGTAATACACGACCTTCACGTCGTCGGTCGGTTCCTTGAGGTTCTTGCCGAGCGCATCCTTGATCTTCGTGGCATCGGGCATCACGTCGCCGTCCTGGCCGGCAGTGACGGTGATCGTCCAGTCGATCACGGTGGCCTGCACGTCCTTGCCGTTCTCGTCCTTCTTGGTGACGGTGTTGGCCTTGCCGTTCTTTTTCACGGACCAGCTGTTGTTCAACCAGATGCTTTGCTCGGTGGTCTTCTTGTTCGTGGAATCGTCGCTGTAGTACTTGACCTTGTTCTTGACGAGGTCGGTCTTGCCGTTCTTGACAGCGTCGGCAACGGCCTGACGGTCGATCTTCACGCTGTAGCGTGCGTAGAGCACCTGGCCGTCGGTCATCTGATCGATGTTGGCGGTGAATCCCTTGTGGTCGGCGTTCTCCGTGCTCTGCCATGTACCGGTGTATTCCTGCGTGCAGTTGGCGTCCGTGTACAGCTTGAGCGTGCCGGGCTGGAGCGTGAGTAGGTCGCCCATCGTGTCTTCGAGTTTGACGTTCTTGTTGGAGCCGGTCGCGTGCACTTCGACGACGAAGTCGAATATGCTGGGGTCGTCGGTGGAGATGGCGCCGTTCTTCTGCGCCCACAGGCTGTGCTGTTCGTTGACGTCGACCTCGAGCGTGCCGATGCCGGGGAATTCGAAGGATGCGTTGCCACCGTTGTTACCGCCGGTTGATTCCTCGGTGATCGTGCCGTTGACGGTGACGTACGCCTTGATGTTGGAGCCGGTGTCGGCGCGGCTGAAGGTCGCCACCATACGGTTGCCGTTGACGGTGAACGTGCCACGCTCTCCGCCGTCCTCGCCGTAGATGGTGTAGGTTTCGCCGGATTTGAAGTTCAGGCCTTTGGGCAGGTCGTAGGTGAACTGGTCGCCTTCCTTGATGCCGCCTTTGCCGTCCGGGAAGGTCCAGTACAGCTTCATCCTGACCTCGTCGCCGTAGCTGACCTTCATGCCGGTGGTGTACGGCTTGCCGTTGATGGTGATGGAGGTGGCGTCCTTGTCGACCGGGGCTTGCGCGCTGCCGATCTCGTATGTGGATGCGGCCTGTGCGGTGTGTACGGTAATTCCGCCCACCAGTGTGGCGAAGACCATCGCCGCAACCGTCACCATGACTGCAAACGATTGCATCACGTTGTCAATAACCCCATGTCCGTGTGATGCACCCATCATCCCTCCAGCCACGCCTTCTTCATTGATATAGCTCTCAAAACCGCTAGAAATATAGGATAGACGCCTCTTGACAAAAATCAAAACCTGATACATGATGACCGATCGGTTATTAGCCATAGAGAAAATGGGGGGTTGAATACGTAATCAGAAAGTTGACGCCCACACTCCCCAAACCTTCGACCGGCCATGGTATCGATATCTCCATTGAAACCATTGAATTCCGCCGGGATTCATCCCGTCCATTGTCATTCCGCTTGCATTCCCCGACCGCGCTCCCCCGCACCGGCCGCCCAGCCGATCGCACTCCCCACATCGGCGTGTCGCGCCCGCCCGCACGGGACGGGCGCGACCATCCGTCAATCGATCAACGGCGACGCCGACGCGCAACGGCGCCGCCGGCGTAATACGACGCGCTCAGCGTCACCATCGCCGCACCCACGCCGATCATCATCCACGGTCCCACGCCGCCGGTCTCCGGCAATACGGAACCGGGATAATTGGCCAGCACCAGACCACCATTCGACTCTGCAAACGCGGGATTGCGCCGGTCCACGCCGGCGACCGGCTTGCCGGACGCATCGGCATCTGTCGCCCGAACCACGGTCGGCTCGTGGATCACCAGCTCCTTGTTCACAGGACCAGCCTCTACCGCAATCCGCCACTGGCAATCCGGCTGGTCGAAACCGTCCGGCGCCTTGGTTTCCACCAGGCGATAGACGCCGACCATCAGGCCGCCGAGCGACACCTTGCCGTCACCGTCACTGGTTCGCGCATCACCGACCTGTCGCCAATCGGAGCCCAGGGCATTCGTATCGATCAGCCCGCTTGTCGGCGCCTCGCCGGAACCGACCCAGCGGTACACGGTGAAAGTGGCACCGGCGAGCGGCTTGGTCTCCGCAGCGGAACCATCCACCTTGGTGAACGTGAACGTCGTCGTATCGGCGACCAATCCGACGCGCGTGTAGCCGAAGTCGATGTCGCTGACGGCCGAGACCGCCGCACCGCCCTCACCCTGCCTGGCTGTGGTGGTCTTTACGTGCGTGCCGTTGTAGGCGTGCGCGTCGTCGGCCACGTATTCGGCGACCGCATCGGCACCGGTGGGTGCGTTCATCACGAGCACCACCTGCACGGACTTGCCAGGGGCGAGCGTCGCATCGGTGCCGCCGGAGGTCTTGGTCAGGTCGATCGCCACGGCTTTAACCTTGGAATAGTCATAGTCGGCATGTGTGGACGGCGTGCAGTCGGACCAGACTTTGATGTTCGTCAATTTGCGGTAATACTCGTTGTCACTATCAGTCGGACCATACACCTTGAGATCATCACGCGTAGAGCAATACACCACCGGCGCGAATCCGTCGTCCGTGGCCTGCCGCACGTCCACGCTGCTGAGCGTACCCCGCCAGCGCGGTGTGCTCGTCGTCACTGCCTGATCCGAAGCTGACGTGTCGGTGCTCAGGTAGTTCTCCAGCGAATCGTAGAGCACGATGCCGCTGGCCGACGTGGAGGAGTCGGCGGTGTAGCGCAGACGGTATGTGTATTCTCCGCCCGCACGCAGCTTGACCTCGTTCTTCATGCCGTTCGTCCAGTCGATCTGCGTGCCGCCGCGGATGTGCTTGGTCAGGCCGGACGAAGATGATGTGATGAAACTGATACGGTTGCTCGCGTCGGCGTAGAGAAAACGGTTATCTGTGTTATTGGCAGTGAGGTTGGCGAGCGCAGACTTTTCGTCATCTCCCCATGAGCAGCCCGATGCGGTGGTGCACAACGTCTTGTCGTCCAAACCGGTCAGGTCATCGTTGTCGTCGCCTTTGGTGATGGTTTTGTTGCCGGATTCGTAGGCCACCACGTTATGCAATGGCTTGGCATTGTTGTTGTAGCCGTAATCGCCGGCGTCCTGCCATGAGATGTATGCGTCGAAATGCAGCGTCATCGTGGATTTGCCGGTGGCGTCGGTGTTGGACGTGCTGTATTGCACGTTCTTGTAACCGTTCGGCGCTTTCGCCGTGACCGTCAGCAGCGTTCGGCCACTGCCTTTGTAATTTGCGTGCGTCTGGATGTCGGTTACCGTCATCGCGGTGGTGTCGTCGGTCGCGGTGACGTTGACACTTGCGGTGTCCGGAACGACGCCGGCGGGCAGCAGATCGTAGAACGTACCGGACTGCTGGGGGTTCGCCCAGCCATTAATGACATAGTTGGAGGTGAAGATGCCGGATTCGCCCATGGTGACCTCGTACGGGATTTTCACGCGGCTGTTGACCGTGTCGTTGGTCGCCGTGCCGTCGATGGTTTTCTCTTTGACGGAGGTCAGGGAGAACGGGGTGAGTTTTTGCGTGGCGCTGGTGTGGCATAGGGGCACGCCCTGGAAGGGAGATGAGGCTGGGCTGTCAAGATACTGGAAATCATGCGAGAACGGAAGCGTGTTGAATTTGCCGTGCCAGCCGTTGGTGCCAGCGCTGCCAAGAAACATGCAGGCGCCGATGCTCGCGCCGCCGTTCACCTGTTCTCCGCGTTCCGCCTGCGCGAGGTTGAAGGCCGTCGGCCATTTCGATTTCGTGGCTTCCAGCTGCTTCTGCGTGTACACGGTCATGGTGTTGAAGTCGGTCAGCGTCACATAGTCGTCGCGCAGTTCCGCGGTCGAGGCCGTCTTACTGTCGTTGAGCTTGTGCAGCAGACCCTTGACGTGATCCGTCGGACGCAGCACCACGGACACGGCAAGGTTCAGTTCCACCGCCGCGGAGGACGCCGACTGGTAGACCGCCCTGACGGCCACGATGCTGCTATTGGAACCAGAAGTATAACCAGTATCGATGGATTTTGCGTTCTGGTACAGGTCTTGCAGCGTGAACACGCCCAATGTCTTCCATCCTTGGTTGACCCATGGCCCATCGCCATTCTTGCCGTAAAGCAGTCCTTCGATGGTCAACGTCGTCTTCCCCTGGTCGCTGCTCGGCGTGCGGGATACCAATCCCCAATCACCAGTATCGGTGAGCGCCCAGTCGGAGACATCGAATCCCGGGCTGGTCGTCAACGGCCGGTAATCGCTGCTTCCCTGCTGGTATCGGTAGTTGGACCAGTCGGTGGTTTTGGGGATGCCCACGCGCTCGATACTGAAATCCTCTGGCGTCAGTTCGGCATATCCCTTGGTGGGTTCCGGATAGTTCTCCTGATACCCGTCCGGGTACGTTCCGTTCTGTTCCATCTCGCCGGCGGTTTCCTCGCCGAACGCGAACATGTCGTCGATGAACTCGTGGCGCACATACTGCTGCCCGTAATCGCCCTGATCATCCGACGCGGTGCCATCCTCCGTGGTCAGAGCGTACGTTTGGGCGAAGTAGTGGTTCACGAAGGGGTACAGGTGTACATCGCTGTCATTCTCCAGCGCCGTCAACGCACCGAGCGTCTCACAAGAATTCCCTACTGCTAGGGCATCTGCGCCGGCCGCATAGACGTTGGGGGCGCATCCTTTGAACATGCGGTACAGATCCCCGCTATAGGAGAACGACTTGGTGTTGCCGATGGTTTTGCTGTCTTCGGCGTCCTTGGTGCTGGATCGGTCGTCGTCCTTGCCGGTGACGGTTGCGGAGACGCTGTTGGCGAGGGTGTAGCCGTCGTCGGCGGCCATCGCGGCGTCTAGGTCGCTCTGGCTGTATCCGGTGATCACGTAGTAGGTGTAGGTGCCGCCGCCGCTGATGGGTACCGTGCATTCGGTTTCCCACGCACCGCAGATCTGGTCGCCGTTTTCGTCGGTGATCGGTTTCTTGCTTGAGTCAAGGAACCCGACCGTCCAGCCATACAGATCGTCGGTCGGCCCGCCATCGTTGATGGTCACCGTTCCCGGCTGTTTGCCTTCCGCCTTTACGGTGATCTTCCACAGTACGTATCGTTCGCCGTCGCCGGCTGCGTCTTCAAATCCTTCCGGGATCGTGTCCGTCGTGCCGCTGTAGTCCTTCTCCACGTCGGTGATGATCAGGCTCGTGTTGATTTTAGCGGTGGTTTTGATGCTCTCCACTGGCTTGGCGTTGCCGGGGAGTTTGCCTGTGGAGATGATTTCGCCTTCGATGTACCCGTAGTAGTCCTTGCCCGGCGTGGTGTCCGCATCGGGAACTTCGCTGGGGTCGACACCATAGTTGACCTGCACGGAGAAGGTGGCGGCCGCAGAAACGGTGATCGCGTTGGTGAGCACGAATTCATGGGTACTCTCATCCACGGTGTAGCACAGGCCGTTGCCGCTGTTGTATCCTTCCGAGCATTCGGGTACGGCGATCTGCGTTTTGTCGATACCGGTCGGATTGCCGTCGCGGTCCTTGAACACGTATTGCGGGATGCGCCATTCGAGGCTGTTGGCGGGGATCATGTTGCCGCCTTCGGCCATGGACTGGCCTGAAGCGCTCAGGTCGAACTGCGCCAGAGGCCGCACGGTACCCGCGTTTCCGTCGAATGACTGGAGCATCAGGGTAGGAACATAGCTTCCGGCACTGTTGCTCCACACCAGCCAGTACGCGTCCACGCTGGTCACGGTGGAGGTGGCGCCGTCGTCCGCGCGCGCCGTCGATCCGCCGACCAACCAACACGACAGCAGCACCGCCGTTGTCACCACTATAGACGCAAACGTTTGCACAAGTGAGCGGTCATATCCGTGACGTTCTTGCCGAGCCATGCGTCCTCCCAACCGAGCATCTTCTTCTTTGACCGACGCTTTCCGTCTTTTCTAGTGAGCAGTATACCTCTCGACACCTACGGAAACAACAGGAACGTTCAGATTCCAGATTTCCGCAGCCGGCATATCGCACTTTCATTCTTCTTGCAGCAAGTGAACGATCCCATGCAGAAAGCAAGCAGAACGCAAACGTATGCAACATCAGCCGCGAGCATCGACTTCATACTTTGTCATATACAACGCCGGAATCATCCCACTCCAAAACAAAACGGCGGTGCCATTCCAAACGGAACGGCACCGCCGTCATGCCTTATCAACGCCGCGCATCAACGATCGTCGCGCTCAGTGGCTCCACACCGCCGCGTCCGGGTCGTCGTCCGGGTTGTAGTCGTCGTCATCATCGTAGTGCGACGCAGCGTTCTCGTTGTACGTGTACTCGTCGTCGACCACGCCGGAATCGGCCTCCGCGTTGAGCGCGTCGAGATCCTTCTTGTCGAGCTTGTACTGCGGCAGCACGTTCTCGATGTAGCTCTTCACGGCCTCGGCCATCGGCACGTCGTGACCAGCCTTCTCCGCCAGGAACCAACGGTGATCGAGCACTTCGTGGAAGAACTGCGCCGGCTCGATCTGCGAACGGTACTCGCGCGGGATCATGCGCACGGTCGGCTCGTACACTTCACGCATCCAGTCCGTCGCGACGATCTCCAGCTCCTCACCCTCGCGCCACGTTGACGCACGGTACGCATCCAGATCGTTGAGCAGTCGGCGAGCCTGGTTCTCCTGCACGTCCAAACCGGTCAGACGCAGCAGCTTGCGCGACGCGTAGCCCGCGTCGACCACGCGCGGCCGCACGAGCACACGCTTGCCGTCGTCCGCGGTCTTCATCTCCAGCTCGTCCACGTCGAAACCGAGCTCATTGAGCTTGTTGACGCGCTTCTCGATCTTCCACATCTCGTCCGGACCGAACTTGTCCGTGTCCGTCAGTGCGCTCCACAGCGAATGGTAGCGGTCGGCGAGACGGTTGCCGACCTCAATCTCGTCGACGTCGCTCGGCAGCAAGCGGCCGGACGCAAGATCCATGAGTTCGCCGATGATGTTCGTGCGGGCGAGGTCGATATCGTACTCGCGCTGGCCCTCGGTCAGATTCACGTGCAGATCGCCGGTTTCGGCGTCGACCAGGAACGCGGAGAACGCGTCGGCGTCGCGCAGGAACAGGACGTTCGACAGCGAGACGTCGCCCCAGTAGAAGCCGGCCAGATGCAGACGGACCATGAGCACGGCCAGCGCGTCGATCAGACGCTCGGCGGTGTCGGGGCGCAGGTTGCGGGCGAACAGCGCGCGGTACGGCAGCGAGAACTTGAGATGCTTGGTGACGAGGATCGCCTCGAGCGGCTCGCCTTCACGGTTGTGACGGCCGGTCACCACGGCGATCGGCTGAACGGTAGGCAGGTCGAGCTTCTGCAGGCGACGCAGCAGCTCATACTCGCGCTCGGCCACCTGACGGGTGATCTCCTTCATCGCGTACACCTCGTCGCCCACGTGCACGAAACGCACGACGTGGCGGGAGATGCCTCGCGGCAGGTTGGCGAGCAGCTCCTGAGGCCATGTGGCGAGCGGCTTCTCCCACGGGAGGGTGAACATCTTCGGGTTCGAGCTGGCGGCGGTGATCTTCAGGGCCTGCGGCTCGGGAGTCTCTGCGGACGCGTCCTCGGCTTTGACGGACGTGGCCTTAAGGGCGCGGGGGTCCAGTTGGGTCAAATCGTTAACTTCCATAACCCTCCATCGTACTGGCACAGGCGGTCACGGGCGACGAACATCAGGCACGCCGGCGGCACTCACCTCGCCGCGCCCCAACGCGTTGACGAAACCGTGAACCCACTCGTCCGAATCGGTCGCGGAATCAGCTTTGCACACGGCGAACGCGGAATAGTACGGACTGTCGCAGTCCATCGTCGCACGGTACGCCCGGAAATTGTCCTCGGCATCCCCGACCTTCTCGAAACCGCGCAGCACGCCGCTGCCGGGCCACCAGTCCAACCGGTACGTGGCTCCCCTGCCGTTGCTGGTCACGTACGTTTCCAGTCTGCGGATCATTCCATTCGCACTGCCGCCGCTCATGCTGATCCACGTATGCTCCGACCGACTGCGCGTGCCGTCGACGGCGTAATCAAAATAGAACGACGTCGAGCTGTGCGAACCTCTGTTGCTCTGCGATCGGTACTCCTTGTAGTACACGTTCGTGATGTACAGCGTTTCCGGACCGCCCGCCATGTCCACCGCGGTCCGCTGCGCCTGGCCGGCCATCATGATCAGTCCGAGCACGATCACGATGACGCCGCCGGTGATCGAAGCGAACCTGTTGCAGAACCAGCCGACAATGCCCGGACCAAACGCGGAGCAGGCATCCGGGTCGCGTTCCACCCGACGTTTTTTGAGACCAAGCAGCAGCATCAGCACACCGAACAGCGTGAACAGCATCACCAATACAAGCAGACCGACCGGGCCGGCTTCGACTGCGAACGCATTGTTGCGCACCTCATCGGCCATGACGAAAACAGGATGATACGGCAACGGTCGCCCCCCCCCCTCGATGCGCAGATGATCCAACTCCCACCTTACAGGCAGCTCCGCCCCCGCCTCCTTGTCCACCCATTCGCGTTTCGGCTCATACAACTCAGTGAAGGCGCGCATGATAAAAAGCCTGATGCCAGAGGAATCCGTGGTCGGGGGATATTCGGTCAACACCATGCCATATCAGGTCACGCGATGGAATTTCCGCCCGTTTTGCCATCGCGTGACCCGATATGTGTTCACGCGATGGAATTGACCCGTTTCAATCCACCCCGTGACCGCGGAATCCGGGTTTGGGAAGCGGTTGCGAGGTCACGCGATGGCATTTCTGCCCGTTTTGCCATCGCGTGACTCCGTCATTGATCACAGGATGGCAAAATCGCCTGTTTTTCCATCGCGTGACCTCAAAATCGGGGTTTGTGAGGTCACGCGATGGCATTGACCCGTTTCAATCCATCGCGTGCCTGATCGGCCGGTCACACGACGGCAAAACCCCGCATTTTTCCATCGCGTGACCTCGTGAGACTCGCATGACCCACATGAGGCCATATGCGCAGTCAGACCGCACCAGGTCGGGCGCACAAAAAACCGAGATGGCATCCGCACTATGCCAGAGGAATCCAAAACACCACGTTTAGTTCCTATAAGCCCAATCCACAGAACACGATTTGCGGCAAAAAGAAAGGCCCCGCTACCACGCGGGGCCTTTCCAACGAGGCCTAAGAGAGGAAGAGAATGCCTCGTTTAATGGTTGACATGGTTTTCTCCCATGCCAAGTATCTATCGGGCCAGGATCGGCCGATCGACTAGTTCAGACGCAGCTCGGTCGACGGAGCGAACAGGTGCATCTTGGACGGATCGATCTTGATCTTGACGGTGTCGCCGACCTTCGGGAGCGCACGCGGGTTCACACGAATCGTGGTGAGCTTGTTCTGGTCGGACATGACCTGGGAGGCCTCCGCGGCGGAACCATCGGTGATGATGTTGCCGTAGATGTAGCCGTCGGAACCCAGATCCTCGACGTTGACGACCTTCAGCGAGAACGCGTTCGGATCATCCGGGGTAGCCAGGGAGGCGTCCTCCGGACGGAAGCCGACGACGATCTTGTTGCCGTCCTCGGCGGTCAGCTTGGCGACCGCTTCCTTCGGCAGATCGACGGTGTCCTCACCGATCTTCGCCTTGCCGTTGACCACCGGGTGGGTGTTCAGGTTCATCGACGGGGAGCCGATGAAGCCGGCGACGAAGACGTTGGCCGGACGATCGTACAGCTCGGTCGGGGCGCCGACCTGCTGCAGGATGCCGAGCTTGATGACGGCGATGCGATCGCCCATCGTCAGAGCCTCGGTCTGATCGTGGGTCACGTACAGGGTGGTGACACCCAGCTGACGCTGCAGAGCGGCGATCTGGGTACGGGTCTGGACACGGAGCTTGGCGTCGAGGTTGGACAGCGGCTCATCCATGAGGAAGACCTTCGGCTCACGGACGATTGCACGGCCCATGGCGACACGCTGACGCTGACCACCGGACAGAGCCTTCGGCTTGCGGTCGAGGTACTCGGTCAGGTCGAGGATCTCAGCGGCCTTCTCGACGCGCTTGCGGATCTCGTCCTTCGGGGTGCCGGCGATCTTCAGGGCGAAGCCCATGTTGTCGGCGACGGTCATGTGCGGGTACAGAGCGTAGTTCTGGAACACCATGGCGATGTCGCGGTCCTTCGGCTGCATCGTGGTGACGTCCTTGCCACCGATGAGGATGCGGCCCTTGTTGACCTCTTCCAGGCCAGCGAGCATGCGCAGGGTCGTCGACTTACCGCAGCCAGACGGACCAACCAGCACCAGGAACTCGCCGTCCTTGATATCCAGATTCAGATCATCCACCGACGGCTTGTCGTTGCCCGGGTAGATACGAGTGACATGGTCAAAAACGACTTCTGCCATAATGTTTCATCCTTTCAGAGACAGGTACGTGTCTCACGATCCGTTGTAAAGGGATTTTTGGTTGTTGCTGTGCTTCAGTCCACGACTTCCCACATTGGCTAAGTCTCAAACCTCGGCGTTTAGTTATCTTCGGTTCGTTGAAGATCTCTTCGCTGAGCCACGTTCCACTATACACGCCGTCCGCCCCGCGTCAACGGCGTGTTCAGCCGTTTCACCCATCTCATCGACGAAACCCCGCACCAATACACGGACTTAATCAACCGCTCGAACAATCACACCCCACCCGTCCCGGCGTGTCGCGCTCCACGCGTTTCCACGCCAATCCGCAGATCCGCATATCCGCGCAACGGCCGGGTAGAATCGAACCACAGACACAACAGGGAGGTCCGGGTCCATGAGGGAAATCCGCATCGGCGTGGTCGAGGACGATCCGGCGGCATGCCAGCGCGTGCTGGACTATCTCAAGCAATACCAATCGGAAACCGGCGAACGGTTCGTCGTATCCGTGTTCGACGACGGCGCGAAAATCGTCGAATCATACGCGCCCGTCTACGACATCCTGCTGCTCGACATCGAAATGAAGGAACTCGACGGCATGGCCGCGGCCCGACGCATCCGCGAACGCGACGACTCGGTCGTCATCATCTTCATCACCGCGGCGCCGCAGTACGCGATCAGCGGCTACGAGGTGCAGGCGCTGTCCTACCTGCTCAAACCGGTGCCATGGTTCGCATTCAAGCAGGAGATGAAACGGTCGATCGACATGGTCCGCCGCCGCGGCGACCAGGCGATCCTCATCGACGCCGGCGGCCATCAGCAGCGGCTCGAACTCGCCGACGTCGTCTACGTCGAATCGATCCGACACACGATCGTCATCCACACGCTCGGCGGCAAACTGTCCGTCACGGGCACGCTCAAGGACTACGAGACGCGGCTCGCGGAGCATGATTTCTTCCGCTCGAACTCCTGCTATCTGGTCAATCTGCGGCATGTGACCGGCGTGGAGGACCAGGACTGCATCATGTCGGACGGCGAGCGGCTGCGCGTCAGCCGGCCACGCAAGAAGGCGTTTCTCGCGGCGCTGGCCGACTACATGAGCATGGGCGGCGCGACGCGCGGCCTTGACGCGGGCGGGCCGGCAGCCGGTTCGGCGAACGGCGTGACCATCGGTTCGACGGGAGGCCCGACGGGAGGCCCGACGGGAAGTCCAACGACCAACCTGGCGGCGGCCCCGACAACCGTTCCAGCCACCGCGAAGGACGGCGGCCGATGAACGGCGCGATCACCAACGCGCTGCCGGACATCCCCCGGCTGTACACGGCGATCTGCGAGTGGGCGGCGTGCGTGATGTACCTACTGGTCATCTACCGCCGTGTGCCGCTGCCGCGAACGATCGCAACATGCGCGGTCGGACTGGCCGCGATGATCGGCATCCAATATGCGGCCGGCACGATGCCGATCTGGCTGTGGGTGGCCGGCATGCTGCTCGCGTTCGCCGGCATGTACATGATCATCTGGCTCGGATCGGGCACCGGCAAACGCGAGGGACTCTACGTCACGGCCCGCGCGTTCGTGCTTGCCGAACTCGTCGCGTCGCTGCACTGGCAGCTGGCCACGTTCCTGAGCGTCGGCGGCGCGAGGCACGACGGACCATCCTCCCTGGGCGGTGCAGGCGGCACGGACGGCACGGGCGGCGCACTCTCATGGCTGTCGTGGCAGTCGATCCTGATCCTCGTCGTCTCCTACGCGATCTGCTTCGCCGCGGCGTGGCTCGTCGAACGCGGCAACTTCAGCCACGACGCCCCCACGACCACCACGGCGCAGCTGGCGATCGGCACGGTGGCGATCACCGTGGTGACGTTCGCAATGAGCAACCTGAGCTTCGTCTCCACGAACACGCCGTTCTCAGGCTCGGTCGGGCAGGAGGTGTTCTACATCCGCACGCTCGTGGATTTCTGCGGTTTCGCGATCCTGTACGCGCAACAGGAGCAGGCACGGCGCATGGAGGCGAGCATGGAGCTCACGTCGATCAACGCGCAGCTGGAAAGCCAGCATCAGGAATACCTGGCATCCAAGGAGAACCTGGAGTCGATCGGCCGGCTTGCGCACGATCTCAAGCATCAGATCGCGGCGTTGCGGGCCGAGGTGGATCCGCAGCATGCGACGGCCGGATTCGAGCAGCTGGAACGGTCGGTGGCCGAATACAGCGCGCAGCAGCATTCCGGCAACCCGGTGCTCGACGTGATCCTGACCACGAAGACGCGCGCCTGCGAGGAGCGCGGCATCACGCTCACCGCCGTGGCCGACGGCTCGCTGCTGGCCGGCATGTCGTCGATGGACATCGCCTCGCTGTTCGGCAACGCGCTCGACAATGCGATTGAAGCGACGTCGCGGCTCGCCGATCCGCAGCAGCGGCTGATCCGGCTTGCACTGTACGGGCAGGGGCGGTTCACGGTGATCCGCGTGGAGAACTACTACGATTCGACGCTGCGCAAGGACGCGGCGGGCAACCTGCGCACCACCAAGCGGGACGCGTCACGGCACGGGTTCGGCGTCAAGTCGATCCGTCACATCGCCGCGCAGTACGGCGGCGAGGTGACGATCCGCACCGAGGACCACTGGTTCACGCTCACCGTGCTGCTGCCGCGGTGAGCGTTCCACACCGCCGTGGCGATGCCGGTCTCGCCAGCCAGTTTGACGATTGAGAGGCTGATTTCGCCTGACGCAGGGGTCAGTTTGACGATTGAGAGGCGACCTCCACCTGAACAACCTCTGATATCGGGCCGATTCCTGTGGATTTGAAGCCCTTTTGCCACCGGCTATCCGGGAATAGTCGCCTCTCAATCGTCAAACTGACCCTTGCAAGGCGGAAAATCAGCCTCTCGATCGTCAAACTGCATCGGCTTCTGCAAACTGCGAGGCAGATTGCGAAAACTCACCTGTTCTTCGGCATGATCCAGAATTTGAGCAGCGGATAGCTCACCACCACGGCGAGCAGCGTGTTCACGATCGAGGCCACGGTGCCCGCGACGCCGGCACCCATGCCCCAGCCCTGGCACAGCGCGGTCACGTAGCCCGGCAGCACGAGGTTGACGACCACGATCACAACCGCCAGGATCGCGTACTTCCACGCGGCGTCCTTGAAGCTGGAGTCGGACTTGAACACCCACTTCATCTGCACGAAGAAGTTGACCACCTGCGCGATCACCTCGGCGCACAGGAACGTGAGGAAGCCGCCCAGACCGTTGCCCGACTCGGGATAGTTGAAGATGAGGAAATGGAACGGCGTGACGATGCCGAGCGCCCCCACGAACACGGCCGTGCCGATCCACGTGACCACGAATCGGGCGATGGTGGAGATGTTCGACAGCACGTTGAACAGGATGAACTCCCAGATGGTCGGGTGTGTGGCGATCCAACGGCGGATCGGCCCCATCGCGGCGAGTTCGGCGGCGGTCGGCGCGTTCGACGAGCTCGGCGAGGTCTGCGAGGACGTCTCGGCTGTTGGCTCGACGTACGGCGCAACGCGTGACGCGACCGCCGATACGGCGGTCGACGCCGCCGTCGGCATGCCGGTCCGCGAGACGTTCGGCATGGCCGCCGACGCTGCCATCGGCTTGTCGGATGCAACGTCGTTCACGGTGTTCATCGTGGCGGCGCCCTTGGCGGTGTCAGTCATGGTTGAGCTCCTTTGCGGTGCGCTTGTTGGCGGATTGGTTGCGGAGGAATCCGGCGATGAGCCCGCCGAGTCCGCGGAACGTGTGCCCGTTGCCGATGGTGACAATCGCGTCGACCATGGCCGAGTCGACCATGCCCTGCGTCATCTTGCTCATCGCGCGCGGCGGCATGTTGAGGATGAACAGCGTGTTGAGGTCGGGCGCGCCGGTCTTCTCGCGCACGTTCGCCTCGCGTCTGATAAGCGTGTTCGCGACGGTGCGCGCGACGAATCCGCGCGAATCGACCCACGACGAGATCGGATCGTTCACGTCGAACACGGTCGGCCTACCGGGCGCGACGACCTCGTGGCCGAACAGCGCGGCCATTTCCGCGTCGGTGACGTGTTTGACGTCGCCGGTCAGGTAGTGGCCGAGCGCCGGGTCGGCGGGTGCGGCGTCGATGTCGCCGGCGACCGCGAACGGCGTGGCCAGAGGCAGGTGTTCGACGTTGTCGCCCACGGCCAGCGTCCAGATGCCCGATTCGGTCGCCCACCGGCCGGCTTCCGCGTCGAAGTGGCGGAACGTGTACCGGTCGAAGTCGATGCGCACGGTTCGCGTCTCATGCGCGGCGAGCTCGATTTTGACGAATCCTTTGAGTTCGCGCACGGGACGCAGCACGCCGGCGTTCGTCGCGTTCGTGTCGGTCGTCGCGGTCACGTCCGCAACAGCCGCACCGGCCTCTGCCTCTCCAGTCGCACCGGCAACGGTCGAAGCAGCAGGACCGCCCGCGACCGCCCGCGACCGCCCGCTCACGTACAGCTGCGCGACGGTCGCACCGGCCACGTCGGAGTCGTTCGTCACGGTGAACTCGACGCCCGTTTCGTCGGCGGTCAGATCGGAGTACGTGAACGTCGCGTATGACAGGCCGTAGCCGAACGGGAAGCGCACGGGAACCTGCGCGGTCTCGTAGTAGCGGTAGCCGACGAACGGGCCTTCGCGGTAGATCGCGTCGCGTCCGATGGCCGGATACCAGCCGGCGGACGGGCAGTCGTCGTAGCGCATGGGCCAGGTTTCGGCCAAGTGCCCGGACGGGTTGATTTCGCCGGTGAGCGCCCGCACGGTCGCGGATGCGCCGGCCTGGCCGGACAGGCCGACGTACAGGATCGCGGACACGTCGTCGAACCACGGCAGTTCGACGGGCGAGCCGGCGACGAGCACGACCACCAGCGGCTTGCCGGCGGCGGTCGTCCGCGTGGCTGCGGCGAGCGCGGCGACGAGTTCGTTCTGCGCGGCCGGAAGGGCCATCGTGGACCGGTCGAGTCCTTCGGATTCGCTGCGTTCGTCGAGTCCGACGACGGCGAGGATCGCGTCGACGTCGTCGCGTCCGGCGAGCGCGACCGCGTCTTCGACGAGCGCACGGTCGGCCTTGCCCTGCCGGTCGTAGCCTTGCGCGTAGCCGGCGACGGTGACGCCGGTGCGGTCGGCGGCGTGCGCGAGTTCGTCGAGGATGTTCTCGTCGCGCGTGGCGTTGACCTTGGACGAGCCGGAGCCTTGGAATCGCGGGGTTTTCGCCATGTCGCCGATGACGGCGACGCGCGTGCCCGGCGTGAACGGGAGCGCGGACGTGGCGGACGGCTTGGTTTCGGACGTGCCGGACGTGCCGGACGCGTCGGACGCATCGGGCGCGTCAACACCGGCGCCGACCGCCGCGTTCTTGAGCAGCACGGCCGATTCTTCGGCGACGCGGCGCGCGACCGCGTGATGCGCGGCGGCGATGTCGTCGGCGAGCAGGTCGTCGCGTCCGACGCCGGTCAGTCGCGTAGCGGCGGCGACCTTGGCGACTTCTGCCGCACGCTTGTTGAGGTCCGCTTCGGCGAGCGTGCCGGCGGCGACCGCGCCGGTCAGCTCGCGCACGGACGTGAATCCGGGCGAGGGCATTTCGAGCGAGCCGCCGGCCTTGACGGCCGCGACGGCCGAGTTGGAGCCGCCCCAGTCGGAGACGACCATGCCGTCGAAGCCCCATTCGTCGCGCAGGATGTCCTGCAGCAGGTGCTTGTTTTCGTGCGCGTACACGCCGTTGATCTCGTTGTACGAGGTCATGATGGTGAGCGGCGCGGCTTCGCGCACGGCGATTTCGAATCCGGTGAGGTAGATCTCGCGCATGGTGCGCTCGTCGATGACGGAGTTGGACGCCTGCCGGCGCAGCTCCTGGCTGTTGACGGCGAAGTGCTTGGGGCAGGCGGCCACGCCGTTGGACTGGATGCCGCGGATGAGGCCGGCGGCCATGCGCCCAGCGACGATCGGGTCCTCGGAATAGTACTCGAAGTTGCGTCCGCACAGCGGGTTGCGTTTGATGTTGAGGCCCGGTCCGAGCAGCACGTTGACGTCGAGGTCGTGCGCTTCGCGGCCGAGCGCCTCGCCCATCCGCTCGGCGAGCTCCGGATTCCACGAGTTGGCGACCGTGCCGGCCGTGGGGAAGCAGGTGGCTGGCTTGGACGCGCCCAGGCCGAGGTGGTCGCCCGCGCCGAGCTGGCGGCGCACGCCGTGGGGGCCGTCGCTCATCACGAAGCTGGGGATGCCGGCGCGCTCGTTGCCGCGCGAGTCCCATTCGGAGCCACCGGACAGCATCGCCGCCTTCTCAGCCACCGAAAGCTCTTCGAGTTCCATATCGCTCTCCCTTGTACTGATGCATGACCGTCCGCGAACCTGCCGTGTCACGTCGCGCCGTGCCGCGGAAACCGCGTCTGCGCGGCGTCCGGCGGGGACCGGCGCGACGATCCGCGAACGCGCGGTTCATCGCTAGTTTGATTGAATCAGGTTTCTCCGGCCCACGTCGCCCGGATTACACAACCTGTCGTTTCGCGCGCACGATCGGTCGGTCCATGCAGCCGATGCCGATGGTCGCCACTGAGTCCCGATGGCGGAGAACGGGCTCAGTTACGGACGCGCAACCGGGGATGAAAGAGACGTAACCGTACCGTCTCCGGTGCGACTCGATGTCCCGCGCGTTACGAGTAACGGCTCACTGCAGCAGATATGTCTTCGCCGAGACGAACGACGCGACCTTGTTGGAAAAATCGACGCTTCCCCGGTAGACCACGCTGCGACGCTCCGGCGGCACCCCCAGCTCCTCGCCGACGGACACCAGATGCTTACAGAAGTCGTCCCGGGCGGTTTGGCCGGATTTGATTTCGATGAGCTGCGGCCGTTCGATGTCGGTCAAATCCACAAGGTCGACCTCCACGCCGTTGGTATCCCGGTAGAAGCACAGTTCCGGCTCCTCGTCCCGGTTCAGATGCCTTTTCAGCGTTTCCTCGATGATGAGATTCTCGAATACCTCGCCGCGCTTATCGTGCGACGCCAGCTGTTCGGCACTCGTAATACCCAACAGGTACGTCAGCAGCCCCGTATCGTGGAAGTACAGTTTCGGCGTTTTGGTCAGACGCTTGCGCACATTGGAGGCATACGGGGCAAGCGTGAAAATGATGTAGCTGGAAGTCAGGATGGACAGCCATTCCTTCGCCGTTTTGCTGCTGATATTGGCCTCCGCGGCGAGCTTGCTGATATTGACGAGCTGCCCGGCGCTTTGCGCACACAGACGCAGGAACACTCGGAACGACTGCACATTGCGCACATCGAGCACCTCGGCTACGTCGCGCTGAATATACGTGGTGACGTAGCTGCGGAAATACGTCGATTCGGGAACATCCACCTCGTACAGGTGCGGATATCCGCCTTTGAACATGAACCCGTCAGGAGTGAGTTCCGGCTTGGCCTTGATGGCTTCGCCATAACTCAACGGCAGCAGCTGCAGAATGCCGACACGGCCGGCCAGCGATTCATCCACGCGCTTGAGCAGCAGGAAGTTCTGGGAACCGGAGATCAGGTACTGCCCCATCTCATGACGCTCATCCGCCGCCGCCTGGATTTCGGGGAACAGATCGGGGGCATATTGCGCTTCGTCGATGAACAGACGAGCCGGACGCTCGTTGACGAAGCCCACGGGATCGGTCTGGGCGGCGGTGCGGAGATTGCGGGTCTCCAGATTGAGATACGCGTAGTCCGGGAACGCATGCCGCAACAGTGTGGATTTGCCGCTTTGCCGCGGTCCCATAACCGAGACCACCGGGAACCACGTGGCCATTTTCTGGGCTCGGTCAGTAAGCAGCCGCGGAATCATTCCATCCCCCATCGTACATAAGAGCGGATATGCAAATCTGGAAGTAGAACTTATGATAATCAGGAAGTAGGAGTCATGCAAATATGGAAGTAGAACCTATGACAATCAGGAAGTAGCAATGCTGTCCATGCTCGGAAACCGTTGGCATGGAATGCCGATGGCCGCAACCGGCCGCAACTGAGTCCATGTGACACATACGGGACTCAGCTACGGCCGAACCAAGAACAGAAAAGGCCGTAAGCCCGCCGGCATCGGGTGGATGCGGCGGACTTACGGCCTTCGGGAGGGAGAGGAGGCGGGAATCTATGCCCCCTATGCCCCTATGGGCATGGGCGGAGCATCAGCCCCGGCTCAGCCCTGGCTCAGTCGGTGACCGCGGCGGGGGCCGTGGCTGCGGCCTTGCGGCGCTTGACGAAGCGCACGATGGCGAGCGCCTCGAGTCCGGCCAGGGCCACGCCAAGCACCACGTCGGCCACGATCATCGCGATCCGCCAGGCGGGCGTCGGGTCGGCCGGCTCGCCGTCCGAGTACCGCCAGCTGTTGACGGCCGTGTACAGGATGTTGTGCGCGGCGCGACGCATGGCGATCACCGAGGTGGCGGAATGGTCGGTCACATGGTTGGTGGTTTCGGTGGAGGCGAGCATGATGTCGGTGTAGCCGCGGATCGCCTGGTCGGCGGTCTGGTAGCCGTAGTTCGTGCCGGAGAAGTAGTCGGTCTCCACCATGCCCTTGAAGCCCCATTCGTCGCGCAGGACGGTCTTGTTGAGGCCGACGTGGGCGCTGGCGTACGTGTTGCCGATGTAGTTGAACGCGCCCATGATGGCCTGCGGCTTGCCCGCACCGGACTTGACGACCTCCTCGAACGGGCGCAGGTAGATCTCGCGGATCGCCTGCTCGTTGGACCACGTGCACAGCTGGCCGTTGCGCTCGGTCTCCTGCTCGTTCAAGGCGAAGTGCTTGGTGAACGCGTACACGCCACGGTCCGCTGCGCCGAGCACCTGTTCGGTGGCGAGGCCCGCGGTCAGCACCGGGTCTTCGGAGAAGTATTCGAAGTTGCGGCCGCCGAACGCGCTGCGGTGATTGTTAATGGAGGGCGCGTACCAGCCGGACACCTGCATCTCATGCGCCATGTCGCCGATGGTCTCGCCGTACTGGCGGGCGAGGTCCTTGTTCCACGAGCAGGCGAGCGCGATGTTCGCCGGCAGGCCGATGGAGCTGACGCCGGTGAAGTTGTCCTTGAGCGCGGCCGGGCCGTCCACGTCCGAGAGGCGGATCTTGCCGATGGACTTGATGGCCGCGTTCTGGTAGCCGCCGTTGGCGATCACGTTGTCCATCTCGTCGAAGGTGAGCTGGTCGAGCAGCTGGTCCCACTTGGCGTCGTCGTAGTCCGCGCCGCGCAGGTCGATCAGCCGCAGGCCGTTCTTCGCGCCGGTGGTCGGCATTTCGTCATCGGCATTGTCGAACTTGGTCGGATCGTAGTTGCCGTTGTTGTAGAACGTGGCCTTCACGTCGTACGGCATCGAGTAGTCGGTCGGCGCGGCGGTGGCCTCGTCGTAGTTGGCGAAGTGGTTGGCGCGGGACAGGTAGGTCACGTCGCCCTCCGCATCGTCGAACACGTTGGTCGCGACGGTCTGGTCGCCGTTGTGCGTGTTGTCGTCGCTGTCGTACGTGATGGTCGTCGGCACGTTGACGGTGGCCGAGTCGATCTCGTCGTGCGAGTTCTCGTTGATGGAGATGCGGTAGTCGCCGCGTTCGAGCACGTACGCCTTCGCGTGCTGGTAGTCGTAGGATGCCATGTCGTCATCGTCGAATTCGATCGACACGGTCTGCGATGCGCCCGGCGCGAGTTCGTCGGTCTTCTCGTAGGCGACGAGGTTCGCGGCGGACTTTTCGATGCCGCCGTTGGTGTACGGCGGGTTGTAGTAGACCTCGACGACGTCCTTGCCGGCGGTGTCGCCAGTGTTGGTGACGGTCACGTCGAAGCTCACCTTGCCGTCCGCATACGTCACGTCGCCCATCTGCTGATCGAACGTGGTGTACGAAAGTCCGTAGCCGAACGGGTATCGCACGGTGTCGTCGTAGTCGATGAGCCCCTCGTCGGCCGCGGTCTCGTAGAAGCGGTAGCCGACGTAGATGCCTTCGACGTAGTTCACGAACTTCGGCGAGCGCACGCCGCGCGCGGATTCGATTTCGAACTCCTGCACGTTGTCGTACTGGAAGGCGCCGAAGTTGTTCCAGTTCGGCGACTGGGTCAGGTCGTCGACGAACGTGTCGGCGGTGCGGCCGGACGGGTTGACCTTACCGGTCAGCACCTCGCCGAGCGCCTCGAAGCCGGCCTGGCCGGGGTGCGGGGCCCACAGCACGCTCTTGATCTGCGGGTAGTCGTTGAGGAAGCCGAATTCGAACGCGTTGGCGCCGTTGTAGACGAGCACGACGTTGTCGAAGTTGGAGGTCACGAGGTCGATCATGTCTTTTTCGGACTGGGACAGCTCGAGATAGTGCGCGCCTTCGGGGAAGTCCTTGTAGTCGCTGGAGTTGTCGTTGTAGGTGACGCCGTCCTTGTTCATGTCGGTCGGCAGGTCGAGGCCTTCGCCGCCGACGCGGCCGATGACGACCATGGCGGTGTCGGAGAAGCTTTTCGCGTTGTCGATCAGCGTGTCCGTGTAGGTGCTGGCCGGCGGTTCGGGCAGCGTCCAGTCGGCGGAGGTCACGGCGATCACGCCGCGTTCGGTGCGGTAGTCGGTGTAGAACTTGGTCAGCTCGTCGTTGGTCTTATAGCCGGCGTCGTGCAGGCCATCGAGCAGCGACGTGGTGTCGTAGGCGTCGGAGAGCGCGCCGGAGCCGGTGCCGCCGTAGATCGGGTTGGTCGAGGCCCAGCCGAACACGTTGATGTTGCCGGCCGCGAGCGGCAGCATGTTGCCGTTGTTCTGCAGCAGCGTGATGCCTTCGCGTTCGATGTCGACGGCCAGCTGGTTGGTCTTGTCGATGGTCTCGGCGCTCAATTCGTGCTTGGTGGCGGTGGCCATCGTGATCATGCTGTTGAGCGGGCCGGTGAGCATCATCGTGACGGATACGATGGCCGCGATGCCGACGACGACCCATGACGTGGAGTGCGTCAGCTTGCGCACGGCCTGATTGGCGACGGTGTGCTTGTTCACCGCCGCGGTGACGACGATGGCCAGCACCAGGAACGCCGCGATGGCGATCAGCTCGCTCTGGATGGATTGGATGACGGCGATGACGTCATCCATGTTGATTTCCAGCATGGTTACTCTCCTCCTTGATTCAACTGTCGTTGCGTCCATGTCCGGCCCGATCTCGTCATCGGTCCACCGCCGTTCCCGCCGCACTGCCCTTGCGTCGTGGATCGGCGGGATGCTTCCGCTGCACGTCACCCTCTTCGGATCCGTGCGCCGGGAGCGTCCTCATGTCGATGGTTCAAGGGTCGCAGATTCGCCGCGGCCGCGCGTCTCTCTTCACCCATCCTGTCATTTCGCGCGCATAATCTGCAACGCCGGTGCACGCGCGCCCCGATTCCGGCCGCTTGTCGCCGGCGCGCGCCACGCCTGTCGTTCGAACGCATGTTTGGCTAGGATGGGAGCCATGAGTGACTTGAACGCGTTGAATTTGCAGGCGGGCGACATCGTCGGCGGCTATACGCTGGTGTCCCGTCTGGGGGCGGGGGCAATGGGCTCCGTCTGGCGCGCCCGCGACGACGGCGGCCAGGAGTACGCGATGAAAATTCTGCGCGATTCGCTGGCGGACGACGAGAACGCCGACATGAACGATGACGACGTTCGCGAGCGCGTGACTGCCCGCGAACGGTTGCGCCGCGAGGCGATGGCATTGAAGAAGGTCGATCACCCGGGCGTGTGCGGGATCGTCGACATGGAGTTGGACGATTCGCTCGCGTTCATCGTGACCGAATTGATCGAGGGCCGCAATCTGCGCGACGATGTGAAGGCGAACGGCCGTTATATCGGCGACGATCTGGAACGACTGGCGCGCAAGCTGATCGATGCGGTGAAGGCCGTGCATGCGGCCGGGATCGTGCACCGCGACATCAAGCCGACGAACGTAATGGTGTCGGCTTCCGGCCCGGTGTTGGTGGATTTCGGCATTGCAATGACGGGCGGCGAGAGCCATGTGACGCGCACCGGCCTGGTGATGGGCACGCCCGGTTTCATTGCGCCGGAGATCATCGACGGCGAGGAATCGGACGACGAGACGGACTGGTGGTCGGTCGCCTCCGTGCTCGCGTTCGCCGCGACCGGTTCGCCCGTGTTCGGCACGAAGCCAATGATGGCGGTGCTGGAGCGCGCGGCCCGCGGCAACGCGAATCTGACGGGCCTGCCTGCGGGCACGATGGCCGCGTTCCGTTCCGCGTTGAATCCCGATCGCAGCAAACGTTGTACACCGGACGAGCTGCTGCATGCGATTGCAGTCGATGCGTTGAATCCGACCGTCTGGCAGGAGGCGGCGCTGGAAAGCGGTGAGACGGAGGTGGTGCGCCCTTTTGACGCGACGGGCGCGGGCAACCCGCGCCTGTTGTGGCGCGACGAGCCGACGATCATCGCGGCCGAACGCAACCGTGCGACCACGCGGCCGAACGCGCCGATCGTCATGCAGCCGCAGCCGAACGCCCCCGGCACCGGACTGGCCGCGGCGAGCAACGAAAGCACGGCGATCCTGCCGCCGATCGAACCGTCGGCGACCGTGCCACTGCAATCGGCGCAACCCTCACAGCCCCCGCAGCCGCCGCAACGATCCGACGGCGAGCGCGCAACGTCGGAGCATCCCGTCGACCGGTTCCAGCCGGCCGCAGCGGGCGGCCGACCGGCCCTGCGCAGGCTCGCCGGCACTGCCGAAACGCCAGCGAACCCGAGCGCAGTCGCCGAACCGTCGCGCCCGCCGTCATCGTCGGCAATCCCGAACGTGGCGACGATCGTCATTCCGAACCGTCCCGCGCCGTCCGTGCCGCGCACCACGGTCATGCCGGACGGTCTGCCGCAGCGAACGAACGCTGCCGGCGACGATCCCGCGCGCACGCAGACCATAGGCGACCTGCCGACCGAAACGCTTGCGACCGACGCCACGCAGGTCATCTCGTCGCCCGTCGCGAATCCCGACGCCGACGCGCGCACGACGCGCACGGCGAGTACGGAGCGCGAGCCGGAGGCCACGCAGGTCATGCGGCCGATGCCGACTGCCGAACCGGCCAGCCACATGGCCGACGACACGGACAGCATCAGCGCCGAACTTCAACCGACGGATCAGGTGCAACCGCCATCCCTGCCGCCGCAGGACGAGCAGTCGCAATGGCAGCAACCGACATTCGCCGCCCCCTCCCCCGAGTCAGTGGCGGTTCGCCGCGGACAGTACCGGTCGCGCGGCCTGCTTCCGTTGTGGGCGCTCACGGTTCCAGTCGCCGTGCTGGCCGCATCCCTGCCGCTCGTCGCGGCGATGCTTGCGGCCGCGCTGCTCTGGCTGCTCATCACGGCCGGACTGTCGACCGAAGCGCAGCTGCTGCGCGAATCCCGCCGCGGCGGCGAGCGCCGGCCGAGCGACGTGTGGAAGCGCGCGGCAAGCCTGCCGTGGCATCTGGTGAAGGCGTTGCCGTTCGCCGCGTTGCGCACGCTGCTGTTCGCGGTGCCGATGACCGTGATGACGCTGCTGGCGACGTGGTCGCTGGGCCTGCCGAAAACGTCGATGGACCTGTTCGGCGTCAACTGGCTGTCGGTCCCGATTCTGGACGCGTCGCCGCTGTCGGCCAGCGGCATGACGTTGGCGGCGGGTGCGGCGATCGGCTGGATGCTGTCCGTGTTTTCCGCGAACGCGGCGACGGTGCGGCTCGGCGCGGGTACACTGCGCGGGCTGAAGCCGGATGCGAACGAAACGATCGACGGCGACGACGGCAGTCGCGTCACGCGCGCCCGCGTGCTGCGCATGATCTGGGCGGCGATGACGGCGGCGGCCGTGATCGCGCTCGGCGTGAACCCGATCATCAACTGGTGGCCGCTCATCAGCGGCATCTGGTGATATTGGGCGATAGTGACGCAACGGGTATAACTACCCCTCAGTCAGCCTTCGGCTGCCAGCTCCCCTAGCAAGGGGAGCTTGAATACGGTACGGCATCTGGTAAACGCGAGGCGAACGCGCCGTCCGGACCTGGTGAGGACATGAACGCTCTCGGCGGAGCCGCACGGCAATCGGTTATTATGAGCGAGATTGTTGGGTTGAAAGGACTTTTATCATGGCTCAGGATCCGAAGAAGACTGTCAGGCGCAAATCGCGGGCCGACCGTCGCGCCGCCGAGGAGGCGCTCGCGCGCGCGGCCGAAGAGAAGGCGGCCAAGGAACGCAAGCAGCAGACCATCATCGGCGTGATCGCCGTGGCGATCGTGGCCGTGCTGGTTATCGTCGCGGGCATCGCCGTGTTCAATTCGACGCGCAAGTCCGCCGAGGAGCAGGCCAAGGCCAACATGTCGGTCACGGAGGCGTACAACGCAGTGCAGGCGGTGTCCGTCAAGCCGGAGCGCGCCGACAAGAAGGGCGGCATTCTCATTTCCAAGGACGGCTACGGCAAGTCGGTGGAAGGCGTGCCGACCGTGCAGGTGTACATGGACTTCATCTGCCCGGGCTGCGGTTCGCTCAACCGCCAGCTCGACCCGACGCTCATCAAGCTTATGGACGCCGGCCAGCTCAACCTCGACCTGCATTTCCTCTCATTCATGGACAGCTATTCGACCGACGACTATTCGAGCCGCGTCGCGAACTCCGCGCTGTACATCGCCGACCATGACGACGATCCGAACCACCTGCTCGAGTACATCAAGAACGTGTACGCCGATGGCTTCCAGCCGGAGGAGGGCAGCTCGTACAAGTCGGTGAGCGACGACAAGCTCAAGGAGCAGGCCGTGGCCGCCGGCGTTTCGCAGGCCGTGGCGGACAAGGCGTACGGCCGCGACTACCAGGATTGGCTGGACGCGATGAACACGTACACGCCGAAGCGCAAGGAGCTGCTGAACACAACCGGTTCGTACGCCGGCTCGTTCACGACGCCGACGGTGATGATTAACGGCACGCGCTGGAACCTGTCCGACGTGTCGACGGCCGGTCTGTCCGTGACGGACGGATTCCTGCAGTCGATCGGCCTGGATTCGAGCAAGGTCGGCGACGCGAACACGCTGCCGTCGATCGGCTCGGACAAGCAGCCGATTTCGCTGACGACCGGCGAGTGACGTTCGGCTGAATCATCGATCGTTTGACGTGAATCGTGGGGCCCGCCGTTCCGCTTGGGACGGCGGACCCCACGCATACGCCGACATATGACACCAGCCGAATTGAACATTCGGGACTTGCTGGTATGCTAGTCATTCGTCCGAAGTTGCCGTAAGGCAACGGGAGCGCCTCTTTAGCTCAGATGGCCAGAGCGGCCGCCTTGTAAGCGGCAGGTCGTCGGTTCGATCCCGACAAGAGGCTCGTCGCGCGGCAAAACGTCGTATAGTAGATACGTACGCAATGTTGCGTTGGAAAACTTAACCCGAGTAAGCGAGTCCCAGAAGTCTTCCCCCAACTTGTGGCTTCTGGAGACGAGGGCAGGGCATTCCCCCAACCAGCTCTGCCCCTATCAAGGGGGCGGGAATTTCCCCTTCTCTCCCGCCCCCTTTTTTCTTTGTTCATCGACATCGCGCGCAGCGCGATTCCAACGCTTTCAGACCGAACGGTTACAATGCGTGACGTAGTGCCCGCATACGGAAAGATGGTAACGATGGCAAGACGATGGACCCCGCAACGATTTGTAAAGTTGCGTCGACTGCGCGTCGCGGCCAGCGCGATCGTCGTTCTGGCGGTATCGCTGGGTATGTTCATGTTCACTGCACGCAAAACCGTGGCGATTACGGTCAACGGCGAAACCACGACGGTGACCACGTATGCAATGAGCGCGTCCCGACTGCTCGAATCGCAGGGCATCGACGTGAAGACGCACGACATCGTCGAATCGAGCGCGGGCGGCGAAAAGCTCACAAATCACTCGGTCGTGACCGTGCAGAGCGCCTACCAGACCACCATCAGCATCGACGGCCAGGAGGTCCCGTTCTGGACCACGGCCACCAGCGCGACGCAGCTGCTCGGCTTCTTCGAGGCGAACGAGCACGCCGCCGCGAAGGTCACCGTCAACATCGACAACATCTACAGCAAGCTGACCGGCGGTCTCGTCATCAACGCGGACGGTCCGGTTACCGTCATCGCCGACGGCAAGAGCTCCGTCGCACCGAACGGCAAGCTGCCGGCCGCGTCGATCCTCGACTCGAAGGGCATCACGCTCGGCAAGGAGGATCGCGTGAGCGTCGAAAAGGACGGCGGCAAGACGATCCTGCGCGTGCAGCGCGTCACGCACGGCGAGGAGACGCGCACCGTCGCGGTCCCGCACGGCACGCAGACGATCGAGGACCCGTCGCTCGCGGCCGGCACGACCGTGGTGCGCCAGCAGGGCGAGGACGGCGAGAAGCAGCAGACGTACAGCGTCACGTACGTGGACGGCAAGAAGGAGTCGGAGAAGCTCAAGTCGGAAACGACGACGAAGATCGCGATCGACACGATTATCGCGGTCGGCACGAAACAGCCGGAAACCAGCAAGAGCGACGATGCGGATAGCAGCGCGTCGTCCGGCAAGACGAACGGCCAGTCGTCCGGTACGTCCGGCAGCCAGTCGTCCGATGATGCGAACGCCGATACCAACGCCGATACGAACGGCAACGCCGGCGGCAAGAACGACTCAGCCAATGGCGGATCGTCCGCGAACGGCTCGAACGGCGCATCCGGCAACGGCACGACGACGAACGGTTCCACGGACAAGAACAACGGGAACGCTTCCAGCAACGGATCGTCGTCATCCAACGGCACGTCAAGCAACGCAGGCAACAGCAAACCGAACGGCGGCACGTCGGGCAACGGCAAGCCGAACAACTCCGGCGGTACGAACGGCGGATCGTCGTCCGGCAGCGGCTCATCCGGCAACTCGGGCAACACCGGCAGCAACGGCAACTCCAGCAACTCCGGGGACAGCAACGCGAACGGCTCGGGCAACGCCGGCAATAACGGCAACAGCAGCAATTCCGGCAGCTCCAACAACTCGAACTCCAACACCAACTCCAGCGGCAATGCCGGCAACAACAGCAACAATTCCAACAGCGGATCCTCGTCCAACGGCAACGGCAACACCGGCAACAGCAGCAGCGACGCCTCCAACGCGCGCCTGTGGCGCCCCACTGCCGCGCAGGCGCAGGCGTACGCATCCGGCGCCGCGGCCCAACGCGGCTGGACCGGCGACGACTGGACCGCGCTGGTCAAGCTGTGGAACCGCGAATCCGGCTGGTCCTGGTCGGCGGAGAACAAGTCGTCGGGCGCCTACGGCATCCCGCAGGCGCTGCCCGGCAGCAAGATGGCGGACTTCGGCGCCGACTGGAAGAACGACGCGGCCGTCCAGATCGACTGGGGACTGGCGTACATCGCGCAGCGCTACGGCTCGCCGTCTAAGGCTTGGGAGCATTCGGAAAAGGAAGGCTGGTACTGATCGCGTCGCGCCCCTCGCATGAGGGACAATGGCAGGCAGGACACGACGGCACGAACCCGTCATCCCCGGACCGGCCACGAAACCGGAGCATCCGGGGCAACCGGGCAACCGCAGCAACGAGAGGTGAACATGAGCGAAGAACAGGAGCCGACGGCGACGCAGGACCAGCAGGACCGGCAAGGCCGTCTGCTGGGCGCGGCGGACATCCGCCGGATCGCGGCCGACGCGGGCATCAGCCCGACCAAGAAATTCGGGCAGAATTTCGTGATCGACCCGGGCACGGTGCGCCGCATCGTGCGCGAGGCCGACGTGACGGCCGACACGCACGTCATGGAGGTCGGCCCCGGCCTCGGCTCGCTCACACTGGCGATACTGGAAACGGGCGCGGCGATGACCGCGATCGAAATCGACCCGCCGGTCGCCGAACGCCTGCCGCGCACGATCGCCGAATTCATGCCGGACGCGGTCGACCGGTTCCGCGTCGTCAACCGCGATGCACTCACCGTCACGCCCGACAACGTGCCCGACTTCAACGATGACGCCGCGTTCACGCTGGTCGCCAACCTGCCGTACAACGTGGCCACGCCGATCATCCTGACGCTGCTGGAACGCTTTGCGAACCTCGATTCGTTCCTCGTGATGGTGCAGAAGGAGGTCGCCGACCGGCTCGCAGCCGAACCCGGCAACAAGATCTACGGCACGCCGAGCGTGAAGCTCGCCTGGTACGGCAAGGCCCGTCGCGTAGGTAACATCGGCCGCAACGTGTTCTGGCCGGCCCCGAATGTCGACTCCGCGCTCGTGCGATTCGACCGCCACACGCCGGCCGAGCAGGCCGAGCTGGCCGGCGGCGCCGACCGCGAGGCTACGTTCCGCCTGATCGACGAGGCGTTCGGTCAGCGGCGCAAGACGCTGCACGCCGCGTTGAAGAAAAGCGTGCCGGCGGAGGCGTTCGCACGCGCCGGCATCGACCCGACCCGTCGCGGCGAGACGCTGACGATCGCCGATTTCGCGCGGCTGGCGGCGGCATGCGCGGCCGGGGCTACGGCCGAACCGACGGCCGAATCCGCGACTGAACCGGCGACCAGCGGAGCCGACCATGACTGACACACTCACCCCGGTCCGCCCACGCGCCGACCGCCACCGCACGTCCGCCACAGCATCGCACGTTCCGTCGAACATCCCGACAGACGTTCCGTCTGGCGTCCCGCCGCTCACCGTAAGCGTCGACGTGCCAGCCAAAACCAACCTGACCCTGCACGTGGGCGCGCCGCACGCCGAATGGGGCGGCCGCCACGAGCTCGACACGATCTACTGCGGCGTGGGCGTCTACGACACGGTCACCGTCACGCGCAAGGAGCCGGGCAGCGGCTTTTCGCTCGACCTCGCCGGCGAGCATCTGGGCGACCTAGCGAGCACCGGCAGCGACATGCGCCGCAATCACGCGGTACTGGCCCTGTTCGCGCTCGCCGAGGCGTGCGGCCGCGAGCCGGACGTGTCGCTGGGCATCGAGAAGCGCATTCCCGTGGCCGCCGGACTGGGCGGCGGTTCGGCCGACGCGGCGGGCGCACTGCTCGCGCTGAACGAACTGTGGTCATTGCACTGGCCAATCGGCCGGCTGCGCGAGATCGCTGCCACGCTCGGCGCGGACATGCCGTTCTGCCTGACCGGCGGATATGCGCGCGGCACTGGTTTCGGCGAGCAAATCGACGATATTCCTTCCGACTCCCCCGCCGCACGTCAGTTGCGCGAACGCGGTTTCGCCGGGCTTACGATGATCGGCGCATATGCGGACGCGCTGAGCACGCCGGCCGTGTACGCCGCGTTCGACCGGCTGGGGGCCGGCGACGGCGACGACAATCATCTGCAACATGCGGCGATCGCGCTGCATCCGCGCAGCGGCGACGCGATTCGCGAGGCTGTCGCGGCGGGCGCGCGTCAGGCGTTCGTGTCCGGTTCGGGACCGTCGGTTGTCGCGTTCGTCGCCGACGAGCGTGCGGCCGCGGACGTGCGCCGCGCATGGACGGCGTCGCGGGCCGTGGACCGGATCATCATGGCCCAGGCACCCGCCGTTCCCCGGATCAGACGGTAACGTCCGACCCGAACCGGCCAACGATAAATCCAGCGATCAACCCAGATCAACCCAGCGACAACGAGTCAGGCGATAAAGCTAAGGTTGAACCCATCGAAACGCCTGAACCAAACACACACCGGAGGAGCGGGTCATGAGTGAGCTATACGACGAGCGGCAGGCCCGCAAGGTCTATATGCGCCGGCGTCAGGCAAAGGTGTTCTCCGTCACCTTCGTGCTGCTGGCCGCGGCGCTGGTGGTGTCGCTGCTGTTCTACTTCCACCTGTTCGGGCTCGGCATTCCCGAGACGGCGGCCGTGCAGCCCAATTACGGCGTGACCGCGCCGTGCGTGCCGAACGGATCCGACGGCAAGCCGGCGAAGTATCCGGCCTACAACACCATCACCGTGCAGGTGGAGAACGGCACCGACCATCTGGGCTTTGCCGGCGCGGTCACCGACGCGCTGTCGAACCGCGGGTTCGTCATGCAGGACGCGGGCACGCTCACCAAGCAGAAGGACGGCAAGGAAGTCCTCGACAAGAACGGCGACACAATCGTCGACAGCAGCATCCAGCGCACCGTGATCTACTTCGGCAAGAACGCGATCGCGCAGGCGTACACGGTGAACGCGAACTTCACCGACGCGGTGATGGTCATGGACGACCGCAGCGACATGCTCGTCACGGTCGTGCTCGGCGCCACGTTCAACGACCTGACCGCCAAGGATGCGCTGCCAGCCACTGGCGACACGATTGAGAGCATCTCCGGCTGCGTCGCCGCCGACAAGATGACCAACCTGCCCAAGGCGCTTATCCACACCGCCGTGGAACCGGCCCAAACCTCCGCCACGACGACCCAGCAGTAGCATCCCCGCCCGCGGGCGTCCCCGCGCGACCGGCAGGAACAGCAACAACGAACGATGCCCGCTCCCCCGAACAGGGAGCGGGCATCGTTCGTTCGCGCCGCGAAATTCCGCAGGCTACAGTTCGGCGTACCAGCGCTTGAGCTCGGCGACGGCAACGTCGTGGTCGACGGGACCGTTATCGAGGCGGTATTCGAGCATGTGCTTGTAGGCGCGGCCGACCATCGGGCCGGGTTCGAGGCCGAGCAGCGACATGATCTCGTTGCCGTCCACGTCCGGGCGGATCGCGTCGAAGTCCTCCTTCTTCTTGAGCTCGCGCACGCGCTCCTCCATCTCGTCCATCGCGGACGAGAACACCATCGCCTTGCGCTTGTTCTGCGTGGTCGCGTCGGCGCGCGTCAGGCGGTTGAGCCGCTCGTACAGCGGACCGGCGTCCTTGACATAGCGGCGCACCGCGGAGTCGGTCCACGGCTCGTCCACGTAGCCGTGGAAGCGCAGGTGCAGGTTCACGAGCTCGCTCACGTCCTCGATGACGTGGTGGTCGAAGTGCAGCGCCTTGAGCCGCTTGCGCGTCATCTTCGCGCCGACCGCGTCGTGGTGGTGGAAGCTGACCTTGCCGCCCGGTTCGAACTTGCGCGTCTTCGGCTTGCCGATGTCGTGCATGAGCGCGGCGAGACGCAGCGTCAGATCCGGCCGCGGCACAGGGCCGTCGTCGTCGGTTTCGAGCGCGACCGCGCGGTCGAGCACGATCATCGTGTGCTCGAAGACGTCCTTGTGACGGTGGTGTTCGTCGATTTCCAGCTGCAGTGCGGGGATTTCCGGGAACACGATGTCCGCGAGGCCGGAGTCGACGAGCGCTTCGATGCCGGCGCGCGGACGGTCGGACAGCAGCATTTTGACGAGTTCGTCGCGCACGCGTTCGGCGGAGACGATCTCGATGCGGTCGACCATGTCGGTGATCGCCTCGGCCGTTTCCGGTTCGATCGAGAAGCCGAGCTGCGCGACGAACCGCACGGCGCGCATCATGCGCAGCGGGTCGTCATCGAACGACTGACGCGGGTCGACCGGCGTGCGCAGGACTCCCTTGGCGAGATCGTTCGCGCCGCCGAACGGGTCGACGAATTCGAGCTGCGGGACGCGCAGCGCCATCGCGTTGACGGTGAAGTCGCGGCGGGACAGATCGCCCTCCAACGTGTCGCCGTAGCTGACTTCCGGCTTGCGCGAGTCCGGATCGTAGACGTCCGACCGGTATGTGGTGATCTCGACCTTGACTTCGGTGCCGTCCTCGCGCCGGCGCATCGCGCCGAGCGTGCCGAACTTGCGTCCCATGTCCCAGAAGCCGTCGCGACCCCACCTGCGCAGGATCGGCTCGAACTGCTCGGGCCGCGCCGACGAACAGAAATCAAGGTCATGCGACTTGCGGTGCAGCAGCAGGTCGCGCACCGGACCTCCCACCAACGCCAGCTCGTAACCCTGTTCGGCGAACAAACGACCCAGCTCAATGGCCTCCGGCCAGACTTCGAAATTCACGCTCACCCTCTTCAGGTCTCAAGGAAACTTTTGCTCTTATCAGCATAGCGTTACCCCACCAGCGCAAAGTATGAGTAAGGTGGTTACCATGATTACGCCAGCGGACCTCGCACGCATGCTCGACCATGCGTCGCGTCGTCGTACCCAAAATCCGCTGGCGCCGGACGAACTGATGTACACGTCGGAGTCCTCGGCACAGCTGTCGGAACAGGAATCCGACGGCATCGCGACGCTCACCGCAACCACGATCCGCGCAATCACGCCGGCGGAACAGCGGCCGGCCATCGCGGAACCGTCACACCCCCGCCGCCCCTCCCCCGCGAACATGCCGCCTCGCCGCGCGCTAGACGGCCCAACCACGTTCGCATCGCTCGACGCGCAGGAACTGCCCGTCGTGCGCGAGTATTCCGCCGGCGGCCTCGTGTTCGACCGACACGGCCGCGTGGCGATCATCGCGCGCCATTCGCGCAGCGGACACCTCGAATGGTGTCTGCCGAAGGGTCACATCGAAAAAGGCGAGACGCCGCAGCAGACCGCCGTGCGCGAAGTCCACGAGGAAACCGGCATTCTGGGCGAAGTGGTCGATTCGATCGCGACCATCGACTACTGGTTCACCGGTACAAGCCAGCGCGTGCACAAGCTCGTGCACCATTTCGCGCTGCGCCAGGTGGGCGGCGAACTGAGCGTGGACGGCGACCCGGACCATGAGGCCGAAGACGCGATCTGGGTGGACTTCGAAGATTTGGACGGCGTGCTCAGCTATCCTAATGAACGCAAGATCGCATGGCTGTATGCCAAGAAACTGAACAGGCAGGCTTGACGTGAACCCCACCGCAGCGCGCGCAACCGCGCGAATCACCAAGACACTGCGCGCACTGCTAGCCTTGGCGCTCGCCGTGGCGATGTGCGCGGCGGTCGTCGCATGGCCGGCGCAGGCGTCCGCCGACGAAACGGGCGACGACGCAAACGCCGGCACCGGCATCACGATCGCTATCGACGCGGTCACCGCGGTCGTCACCGCAACATCCGGCTACCAGCTCAAAGCCACCGTTTCCAACGGTTCCCAGGACGCGCTGCCCGCAGGCACGCTCGACCTGTCCGCGAATCTCGGCTACATCTTCAACTCGCGCACCGACATACAGGAATGGTCGCAGGGCGACGCAAACATCCCCATGATGGACGATCTGGGCAGCGTCGCCGTGCCCGCGCTCACGCCGGGCGCGTCCACGGCCGTGACCGTCTCCGCAAGCAAGGAATCACTCGAGCGCATCGCAACGTGGGGTCCCAAGCCGATCCGCGTCAGCTACGTCAGCGGCGACGAACTGCGGGCGCAGACGCACAGCTTCCTCACCCGATCGTCGGACGGCCTGAACACGATCAACACGCCCGCGCTCAACCTGACCATCGCCATGCCGCTGCGTTCAAGCGCATGGCAGGTCAGCGACACCGCGTTCGAGTCGCTGGCAAGCGGTTCGCTGACGGGTTCAACAAGCGCCGCGACCATCGTCACGCTGGGCGAGGAGGCAAAGGCGGACCGCGTGTACCAGCAGCTGCTGGCGAAGCACCCGGCGCTGCAGATCATTGCCGATCCGACAATGCTGGCCGCAATGGACCTGCCCACGCAGGTAAGCGGCGTGATGCAGCCGTCCGGATTCGACATGTCCGCGTACGGTTCGGACAACGCCGGCGCGTACGAGGCCGCCGGCGTGACAAGTTCCGCCTGGAATGCGGACGCGGCGCTGGCCGATTACCGTTCGGCGCTGGGCGACCAGCAGGCGTCGACCAGCGTGGTTGCGTGGCAGGGCAAGGCGAACTGGTCGCTGGCGTCGCTCACGGAGGCGAAGCGGCAGGGCTATTCGATTGTGATCGCGAACCACGAGTTCGACAACAGCGACGATTCGACCGTGCACACGGGCAAGATCGTCGTGCCCACGGACGCGGGCGACGTGACCGTGCTCACGCAGCAGCGCGTGCTCAGCCGGCTCGCGCAGGGCAAGGCGACAAGCGATTCGGCCGATGCCGAGCAGAGCATGGCGGGCCGCATCGCACGTTTCGTCGCGCAGAGCGCGTTCTACCAGATGGAGCAGCCGTACACGACGCGCAGCCTGCTGGTGTGCATGAACGCGAACGCGAGCGGCGCGATGGTCGACGCGCTGATGAGCGCGGCCGAAAGCGCGTCGTGGCTGAAACTGACCAACCTGTCGACGCTGAGCAAGGTCGACGCGTTCGCGTCCGGCGACGACGCGCTCGGCATGGTAGACGATACGGCGACGCTGACCGACGCGCAGTCGAGCGCGCTAACCGGCGCACTGTCGACGCTCGCGTCCGACCGCGACCAGATCAGCCGCTTCGTCTCGTCCGTGCTGGTCGCCGACGGCAAGTCGACGCAGTGGAGCAACCAGCTGCTGGCCGCACAGTCGACGCTCGCACTGCACGCGATGTCCGGCGACAAGGCGGTGGCGAAGCGCATGACGGATGGCGCAGCAAAGCTGGCCGCGCGCCTGCTCGGCGGCGTGACGATCACCCCGTCCGAGTCGTTGACGGTGGTGAGTGAGACGGCGAAGATGCCGGTCACGCTGAGTAATGCGCTGCCGTACGCGGTGCGCGTGAAGATCTCGTCGATCACCGATTCGATGGAGATCGTCACGTCACGCAATGCGGAAACCGAGATTCCGGCGCGTTCCGAAGCGCAGGTCACGTTCTCGATCCGCGTGTCCACGTCCGGTTCGGCGAACGCGACGATCGCGCTGCAGGACCGCAACGGCCAGGCGTTTGGCGAGCCGCAGACGAAGCGGATCACCAGCGTGCTACAGATCAACGACATGAGCGGCTTTGTGATCATCGGCTTTGCAGTCGTGCTCGGCCTGCTTGGCCTGTGGCGTCAATTCCATCGCAAGAAAGATCCCGACGAATGAGTTCCAGCAGTTCCTCCCTCGGCCGCAATTCGATGATCATGGCCGCCGGCACGGCGGCCTCGCGCGTAACCGGGCAGGTCCGCACGATCCTGCTCGCCGCAGCGCTCGGCACGACCGGCATGGCGGCGAACGCCTATCAGGCCGGCGCGATGATCCCGCAGGCCGTGTTCACGCTCGTGTCGGGCGGCATTTTCAACGCGGTGCTCGTGCCGCAGATCGTGCGCACGCTGCAGCAGAAGGACGCCGAAGAGCGGCTCAACAAGCTCATCACGCTAGCGATCGCGCTGCTGGGCGGCATCACGCTGCTCATGGCCGCCGCAACCCCGCTGCTGACCATGCTGTACGTGCGCGGCACACCGGAGATGCTGGCGCTCACGAACGCGTTCACGCTGTGGTGCATGCCGCAGATCTTCTTCTACGGGCTATATACGGTGCTCGGCCAGATCCTCGCCGCCAAGGACCATTTCGGCACGTACGCATGGTCGTCGGTGGGCGCGAACCTGATCAGCTGCGCGGGCTTCACCGCGTTCATCGTGCTGTTCGGCCGTTCCACCGAACAGCCGGTCGGTTTCTGGACGGGCGGCAAGCTGGCGCTCACGGCCGGCACGTGGACGCTCGGCGTCGCGTTCCAGGCGCTGATCCTGTTCCTGCCGCTCACGCGCTGCGGCATCCGCTACCGGCCGCGCTGGGGCCTGTCCGGCATCGGCCTGAAGTCGATGGGTTCGGTGGCCGGCTGGAGTGTCGGCATCGTCGTGCTCGACCAGCTGGTCAACATCATCACGACGAATATCACCACGTCCGCGCCAGATCGCGCGCGCACGGAACTCGGCATGAACATGCTCGACGTGGCCGGCAACGCGACGTATCAGAACGCGCTCACGCTGTACATGCTGCCGTATTCGCTGATCGCCGTGTCCGTGGCGACTGCCCTGTTCCCGAAGATCTCGCGCGCAATCGCCGAACACGACATCGCGGACGCGCGCGAAACGCTCAGCCAGTCGCTGCGCAGCGTGGGCGTGCTCATGGTGTTCTTCACGGTTGCGTTCATCGTGCTGCCGGTGCCGATCATTGTCGCGCTGCTGCCGTCGGTGAGCGTGAAGGAGGCGATGCTGATCGCCACGCCGCTGACGATGCTCGGCCTCGGCCTGCCGGTTTCCAGCGCGTATCTGATCATCCAGCGCACGTTCTACGCGTTCGAGGACGGCCGCACGCCGTTCATGTTCATGCTGCTGTTCAACGTGATTTTCGTCGCGCTGGTGCTTGGCGGCGCGGCGTTCACGTCGCCGACCGACTGGATCACGATGGTCGGCATCGGTTCGGCGGCCGGCCATCTGCTCGCGTTCCCGTTCCTGATCCCGTCATTGCGGCGCAGGTTCGAGGGCCGGCTGGACGGGCGTCGCATCGCCGCCGCATACGGCAAGGCGATTCTTGCCGGCGGCGCGGCGACCGTGCTCGGCCTGTTCGCGCGCGGTCCGGTGTACGCGCTGCTGGGTATTTGGACGAGCTCGGACGCGGCCGAAGCGCGGTCGCGCGACGCGGCAGCGGCGAACGGCGGCCATACGCCCACGATGGCGGACGCCATGAGCATGAACTGGCTGCAGGCGGTGGGCGCGTGCGTGCTGCTGACAATCACGATCACAGCCACGTATCTGATCGTGCTGTGGCTGCTGCGCTCGCGCGAACTCATCGATCTGGTCCGCCCGCTGCTCGCGCGCGTGACGCGTCGCGGCGCGGCTGACACGACCACTGCGGCCACTGCGGTCGCGAACGGCGCGGGCAGCACGAACAACACGGACGACCCCGCCAAGGCCGCTACCGGCGTCCCGCACGTATCATCCGAACCGCCGGCGCCGCCCGCACAGGACCACGCGCGGAATCGCGTACAGAATCCCGTGCGATCGGCGCGAAACGCGACGTCCGCGGCCCGGCCGGAAGCTGCAGCCATCCCTTCACCCTCGACTACACCGACGACTAGAATGGCACCGACGCCGGCGGCCGTACGGCCGCGATCGGCGCAATCACCATCGTTACATCAACCGTCGCGTCACAACGCACACGGAACAAACGGAGCAAACATGAAGCCTCAGCTGGGAGATACCATCATCAACCGCTACACGCTGGTGTCGCAGCTGCGCGAGGCCCCGGGCCTGCTGGCATGGCGGGCCAGCGACCGCGTGCTCACGCGTGACTGCCAGCTGTTCATCGTCACCGATTCGAGCGTGCTCTCCCAGGTCAACGCGTCCGCAGCATCCCTCGCGCTCATGCGCGACCCGCGCTTCACGCAGGTGCTCCAGCTGCAGCACGACGAGCACATCGCCATCGTGATCACCCAGCTCGACGCCGGCCTGTCGCTCACCGAATACCTGCGCGGCCCGGCCGGACACATCCTCAGCTACGACGCGATCCGCTCGATCATGGGCGAACTGGCGAGCGCCATCGGCATGCTGCTGTCGCAGGGACTCGGCCACGACGCCATCTCGACCGACACCGTGCGCATCAGCGCAACCGGCATCCAACTCGCCGACATTCCGGTCAGCTCGATGATCGCCGACCTGTCCGGCGCGGACGGGCTGAAACTCGGCGAGGAAAGCCTTGCCGTACGCCAGCTCGCGGCCGTCCTGTACGCGCTGCTCACGCGCACGCCGTCCTCGGCCGACACCGTGTTCGACCTGAACCGCATCGGCGACGACGTGCCGGGCGAGTTCAAGCTGATCTGCAAGCGCGGCCTCGGCCTGCGCTACGGCAGCGAGGACCGCGACCTGCCGATGTCGTCGCTGGCTGAAATCGACGCGCTGCTCGGCCCGTGGACGCCGCTCAGCAAGCTGCACGAGCGCGACATCGCGCTGCCCGGCGTGGCAGGCGCGGAGACGATCACGACCACGCCGCTGCGCGACGTCGACCCGGCCGACATCATGGACGTGCCGTCGAGCGTGGTCAGCCGCATGGCGCTGCCGCCGCTGGCGATGGAAATGCCGCAGTACGCGTCTGCACTCACGTCCGACGACGTGGTCGACGTGACGCCGCTGGCCGGCGATTTCTTCCGCGCGTTCGACGGATCGCAGTCGTCGTCGACAGTGAACAACACGACCATGTCGCTGGACGTGTCGAGCATCCGCCACGAGCTGCATCACGACGATGCCGGCGTTGCGGGCGCGTCCGGCTCCGCGGCTGGCATTGCGGGCGGCGTGGGTTCCGGCGCCGTCGCCGACGCGGCGACCACCGTGCAGCCGCCGGTCGTCGACCCGATCGCGGCCGCTGCCGCGCAGTCGATGCCCACCGTGCCGATCCAGACGCATCCGCACGCCGAGCCGGTCGCAACCCCGGTCGCGCCGGTGCCGAACGCGGGCGCCGAGGAAGAGGGCGAGAAGACGATGATCATCCCGCCCGTGAACGCGCCCAAGCCGCCGAGCCTGCCGCCGGCGGCCGCCAAAGTGCCGTACGTGAACCAGATCTACAAGATCGAATCGCAGGACAACGACGTGTCCGACGAGGCGCTGCTCGGCAGCCTGCCGACCAAGATCGTGGCCATCGTGGTCGGCATCGCCGTGGTTGCGGCGGCCGGCTATTTCGCCGTGCAGGCGCTCAACAACGACAGCACGGGCAACATCACGAACGGCAGCTCCAATTCAGCCGATCCGTGGTCGCAGCAGAACATCGACGAGGTGCCGTTCGGCAACTCGACCAACGGACAGTCCGGATCCTCGGATGAGAATTCCTCCGGGTCGGGTTCGTCCGACTCCGGGTCTTCGGACAAGTCTTCCGGTTCGTCTTCCGGCTCGTCGTCTTCGGACAAGTCGTCTTCCTCCAACAAGTCGTCCGGCTCGTCCACAACCAAGAACACAGCCGACAAGAACGCGAAGAAGGTGCCCGAACCGAAGTACGAGAACACCACGCCGTTGACCATCACGAGCCAGAACTTCGTGACGAACCCGGGCGGCCAGAGCGGCTTCGCGTTCGCGCTGCACCTGAGCCAGCCGAGCAAGGTGTACCGCATGACGATCACGATCAACTCGTCCGGCGGCACGGGCTACGTGCGCGCGAACACGACCGGCGACCCCACGCAGGGCGAGCAGGTCGCGAAGTTCTCGTTCGCCGAGGGCGGCACCACGGAGGTCAAGTTCGACAAGGTCGTCACCGCGCAGGATCTGATCCTGTGGGTGCCGATGGACAGCCTGCCCGGCAACCAGCTCTATATCCAGAAGGTCGAACTCTTCTAGCCAATGCCCAAGCGGCGGCCGATGGCCGCCGCTTTTTTTGTTTTGTCATATGGCTGTGGGCATGAACGGGACATTATGGAGTCCGATTCGTGGGCATGAACGGGACATATAGGTGATTGTGGGTATAGGCCGACCATACAGAGGAGGTTGTTGACCTGTACGTGGTCGGTCTATGCCCACGATCTTGTCAGTGGACGGGTAAATGAACGGTCTATGCCCACGAGCGCAATTCCGATCGCACGGGCCATAACTTTTGTCTCTAACGCCGTGCGCGGACTGGCTGGGTTTCGTGCGCCCCGCATTGCTACAGTGGAGCGCATGAGCAACGACAACGCGAACAACGCGATTCATGATGCAGTCATCGTCGGTTCCGGCCCCGCCGGCTACACCGCCGCCATCTACCTCGGCCGCGCCGGCTACCAGCCGCTGGTGATCGCCGGCGCGCTCACGCCCGGCGGCCAGCTGGTCAACACCACCGAGGTCGAGAACTTCCCCGGCTTCCCGGACGGCATTCTCGGCCCGGATCTGATGGACGCCATGCAGAAGCAGGCCGAGAAGTTCGGCGCCGAACTCGTCTACGACGACGTGGTTTCGGTCGACTTCTCCGGCGACGTGAAGACCCTCACGCTCGACGGCGGCGACGTGATCCAGGCCCGCGCCGTGGTGGTCACCACCGGTTCGAGCTACCGCAAGCTGGGCGTGCCCGGCGAGGAGGAGTTCTCCGGCCGCGGCGTCTCGTACTGCGCGACCTGCGACGGCTTCTTCTTCCGCGGCAAGCCGATTGTCGTGGTCGGCGGCGGCGACTCCGCATTCGAGGAGGCGCTGTTCCTGACCCGCTTCGGCTCATCGGTCACGCTGATCCACCGCCGCGACGAGTTCCGCGCGTCGAAGATCATGGTGGACCGCGCGCGTGAGAACGAGAAGATCACGCTGCTCACGAACTCCGTGGTCGACCGCGTGAACGGCGACGATTCGGGCGCGACGTCACTGACCGTGCGCAACGTGGTGTCCGGCGAGACGAGCGAGGTGCCCGCGAACGGCGTGTTCGTGGCGATCGGCCACACGCCGTCCACCGGCTTCCTCGGCGACGCGATCGCGCTGGACGCCGACGGCTACATCACGGTCGACGGCGCGTCCACGCGCACGTCCGTCCCGGGCGTCTTCGCCGCGGGCGACGTGGTGGACCGCACCTACCGCCAGGCCATCTCCGCCGCCGGCATGGGCTGCCGCGCCGCCCTCGACGCCCAGTCCTACCTCAACGCTTTGGGCGAATAGCGACCCGGCGCTCCGGACGAATATCTCAGTCAAGCGTGCTCGCCGGCTCATATGCCGTTCAATCGGCATCATGCAGTCGGCGAACACGTTTTTCATATCCTGGCTCGCCATCCTCTCTTGTGCGCGGACAGTCTCTGCAACAGTTACCGCGTACGCCCTGCCATCCCCGCAGAATGGTTGGAAAATGCAATAAAATACCCCCTTTCTGGTTTGAAAATGCAATCAAAGAAAGATAAAATGGTTTGAAAATGCAACTCACATCCGAGGGGGCCATCTTGCTGGCAAGAAAGATCGAAGCTGATCTTGAGGCGTGGAGGACGTCTCCCAATCGTACGGCCCTGCTGATTACCGGCGCACGGCAAATCGGCAAAACGTACATCATCCGTCATTTCGCAAAAACGCATTACGAGCACGTCGTCGAACTGAATTTCATCGAAAATCCTGAAATGGCAACACTGTTCAGCACTCCGCGCGACGCCAGGAACCTGCTTATGCGGCTCGAATTGGCCACGAACAGCCCTATGGTGCCCGGAAAGACCCTAGTGTTCTTCGACGAAGTCCAACAGTGCAAGGAAATCGTCACGGCGATCAAATTCCTTGTGGACGACGGCCGGTTCGACTACATCATGTCCGGTTCGCTGCTTGGCGTCGAATTGGAGGACATTCGATCTATACCGGTGGGATACATGAGTGAATTGAAGATGCATCCTCTGGATTTCGAAGAATTCTGCTGGTCGCAGGGGGCTGGGAGCGACGTATTCGACATGCTGCGCGATTGCCTGCGCGATCGCAAGGAAGTTGATGGTTTCGCCCATGATCGGTTGATGGAACTGTATGCCAAGTATCTGGTTATCGGAGGCATGCCGGCGGCGGTTAGTTCGTTCGTGTCCGATGGCAGCGTCAGGAACGTGCGAACGATACAGGAAAATATCAAAAGGGAATATCGTCGCGATATCGGACAGTATGCCCGGAAAGAGGATCGGCTTCACATCAGGTCCATCTACGATCTGGTACCCAGCGAACTGAACAACCCGAATAAGCGATTCACGTTCTCCAAAGTCGAAAAAGGTTTACGTTTCCAGGCGGTGGCATCCGATTTTGACTGGCTGGTGGGAGCCGACGTGGCCATAGCGGCCTACAACGTGGATGAGCCGTGCACGCCGTTGGAGATGAGCAAGGAACGTAATCTGTTCAAACTCTTCTATAACGACGTCGGTCTGCTCACCGGCTCGTTCCTAAAAAAAACCGCGCTTGATGTGCTGAACGGGAATCCTGACATCAACTATGGATCCATCTATGAGAATGCCGTCGCACAGGAACTGGCCGCGCACGGCTTCGACTTGTATTACTACAACAGCAAAAAACTCGGCGAGCTTGATTTTCTTGTTCAGGATCGCAATGATGCAGTGCTGCCCATTGAAGTCAAGTCCGGCAAATCATACAAAAGACATCATGCAATGGATGCGGTGCTGGCTCACAGCGAATACCATCTTTCCACCGGATACGTTTTCGGCCCGTGCAACATCGCCGTCGAAAACCGCATACTCTATCTGCCCGTGTACATGGCCGGCCTGCTCAGCAACGACTGACACGCATCCGTGACAATTGCTGCGCCGCCCTCGACGCCCAGTCCTACCTCAACGCGCCGGGCGAATAGTTCGACCGAATAATCGTTAGATACGCTTGTGCCCCGCATGCCTTTCCTCTTTCACAGAGAAAGGCATGCGAGGCACAAGCGTATTGAATGTCTATCCGATCAGCGCCAGCCGGCGTTCGGATCGGCGGCGGCGTCGCCTTGCGGGGCGAGGAGGCCGAGGATGCGGTCCATGTCCTCGGGCGAGGAGAAGACGATTTCGATGCGGCCGTGCTGCTTGGAGCCCTTGATGGACACCTTGGTGTCGAAGCGGTTTTCGAGATGCTGCTGAATCGGCGAGTTGGCCCACGGATTGTTCTTGTTGGCGCGGGCCTTGCGCGGCTGCTCGCCGGAGGCGATCTTCATCGCGACGATCTCTTCAGTGGAACGCACGGACAGGCCCTCCGCGATGATGCGGTCGGCCAGCTTGTCCATCTCCGATTCGTCGGTCAGACCCAGCAGCGCACGCGCGTGGCCGGCCGAGAGCACGCCTGCGGCGACGCGCTTCTGCACGCTGGCGGGCAGGTTGAGCAGGCGCAGCGTGTTCGCGATCTGCGGGCGCGACTTGGACACGGACTTCGACAGCTGGGCCTGTGTGAGGCCGAATTCCTCGATCATCTGCTGGTACGCGGCCGCCTCTTCGAGCGGGTTGAGCGCGACTCGGTGCAGGTTTTCGAGCAGTGCGTCGCGCAGCATGTCGTCGTCGGCCGTGGTCTTGACGATTGCTGGGATCGTGGTCAGTCCGGCGAGCTGGGTCGCGCGCCAGCGGCGTTCGCCCATGATGAGCTCGTATGGGCTGTCGAGGCGCTCGTCGGCCGCTTCCGTGTCGCCATTCGCGACGCGTTCGGCGACGTCGCGGCGGGCCTGTTCGATCTGCGCGGCGGGGCGCTTGCGCACGACGATCGGCTGCAGCACGCCGACTTCCTTGATGGACGCGGCGAGCTCGTTGAGTTCCTCCTCGTCGAAGACGGTACGCGGCTGGTGCAGGTTCGGCCCGATGTCGGTGGTGTTCAGTTCCGCGAGATAGCCGCCGAACACCGGCTTGAGTTCCGGTTCGTCCGCGTTGTCCTTGGTTTCACGTGAAACATCGGCCGGCTTGGCCGCACGGGACGACGCCTTGGTCGCAGCCTGCTTGCGATCGTGTGCAGCGGAGGATGACCCGGCGGGCGCGGACTTGCCCGCGACCGGCACGGCCGTGGTCGTGTCGCCGAAGAACAGGTCGCTCGGATGCGCGCCGGCGTCGCCAATGCCCGGCATGGCCGCGCGCTTGGACTTGGACTTGCCGCCCTTGCCGGCGTGCGCGGAACCGTTCGCCGACTGCGACGGCTTGGATCGGTCGACCGCGGGCGCGGTCACCGGCTGCGCCTGCGTGGACGCGGTGCTGATGACCTGTGGAATGGACGTGCGGCTGATCGGTGCGGCAGATGCTGCCGGCTCATCGTCGGCGCTGACAGCGTGGGCAACGCTGCCATCCTTTGCAGCGGGCGCAGCAGACGGCGCCGCAGCCGGCTTCGCCAATGCCTCGGCGACCGTCTTCTCCCGCTGAGCGGGCGTCATCGCCGACAGTTCGTCGAGCTCATGCTGGGCATCGCCGGGAAGGTCCGGGAACAGCGCGCCAAGTCCCTTGCCTAAACGCGACTTCGTAGCCATAATCAGTGTTCTCCTCGCTTGATTGCAATCGCTTCCAACGCCTGATCCGAACGGCGCGCCATCTCCAGAGCCGCCTCGCGATACGCCGTGGCGCCCATGCTCGACTTGTCATAGGCGATCACGGTCTGCCCGAAGCTCGGCGCCTCGGAGATCTTCACGGTGCGGGGAATTGTGGTGTCGAGCACGATGGACGGGTAGTGGTTCTTGACCTCCGCGTATACCTCGCGACTGAGCAGCGTACGGCGGTCGTACATGGTAACCAGCATGGTGGAGACGAGCAGCGTCGGGTTGAAGTGCTTCTGCACGAGGCCGATGGTGTTGATAAGTTGCCCGAGGCCCTCAAGCGCATAGTATTCGGCCTGGATCGGGATGAGCATTTCGTTGACGGCGCACATCGCGTTGATGACGAGCAGGCCGAGGCTCGGCGGGCAGTCGACGAACACGTAGTCGTAGTGCTTGTCAGCTTCGGCCAGATACTTGGTCAGCGCATCGCGCATAAGATTATTGCGGTTCGGCGAGTCAGCGATCTCGAGTTCCGCGCCGGACAGGTCGATGGATGCGGGCACGACGTCGAGCGTCGGGAAGTCCGGGCAGACCTGCTTGACGTCAGCGATGGTGCGGCGCCCTTCGAGCACGTCGTACACGGAGTCCATGCCGGAGTTGTGTTCGATGCCGAGCGCGGTCGACGCGTTGCCCTGCGGATCCATGTCGATGACGAGCACGTTCGCGCCGCCCTTGGCCAGTGCAGCGGCGATGTTGACGGCCGTGGTCGTCTTGCCGACACCGCCCTTCTGGTTGGCGACCGCGATGATGCGGGTTTCCTTGGGCTTGGGGAAGACCTGCGCTTCGATGGCGGCGTAGCGCTGCTTTTCCTGCGCGATCTGCATGCCCACCGAGGAATCGGAGGCCCCATTGCCGAAAATGCGGCCAATGGTCTGCTCTACCGTTTCGAATTCAGGTGCGCCGTTCGTGGTGGACACTGCTCCTCCTTCACCAGACAGTACGTTCCAGTTTCATCGTTCGCATGGACATGAAAACGGGTTCAAACCGGCTGTTTGGGCCGTTTTCGGACGCTGTTCGGACGCCATGGAAAAGCGTCGGAAACCCGTCCGGCCGGCTGTCCACAACTTTCCACATAGTTGTGCACACTATTGTGGATAACTGTGGATAACCTGTGTGCGCCAGGCGGTCCAGAGCGGCGCCTAATCCCGCTTCAATCGCCGGAACTCCAGCGTTTGTTCCTGAACGCGACGTGAACTGCTCATCATTGTGGATAACTTTTTCTCACTGTGGATAATGTGGATAACTCGGTCAGCGCTTGTCCACCAGCACCACGTGCGTGGGCTCGAGTCCGGGGCCGACTTCCGCCTCGACCACGCGCGGGCGCACTCCCCCACGCTTGGCGATTTCCTTGGCGGCCTTGTCGATTTCGGCCTGTGCGGAACGGCCTTTGAGCGCGACCAGACGGCCGTGCGATTTGAGCAGCGGCAGCGTCCAGCCGGACAGCTTGGTCATGGGCGCGACCGCGCGGCACGTCGCCACGGCGAACGGATACAGTCCGTCGCGCCTGCGGATGCGCGCGATGATCTCCTCGGACCGAGCGCGCACGATCTCGACGTTCTTCAGCCCCATCTCATGCACGCATTCGTCGAGCCATTCGACGCGGCGCTCCATCGGCTCGATCAGCGTGAACCGGTGGTCCGGCAGGCACGCGGCCGCGACGATACCGGGGAAGCCGCCGCCGGAGCCGATGTCCGCGACGGTCTTGTACCGCTCGTTCCGCGTCGTCTCGCGGATGAATGGCACCACGGCCGCAGAGTTGAGAATGTGGCGCTCCCACACGATAGCCACGTCACGCGGGCCGATCAGGCCGCGCGGTTCGCCTTCGCGCATGAGCTTGTCGTGAAAGATCTCGAGTTTGGGCAGCGCGTCGCCGAGTACCTGGGCGAGGATCGGCGATCCGTCGAGTTCGTCCGTCGCCGGGACAATCGATGCAGCCGGCTCGACAGACGCGACCGAACCGCCGTCCGTCACGCCATCGTTCGCAGCCGCACGTGCGACCGCATCATCCCGCACGCCGTCCGCAACAGCCTCGCCGCGAACGGTTTCATGTGAAACATGATCCGGCACGGATCACTCCTCCGTCTCGTCGACGTCGGCGGCGTCCTCCGCGTTCGCGCGCAGGTACACCGTCACGTAACGGCGCGGCTCCTCGCCGTGCGAACGCGACTTGAGCCCCTCCTCGCGCACAACGTCATGCACGACCTTGCGTTCGAACGAGTTCATCGGCTTAAGGTTCACCGGCTCGCCGGTCTCCTTCACCTCGTCGATCGCGTCGAGCGCGATGTCGCGCAGACGCTGGCGCTTGTGCTTGAGGAACCCGTCGACGTCCACGATCAGATGCGAACGCTCGCCGGTCTTCTGCTGGACGGCCAGTCGCGTCAGCTGCTGCAGCGCGTCGACCACTTCCCCGTTGCGGCCGATGAGATGCTTGATGTCGGTGTCGTCGTCGGCGACGATCTGCACCATCGGACGATTGTTGCGCACGCCCATCTCGATGTCGCCGTCGTAGTCGGCGATGTCGAGCAGGCCCTCCAGATAGTCGGCTGCGATGTCAGCTTCCTCATTGAGCTGATCGATCGTCCTTTCGTCTTCCGCCATGTCCACTACTCCTTGTCCAGCGAAGGGTCGATTGTCAAAGTCTGCAAACCAGTCTAAACCAAAGGTCTCGCGGGAAACGAATCATGTCCGTTATCATGTCCGTTTCCCGCGAGACCATCATGTCGCGCATGTCGCGCAGGTCACGCCCGTCGCGTCAGCGCGACGTCGTTACTTCTTCTTGCCGCGGTTCTTGCGCTGCGGCTGCTCGCGCTGATAGCCCTGCTTCTCCCTGAGTTCGGCGGCTTCCTTGGCCTTGATGAGCTTCTCCTCCTCGAGGCTCGGCTCGCCGGCCTTGGCGCGGCGATCGTTCTCGCGCTTGTGGTCGCGGATCTCCTTGTCCTTGGCGGCCGGGGAGCCCGGCGTCGGGAAGGCGTACGCCTGCCACATGGTGCGGGCGAGGTTGCAGATGTTGTTGGTGAGCCAGTAGACCAGCACGGCGAACGGCATGGTCACGCCGGAGAAGATGTACATGATCGGGAAGACCCACAGCATGCCCTTCTGCATGGTGGCAGCCTGGCCGACCATCGCCTCCGGGTTCATGTTGCGCTTCTGGCTGAAGTACGTGGTGAACCACAGGCAGCCACACATGAGCAGGACGAAGACGCCGATGACGATCTTGCCGTGCGTGGCCGCGGTGGAGAACACGTCGGTCACGTTCACGCCGAACACGGTGGTCTGCGAGAACTGCTGCGCGGTGGCCACGTCGAACGCGCCGAGCGGCGCACGCTTTTCGCGGGCGATGTACGGGATGGCCGAGAGTACGTAGAACATGCACATGAACACCGGCGACTGGATGAGCATCGGGAGGCACGAACCGGCCGGGTTCGCGTCGTTGTCCTGATACAGCTTCATCATCTCGCGCTGCATGGCCTCTTTGCTGGCCTGGTCGTTCTTGCCTTTGTACTTGTTCTGGATGCGCTGCATCTTGGGCTGGATTTCCTGCATCTTGCGCATCGACTTCATCGTCTTGTAGTACAGCGGGAACACGCACGCGTGCACGACGAGCACGAGGAAGATGATCGACAGCACCCACGAGAAGCCGATGGGCGACATGCCGAGCAGGGTCAGGAACTTGTGGAAGACGGCCATGATCTGGGTCATCAGCCATTCGACCGGGGTCAGCAGCTTGTACAGCCAGCCCCAGAAGCCACTGTCCAGCAGGAATTTGTCGTAATTGATCATCGCTTAGGCCGTCTCCTTATGTTGCGCATGGCCGTCATCGGACCGCGGTCCGGGACCGTCTTGCCAGGCCAGTGGTGTCAGTCGGGGCTCCTCATGGGCCTTCGACCACGAAAATCGGTAAAACACGGAATATCGCTGCGGAACGTCATCGATGCCGCCGCGGCTCCACGGCCGGCAGCGCAGCAATCGCAATGCGGCCAACAGTCCCCCGCGCAGCGCGCCGTATCGTTCCAGCGCTTCGATCGCGTATCGCGAACAGCTGGGATAGTACTTGCAGCAAGCGGGACGATTCGCGGAAATGGCGCGCTGATACCAGCGAATCGCGCGAATCATGCCGTCGGCGACGGTCATCGGCCGTCACACTTCGCGGCCGCGTTCGCGCATTTACGCGACACCGCGGCGAACAGCGACGACACCTGCTCGTCCAGCGATTGGAAGTCGGCCGTCGCGGCGCTCGGTTTGGCGCGCATGACGACGTCGCAGCGCTCGGGCAGGCTGGATTCGTACCGTCGCGCGAGCACGCGGAAACGTCGCTTCACCGCGTTGCGGGTCACCGCGTGACCCACCGCTTTGGATACGGCAAGACCGACGCGCCGCGCGGACGTCGCCGTATCGCCCAAAACTGAGGAATCGTCGCGCACTAGATAGTGCACGACGATATCCTTGTCGCTGACTTTACGGCGGCGCTTGAGCACGGTGACGAAATCACGATGGCTCCTGAGCCGCTCCACGTCGGTTACTGCCGTTGCCGTCGATCAGGCGGACAGGGAAGCGCGGCCCTTGGCGCGGCGACGGTTGATGAGCGCGCGGCCAGAGCGGGTGCGCATGCGCACGCGGAAACCGTGCTTCATGTGACGACGGCGGTTGTTCGGCTGGAATGTCCTCTTCATAGTTGTAGCTCCCGGTGTTTTTAGCCGCGCCAAAGCACGGCTCCTCATGAGTCAAGCTATACCAAAGTACTCTTACCCCTGCCCACAAGTCAAAACGCCGAGCGGGTTTTCACATTCCGAACAGCGGCGTGGGCGCGGCACGACACGCGGAAACGTTGAAAAATCAGGCGGATGCGGCGCAAAGTTATCCACAAATTACACGGATGTTATTCACATTCCAGTATTTGCAACACGCAAGCCTGTGGATAACTTCCAGCTTTCGGAGTAAAAATGGTCTGTTGTCGTAATTATTCGTTCGAGTGGAGGAGGCCCGCATGGCGCACACGCCGCAGGACCCCGCCGCGCAGGCGGCCCGCATCTGGGCCGACGCGCTGGCTCTGCTCAAACATAATTCAAAGCTGACCGCCCGCGACAAGGGCTGGCTCGAAGGCGTGGTGCCCGAGGCCGTGTTCGGTACGACCATCGTACTGAGCGTGGAGAACCTCGCCACGCAGCAGGCGCTGCAGAAGGAACTGAACCAGCCGCTGCTGCACGCGCTGAGCATCGCGTCGGGAACGTCGATGTTCCCCGCGTTCAAGGTCGAGCCGCGTCAGGAGCAGCCCGCTGAACCCGAGCCGGAACCGGTCTCCGCGCAGCAGGCCAAGCAGAACACGTTCGCCAAGGAGTTCGACGCGCGGTCGGCGCCGACCGTCTCCGACCTAAGCCAGGACGCGTACCGGGCGGACGAATCCGCGCCGCGCATCAACCGTCCGCTGCCGACCGTCGCCACGCCGTCGGTCAGGCCCGCGCCAGCCGGCACGATGCCCGCGTCCATGCCGTCGCAGCAGTCCATGCCGTCGGCGATTCCGGAAGGCACGTTCACGGCGAGCCGCACGCAGGTCGCGCGCGATCCGCAGACGCATCTGAACAAAAACGCGACGTTCGACACGTTCGTTCCCGGCGATTCCAACCGTTTCGCGCGAACTGTGGCATTGGCCGTGGCCGAGGGATCGGGGCGCGACTTCAATCCGCTGTGTATCTACGGCGGGTCGGGCCTGGGCAAAACCCACCTGCTGAACGCGATCGGCAACTACGCGCTGGTCAAGGACCCGACCCTGAAGGTCCGCTACGTGACGTCCGAGGAGTTCACCAACGAATTCATTGAGGCGCTGAGCGACACCAACAAGAGTCAGGGCCAGATCGCCGAGTTCAACCGCCGCTACCGAGAGGTCGACGTGCTGCTCATCGACGACATCCAGTTCCTTGGCGGCAAGGAAGCAACGCTCGAGCAATTTTTCCATACGTTTAATGCGTTGTACCAGGCGAACAAGCGTATCGTCATCGCGTCCGACGTGGCGCCGAAGAACCTCAAAGGGTTCGAGGCGCGACTCATTTCCCGCTTCGAATCCGGCTTGCCGGTCGACGTGAAGCCGCCGGATCTGGAGACGCGCATCGCGATTCTGCGCATGATGGCGTCGATGAACCACACGAACATCCCCAACGACGTGCTCGACCTGATCGCCGAGCGGTTCACCGAGAACATCCGCGAGCTGGAAGGCGCGCTCACCCGAGTGACGGCCGTCGCATCGCTCAGCAACCAGCCGGTTACGCCGGCTTTGGCCGAGCAGACGCTGCAGGACTTCTTCACGGCGGATGTCGAGATCAAGCCCACCGACATCATCAGCCAGGTGGCCAAGTACTTCCATCTGTCCTTTGACGACATCGTTGGCAAGGGCCGTACGAAGAACGTGTCCATCGCCCGTCAGATCGCCATGTACCTGTGCCGCGAAAACACCGGCATGAGCTTGGTGGACATCGGCGAGGTGTTCCACGGACGCGATCACACGACGGTGATGCACGCGGTGCGCCAGATCAACGAGAAGATGCAGCAAAAGCAAGAAATTTATAACTATGTGATGGAGCTGACCCTGCGTCTCAAGCAGAACTCGAACAACGACTGATCGATTTTCGCTCCCCCGGGGCGGGAACGTACGGGCGGCCGCGCCGGGAGACCGGACGGCCGCCCTTCTTGTACGATGCTCGCCGTCCAGCAGAATCGTTTTCAGCGAACGTTTTCGGTGGTTTTTCCGGCGCTCCGGGAAAACCACCGTTTTTCGTCGCCACGCGCGATTCTCCCGGTCGGAGAGCGGACGGCGCGCGTTCCTCGGCCAATGCGACAGAATCGCGCGTGGCGAACGATTTCGGAGGTTTTCGCGGCGGCGACGCAAAACAGGCGAAAACGTTCGCCAGGAACGATTGTGGTGGATGGTGCGATGGACAGCAGATCAACCTTTTCCTCGGCTCCCCTTGTCAGGGGAGCTGTCGCGAAGTGACCGATGGACAGTCAAAGCCCGCCTCACCGCTCGGCAACGCATAAGCAACGCGACCGGCGCGGATAATGGGGCGCAAGCCTGACCGGCAAGGTCACTTTAGGGTCACTTTGGTGGACAATGCCGGCTATGCCGGTCACCAAAGTGACCTCAGCGAGGAGGTTCCGGAAGCCGCGGCGAATCGTTGGGAAAGCGCTGTCCGGGAGGATGATGCTGAGCGAACGATTTTGGACGTTTTTCGGACCGCTCGAAAAAATCGCCGATTTTGGTCCGTGAGCGCGATTCTGGTGGACGAAGGTGCGTGGAACAGCTCGGGAAACGTTGCGACACGCCCGGGTTGGGCACCGAATCCGAGAAAAGTTATCCACATCCTTT